>CADEFK010000040.1:15652-18781 GCA_902826595.1 uncultured bacterium | reverse complement strand
AACGAAATCTATGGCGAACCGTTCGGCCAATCTCAATTTCCCATCGACAGGGTTGATTACAAAACGGTGGGGTCCGATTATCGTGCAGCAGCCGTCGCCATCGATCCAGCGGTCGCCTTTAAGGGGAGAGCCAAGGGAGATCGGTTTCCTGACACTCACCTCGGTGTACCCGCCGATTGTTGTTACGGGCTGAATCGCCTCATTCTCGGGCACGGATGTAGTTACGCGGTGTCCCAGGAACTGCGGGACATCGGCTTCGCTTTCGAATGTTACGTCCATATACATGACGCCGAGCTGGCCGGGGCCCAGGATATTGGAGTAATTATTCGCGCCGAAGCTTATAGGCACGTCGTAGTTTCTGACTTTGTAAGTTATATTCGTCCCGTCGAGCGCGATGACGTTGACTGAAATTACGCTATTGTCGTTTGTCGGATCGACGACCTCGACGGAGTCGATTCTTACCGTTACCGCCGATCCCGTTACGTTCGCGAACTGGATTTCGTAAGCCAGATGAATGAGACCGTCAGACCCCATGACAGGGTAAACCGGCGTCGCGATCACAGACCAGACAAGCGCGGTAAGCACGCCGGGGTTATCGATCGTGGGTACGGGGGTATCGTCTTCTGCGGAATTAGAGCCGTTCTCACATCCGCCTATTAAAGCAGTGGCGAGGATGATAAAAACGGCAGCACGAAATAGAGCGCTCATAGTTTCCCTCCGGTCCTATTCTCTCGACTCATCTTAAAAAATTTCAAGATTACCACGGAATGGGCAGAAAACAAAAGAATATAAGCAACGATTAAAGAATATAGACAGGTAGTAAGAGAATAAAAGATGCAAAAACAAATTTTCAGATCACCGGAGAAACAAAACTGATGGTCGGATGTTCATGCCCGCGCCCTAACCGCCGTTAAAGCGCGGGGCTTTCATCGAGTAAATCGACCGGATCAGCTCAAGCATGCGGCAGTACTACTGCTTCGCCCGTGTAAATGTGAAAGTGCTTACGTCTTTTTCCTTGCCGTTCTCGAATAAAGTCCACTTCTGCACCATGCTGTTATCGTCTTTGAAATCGAAGCTCACGTCGTGCATGTATAAGCCTTTCGCCGGGTCGAGATTAGTCCCGTTTGCGAAAACGAGGTCAATTTCACTATCCGAGGATTTATCCATTGTCATATGAGGCTGATTGTTCAGAGCGCAGTAGTGCGTCATGCCGAGCTTGCCGTTCTGGTCGTAATAGACCGAAACCATCTCGTGCGGGGTCCCGGGGAAGAGCGTCTCGACCACGATGCTGCCGTTGGATGATGTCTTGTACGTAACCGTGACCGGCATCTCCTTGCCTTCCATTACAGTTGTCCCCCGCCATGTACCGGCCAGTGTCTTTAATTTTTCGAGCTCTTTGGAGCCTGTCACGGGTCCCATGTGGTGATCGCCCTTATCATTCGGCGGGTCCGCATACGCTGAAATTACCACTGACGAAAAGAGTAAAACTGTTAATATCGCAATACCTGACAAGTATCTCATTTGAAACCTCCTTAATAGATGTACTTACACCATACATGATAACAGAATTAGAGATTCTTCATGCAAATAATTTGTCGAGATTATTGAGACAGCCAGTCCATCCCATCCTGTGATCCTCCCGGATTTTTTCGATGGCAAGAAAGTCGTGAGTAACGGTGACTTCTGTGCCTCCTTCTACATCCGCCAACGTAACGGTTACTACAGTTCCCTGAACAAGCTCTGAGTTCCAAGTGAATACCAGGCGTTCAGGTGCTCTTAATTCCCTGTACTCGCCGGTGTGTTCGTATTTGCCGCCCTCGGGCTCGAACATAACAATGCTGTACGCCCCTCCGACCTCAAGGGTATTCGTCACCTCCACCCTCCCGCCGTCAAATGGGTAGAACCACCTGGACATAATGCGAGGGTCGGTAAACGCTTCGTATACCTCTTCAGGACTTGCTTTTATAACCTTTTTCACCACGACTTGATTTTCGCTCATTTCGCCATGTACCTCCGCAGGATGAAATCGTGTGCGAGTCTTGTTGCAAGATATAATAACGACCCCACGCACAGGATCATGAGCAGTGTCCGCAGGTGCCCCGCAGCCGGAACCGAAATCCCGATCCCGGTTCCGATCGCGACGTACGCAGCGAAGCATACCGGGCATTTCGGCAGTAGCAGCAGCACGGTGCCCGGGACGAGCCATCCGGCGACTCTCGGAATTTGCCGCATGTACTTATGCATGCGATGTGCTCCGTCAGCAATCTCTGATTCAGACCCCTCGCGATCAACGGGTCTTGACGCGGTTCCGCAGCAGCGATGAAAGCTCATTATCAGCCCTCCTTCGAACGGGTTGCGGGGTTCGGACCTTTAACAGCGGCGGATCCGACTTTCAGGTCAACGAATTGGCCCTCGTCATACCGATCGTGATGCCGCACCCATTCCATAGTGTAAGACATAGAGTCTTCGTCACGGCCCTTGGGCACTAAATCGAGATAGTTGTAAGTGCCAATCAGAATGTCGAGCCCTCTCGTGTAACTGGAGTACGTATGGAAGACGTCGCCATTCCCGTTCTTGTAGAAAACGCTCAAACCGGGGGCTTCCTCACTCGTGAATTCCCTCATCTCGAAGTTGTAATACACCTTTCCCTTCTTCAATTCATCCTCGGTGAACGAGACATGATAGTCGAAGTTGAAGTCGCTCCCGTAGGATGACACCCACTTGAAGCGCCAGCCCATGCGCTTCTTGAAGGCCAGCAGCTTCTCGAGCGGCGCTCTCGACACGACGGCCATCGATACGTCCCGCGCGTTCAGATGCGCCGCCATGCCGTCGAAGTGGTCAGCCACGAACGAACAGCTCTTGCAGCCCTCATCCCACCCCGGACCGAACATGAAGTGGTAGACTATCAGCTGGCTTTTACCGCCGAAAAGGCCGGCCAGGGTCTCTTTTCCGCGAGTCCCTTCGAAAACGTAATTTTTTTCCACCCTTTCCCAGGGCAGCGCGCGCCGCTCGGCGCTCAAACGGTCGCGCAGCCGTGTGAACTCCTTCTCCTTCCCTAGAAGCTCTTTTCTGGCCGCGGTCCACTCCTCCGGAGAAACTATTTTGTGCTCCAGGCTACGGTTTTTCATT
>CADEFK010000040.1:0-15552 GCA_902826595.1 uncultured bacterium | reverse complement strand
TTCAAAATATTTATCCAGAGCATCGAGCCTATCACCCCAGAAACGGCTATATTCCTTAATCAGCTCCGAAACGCGGTCGAGCGGTTCAATGTTGGCGCGGCAGTGTTTGATACGGCCCTCTTTCTCCTGAACCACCAGCCCCGATTTAACCAGCACCTGGATGTGCTTGGATACCGCCTGAAGAGACATCTCGTATTTTTCCGCAAGCTCGTTAACGGTCAGGTCTTTTTTGGCGAGCTGCATCACAATACCCCTCCGCGTGGAGTTCGCGAGAGCATGAAAGATCGAATCCAGATTTTTTACTTGATAATCAACCATGTAGTTGATTATATCCGGGGGTCGATTATTTGTCAACCGTTTAGTTGATTATTTGTCCGGGAAGCGGAATGCACACGGCATTCGAGGGCTCGCTCATCGATACCCTTTATGACTCCTCCGATTCGTGTATAATTCCGTCGATATATCCGCGATCGAGCCGCGAAACCCCATCAGGTGGTAACGGGCCCGCAGGCGCGTCGTTGATTGTGAATATGGCAAGGCATTCGAATTCAAGCCTCTTTCTTATCTTATTATCGATACTCTCAGTCTCGTATATAGACGGCTCGATAGCCGCGGAGCCTGCGGTCACGGAATCGATCGGCTCATATACCGCCGGGTGCATCAGAAATGCCGCCCCTATACCGGCGAGCGGGGAAGGGTTCCAGGTCATAAGGCTCAACAGGGGGAGATATTACGCCAATCCGGAGATGATCGACTACATCACCTCGCTCGCGAAGGACGTGAGTGAAGAGTTAAGCGGCATCCTCCTCATAGGGGACGTCGCACAGAGGGCCGGGGGGCCAATGTATGATGAGCACAGCAGCCACCAGACCGGGCTCGACGCCGATATACTATACTGGCAGCACCCTATAGCGCTCAGGAGGCAGCTCACGATTACCGAGAGGATGCACATATTCCCGCAATCCGTTCTCAACTACGAGCAGACAGGAATAGACGATTTTAAATGGGACGTAAAGATCGAGGAGATACTAAAAATCGCCGCTTCGGACAAGAGGGTCGATCGCATATTCGTCAACCCGATTATCAAGAAGAGGCTCTGTCAAACCCATCCGGGCGAGAAGTGGCTCGGCAAGGTCAGGCCCTGGTACGGGCACGACGGGCATTTCCACGTGCGGCTTAAGTGCCCGCCCGGGACCCTGCTATGTGAAACGCAGGAGCCGATCAATATGTTCGATGACGGGTGCGGGAGCGACCTCGCCGGGTGGTTCAGGCCCGATGGAAGAATAAAATCACAGCCGAGGAGCGGGAAGGCGGCTCATGCCAGGCTTCCCGATGAATGTATCCCGATAATTAACGGAACATATCAACCCGGCAACCCTTATTAGCCGGACCCGTAACGATTATCCTCGGATTTAACACCCGGTTCTTACCGGCAGCGGTGCTTCGCTTCGTCATTCTCGCGTCCTGTCCGCTCCGGTCCGCGGGCTGTTCGGGATTATTGCGTATAACCAGCACAGTAGAAAGCTCAAGGCGAGCCCCGTCGCGTTTGCAAGGGCATCGTGCAAAGAGGCGTCTCTTCCGGGAATATATGTCTGAAGAAGCTCAAGTAACACACCCAGTAAAAACATGAATATGAAAATAATAATCCTTTTGCCCAGTGTATCGAATGCGATATAGGCCAGGACACCCATTATGCCGTACAGGCACGCATGGACGATCTTATCCAGATTGCTCCCCCCGGCTCCGGCCGGCTGGGGAACGAGGCTGAGAAATATCACGAGCAGCACGTATGATATGTATATGACCTGGATCATAAATTAAGAATCGATTCCCTGCGGAAGACAATATTATACACAACCCTGCGAAACCGTTTACGTCTTAAAAACGATGAATGGTTTGATCCTTCCCGCTCCGGGACATTCTTACTACTGTGCCCGTCAATCAGGATCTTTCCCGGCAAACTCCGGCCCGAACGGCGTCCGGGTAATCAATGCATTAGGAATTTACATGACACTCATATTTTATCGTGTAGCATCAATCGCCTGCGGTGAGCTCTTGCCGGCAAATCTAACCCGGTACTTTCATATCTAAAACATGACTTCAGGTACACGTTTCAAGTTAATAGAACTTCTTAAGAATAGGACCGAATCAATTAGAATGACATGATTCAGACCCTTAAGTGATGCTAAAATAACTGGAAATGGCTGAATTGGATGTAACGTTTCCGGACACCTAATACACTGTGTTTATTGCATTTTACAACTATTCTTAAAGAACTGCTTGAATACCCCTAGTCAACTTGCTAATATTAAAGCTAAACAAGAACAAGGCTTGGTTTGAACACCCTCTTCCAACCCAACCAAATTCAAGCCAAGCCTGTTTTTTCATAAGTGCTATCTTCATTTAGCGCTGTCAATAATCGATATCTCATCATCCATCCCGTCATTCAAGGCAACCGTATATTTCCATACCGTACAAATTCCGGTACTTGGAATGTATGGATCAAGACAAAAACTGAAAGAGTGTATTTGCGCGGTTTCTTGCCAGTGATTTCAACGCCGACCCGGAAAGGGCGAAGAACCCCGACTCTACAAACATATCGGCGAGGGCCGTCCACGGCATCTCAGGCGCGCAAACGTAAACGGGTCTCCAGACGGGACGAAACTTGTTTTTAAACCTGTAGAGATTATCGTAATTGTAGGCGTATTTGAGCAGATACCCCGTACCGTAAAGAAACCTCTCTTTAAGATCCCGCCCGGCAGTGGATGCAATATCCGCCGAAACGCTGCAGGAAACGAACGGAACCTCGCCCAGGCTGAATCCCATGAGGCCCTCTTCTCTCAATATATCCATTATTCCTGCAAATAAGGCCTCCATAACGCCGGGCGGAGCCTCCTTATCCCTCAATATCGTTTCCGTATGCGCCAGGGACCGGGCAGTCATCGAGACTGTAACCGCCCCGAGCCACCTGTCACCGGGCGTGCGGTAGACGAAGCACCTCGTCAGGGGATCGAGCGCCGTACGGTAAAGGTAACGGAGCTGTGGCTTCGTGCCGTGGGCTGAAGCCGACTTCAATCGGGAGAACCTTTCCAGAGAGGCTTCTGTAAACGGCAACTCCTCCACACTGCCCCGCCGCCCGGCTCTCCCGGATATACGCAGTGCCGAAGAAACCGCTCTGGTGCCGCTCCCCAAATCTATCAGGGCCTCAGCTCCTGTCCTTAAAGCCACGAAACCCTTTCCGGCGAGGAAACGGGCGATTTCACTCCCGCATCCTCGAATAAGGATTCCTTCGCCGAACCCGTCGACGAGACATGGATAAACCTCCTCGAAAGTGAGATTTAGCGGAATCTCGGCTGAATGAACCCATGTGAGACCCGAAAGAGGCAGCCTTACGGATTTAAATCTAGGATGAGCAATGCCGCTCCTGAGCCAGCTGAGTGGAATCGTATCGATCAAGACATCGCCGCCCGGGTGTGCATTTATTTGATTCTACCCCGCTCCGCGCCGGGATGGAAACAATTGATAGTGGATGGTCCTAGTCGAGGGTTCTCGTCGCGCCGGTCAGGGCAAGCTTCCAAACCATCAGCACAGGCGCGGATTATGAGAACTTCGATTTAGTAAATTTAACCGGTTGCGTTATAATTGCTGATAGGGTTTAACCAGACAATTAGGGCTGGTTCACCAAGAATCAAGGAGACGAAAATGAGGACTCATTCCATATTGTCACTTCTTACGTTACCTGCCGTGCTCATACTGACCGCGCTTTCCTGCGGCGCAGGCGAGGCAGGCTCTGCTGCCGGAAAAACGTATGACAGCCCGTTCGCATACTGCAAGGCGGCAGGCACGGTCGATTCCCCGGGTAAGGAATACACAGGCCCCCCGGTGCCCGAATCCATAGCGAAGGCGCTCAAAAAGGCCTGGGGCTCGCCCGACTCCGCCCCGCTCGACACCTTCGTGCAGGGAACTTACTGGCGCTGTATGGACGGTGAAGTCTACGCATGCAATGTAGGGGCGAATCTGCCCTGCGATGAAAAGGCGGACATGAGCAAAGAGCCGACACAGGGGATGAAGGATTACTGCAAGGAGAATTCCGGCTCCGATTTTATTCCGATGTATGTAACGGGTCATTCCACCGTTTATGAATGGAAGTGCGACGGCACAACTCCTGTTGCCGGAAAGCAGTTCGCGGAAGTCGATAAGCAGGGGTATCAGAAGAACATCTGGTACGAAATCAGCCCCGAGTAACCTGCACAATCCTCAATCAGGCATACAGGCGTTCAATAAATATTCATGGGCAGACATAAAAAGACAATCGGCATTATCGGGTCTATGGATGCCGAGATCGCTCAGTATCTCAAGAACTCAGAGCCGGAAAGAACGACGGATTGGAACGGGATTACATTCCACGAGGCCGGTTTGTTCGGTAAAAGTACAGTCATCGTAAAGTCCGGCGTGGGCAAAGTCTTCGCCGCGATGGTCTGCGAGAGGCTCATAGATATTTACGGCCCGGTCGCCGTCGTTTTCACGGGGGTAGCCGGGGCTCTTAACAGCGAGCTCGACATCGGCGACGTCGTTTTGAGCAAAACCTGTATTCAGCACGACGTCGACGTCCAGGCGCTTGGATTTATGCGGGGGACCATACCCTATACCGAGCTCAGGGAATTCAAGGCCGACGAGAAGCTGCTCGAAATCGCGCAATGTACGAAACTGGGAAGTAAGAAAATAATCGCGGGCAGGATTCTCACGGGCGACCAGTTTATCACAAAGAAAGAGATGAACGAGCACAAATACTTGACAGACGAGCTTCACGGGGACGCGATCGAAATGGAGGGCGGCTCGATTGCCCAGGTGTGCACCCTCAACAAGATTCCGTTCATTATAGTCAGGACGGTCTCCGACAGGGCCGACGGAACCGCGGCTTCCGACTTCAATAAATTTCTTCCTGTCGTCGCCAGGAATTCGTTCGACGTAGTCAGGAATTTACTCCTCAACTATAGAGACGGCCGGTAACATTTACAGGCTTTTGCCGGTGATACAGACTTCCACCGCCGGGAATTTACTCCCCGGCCATCGAGAGAGTATAATGCACGTGTGGCGTTCAATCATGAATGAGAATACTTCAGAGCAACCGACAATTGCCTATCTTCCTTCCGCGTGGAAACCCATGCACCGCGATGACCTGGTAAGGCTGGGGTCGAAGCATGACGGAGGGTATATCGTAACGAAAAATATTATCGAGCATACGGATTTCCTCGTAAGTCTGGGTATCGGAGCAGATTGGACATTCGAGGCGGATTTTTATAAGCGAAAAGGCATCCCCGTTCACTGCTACGACCACACCATAGGCCTGGGCCGGTTCACCAGATACGCTATACGAGACATGAGACGACTCCTCCTGAGCCCGCACGCCGGCGACGCAGGAGCAGCCTATGCGACAAACATTTTGCTGCCGCTGCAATACAGAATCTTTTTCTACGGAAAGAGAAAGCATTTCGTGGAAAAAATCGGAGACGACCCGGAGCACTACACTGATTTCAGGAAAATGTTTTCCAGGATTCCGGCTCGGGACAGGGTCTTTCTTAAAATGGATATAGAAGGATATGAATACCGCGCGATTCACGGAATCAAGGACTATTATGAGAGATTAACCGGGATAACCGTCGAGTTTCATCATCTTGCCACAATGATGGATACTGTCAGGCGCCATGTCGGCGACCTCGGGGAACACTTCCATATCGTTCACGTTCACGTTAATAATTTCAACGGCACGGACGAGCGGGGAATACCCGCGACAATAGAGATGACGTTCGAGAGCAAGGAGCTTACGCCGGGAAAGGAAATGCCGTCGGAAAGGTCGTACCCGGTAGACGGTCTCGATTCGCCTAACGCGGCCCATGAAAGAGACTACAGGCTTGAATTCAGCGGCTGATCCACCAGGCAGTCTTCCCACCGGGGAGATGACCCTCACGGACACCGTAAGCAATTCGAGTGTCGAGTGGAAGAGGCCGAACACCGGAATTTTAAAATCAGGCGGATCAGTAGATTTTCCTCATCATGAGCCGGTTCTTTCCCCCCACCCTCTTGTATTCAAGCTCGTTCATATAAGTCTTGACCAGATAGATGCCGAGCCCGCCTATGGGCCTTTCGTCGATCGGGCATTTGAGATCGGGGGTCTCGAACTCAAGGGGATTAAACGGCTTCCCGTCGTCTTCAACCGATATTTCGATCACTCCCTTCCCCGACCGCAGCGTCACGATTATAAGGTGCTCTTCGTGGTCGTCGTACCCGTATGAGATGACGTTCGTTATTACCTCGTCAAGCGAGAGGGTAATGGCGAAGACTAAATTTGAGGGCAGCTCCCTGAACTCGCAGTATTTATGCAGCGCGTCTTTAAGGTGAGATAATTCACTGAACCGGTTCTTGAGCTGGATCGAGAGATCGTAACTCATGACTTATTATATCTTATCGCGAGCAGCGCAATATCGTCTTTCAGGTGTACCCCGCGGGAAAATTCCTCCACGTCCCTCAATATCCTCCCGACCGTATCACGGGGGTTTTCAAAACTGTCGTCCGCAAGCAAATCCCCGAGCCTCTTGTCGGCGAATAGATGCCCGCCCTTATCCATCGCCTCAGTCACGCCGTCGCTGTAGAGTATGATACCGTCCCCCGGCTCGAGCTTCACATTACCGAGACCGTAGAGCGAATCTCCTCCGATAACGCCGAGCGCAATACCCTCCGTGTTATCGAGCAGCTCAGGCCCGCTCCCGGCGCGGATAATGAAAGGAAGCTTGTGCCCGCCGTTGCAATATACGATTTCACCCGTCCTCGTATTCAGGACTCCCGTAAATACGGTGATGAACATAGAGAACTCGTTCTCCATGCAGAGTATCTTGTTCGCTTCGGAAAGGCACCTGTCCGGCGGGAGACCCTTCACCGCGTCCGCCTTGACCATGGTCCTCGTGACCGCCATGAAAAGGGCCGCCGGCACCCCCTTGCCCGACGCGTCTCCGATCGCAAAATAGAGCCTGTCGTCGTCGATCATGCAGAAATCATAGAAGTCGCCGCCCACGTTGCGGGCTGTAATTATCTCGCCGAATATCTCGAATTCGCTCCTTTCCGGGAACGCCGGGAATATGCCCGGGATCATGGAGAGCTGTATCCTGCGGGCGATGTCCAGCTCACGGTGTAATGCGGCGAGGTGCTCCCTGTCTTTCACGGCCTGCTTGAGGGCGAGGGCCTCTTCGATCGTTTTCGTAATGGTGATGCCAAGGTCGTCGAAGTCTATCGGCTTGGTGAGGAAATCGAACGCGCCAAGGTTGAGCGCCCTCCTGATCGTCCTCATGTTCCCGTAGGACGAGATGATAACCGACCTGATAAGGGGGTATTCGGACTTGAGCCTCGATAATAGAGATAGTCCGTCTATTCCCGGAAGCTTTATGTCGGTGACCAGTACGTCGATGTCATGCTTTTTGAGTTTTTCGAGCGCGTCCTCCCCGCTCCGGACGCATATGAAATGGAACTCGCCGTTCCTTATCTGACGCCTGAACTTCTGAGTAACGAGGAGCTCCAGATCAGGGTCATCGTCTGCGACGAGTATGGTCGCGGGCACATTGTCAGTCACCGCTGCCGGGTCGTCTGAAATTTGATTTTCCATAGTAGAGCACCGGTCCGAAATGTAATGGAACGCCGGGCACGCTCCGCATCCTATGAATTCCTCGACTAGCCGCTGTTTTTATCCGGAGAAACGGTTCGATTGATTTCACCGCGGGTCAGGCTGCCGTTTTCAGGGTCTCGAGCGCCCTCTCGTAATCGTGTTCGATAGGCATTACTTTGTCGAAGCCCGCAGTCCTGAGCACGTCCTCGACGTCCGGATGGGGGTTCAGAAGGACGAGCCGGGCGCCGAACTTGTTGAGCACCTTGGCAGCGGTCACGAGCATCCTGAGACCTATGGAGGCGATATAATCGACATCGGATATATCCACGAGCGTCGGTTTCCTGCGGGTGACAGTATGCCTCGTAAACTCCAAGTCGAGGTCCCCTATGCCCTCCAGATCGACCCTTCCGGAAAGTTTTATGTGAGTCAATTCGTCGTCTTCCCTTATGACCTTCATATTCATATAGCTATGCCTCCGCCTATAGGAGAGAAATCGACTGAGCGATATTCAGTGAATTTTATAAACCGAAAGCATTTTCAAGTCAAAAAAGTTAACCGTAGCTTAACAATATGGGGGATAAACATACGTAATAAGTGATAAAACGGTTTTTTCGAAGGGGTATAAAACTACTCGGATTCGCTCGCACAGCTCACGCAGCGGTCCGTGTAGGGGAGCGCTTCGAGGCGCGCCACGGGGATCGGTTCGTCGCAGACGGCGCATATTCCGTACTCGCCCCTATCCACGCGCGCGAGTGCGGTGTTAACGAGGTTAAGCTCCGTGCGGATGCTCTCGTCGAGGGCCTCTACCACTTCGTCGTTCTCACGCTCTATAGACTGCTCTTCCCAGTCCTTGGCATAGGTCTTTCTCATGGAGGACGCGACCTTGCCGAGTCTGTTTTCGAGCTCCGTTTTCTTGATCCTCAATTTTTCGACAATTGCGTCATACTCGCTCATAAATCGCTCCGTCGCGCATCTCTGTAAACTATCCAACATATTAACACTATTTCGGGATTTAGAAAAGCGTAAGCCAAAATCGGCTCACGCGAAATCCGGCGGCGGCTTCGCCCGAAAGGCTTTAGCCTTATCTCACAAAAATCGTCTTTATCTTTTGGCTGTTAGGAAGTATCAGAAAACCTGGAGGATCGTCTTTTTGAAGAGCGGGTTGAGGTCGTCCATGGAATTGTCCCTTATCATCCAGCAGTCGATCTGGTCGCTGTCGCGGGTCAGCACGAGGTTGTAGCCGTTTTCCTTGCCCCATTTCATCTGCTCTGAAAGGCAGGTGAACTGATGCTGCTCCCTCTCGTTTAAGTCGTCCACGGGCTTGTTGAGCGTGGCCTTTTTTATCTGCCCCACGTAAAAGCTCCTTGAGAACTTGGTGCCCGTATAACTTAAGTTGTCGGTATTAATCATTTATTTCACCCCATTCACGGAAAAAAGTTTATCAAAAATATAATAAGGGTTAATTCTCACATTTCAAGAGGGGAATTCTGGATTTTGGGAAAATTTAACAGACCCTTAAGAAAGCTTCCATCTTGAAATGAAACTGAAATGTTTTTCTTTATTTCGACATTTGACATGTATAGCTTGACGCTACGAGAGTGAACGCGAATGATTAGACGGCGATCAGTCCCGGATGTCTGGCTTTCGACTTTAACAACGTCTATCCGCCCAAATACGTCTCCAGTCTCGATGCGTATTTCTCTACCTCGTTGACGAATCCTTTGAGAGTCACCGGATAAATAGCTTCGGGCTTGCCGAGCAGCTCCTCCACATTTAGATCGAGGTCGGGGTCGAGAGGGGAATAGATGAAACCCATATTGCTCTGTTCAAAGAACGCCCCGGTAACGGCCAGGCTCCGCTCATTCGGCGAAACCAGGCTCAGCGAATAGCCCTCCGGGCTCTGATTCTCATGAGCCAGCTGAGCCGTATTATCGAAAGCAATGTCGAGAGACATCCGGTCCCCGGCATACACCGTGGCGTGATTGTTATAACGATAGCCCCGGGGCGTCCCTACACAGTCGAATACCAGCCCCCCGGCATAGGGCAGATCCCTCTCGTACACCGCGTTTTTAAATGCGTCCCTGAGCTTGCATTCCTCAAGCGTCATATTATTCGGCAGCTCGCCGATAACCCGGTCGTCTTTCTCGAGTACCTCGAGCACACACGCCGCTGCATCCTCATTGCCGAGCCAATACGTGTCGAGCCCGTAGTGAATCTGCCCGTCCGCGATTTTATACAGCTTGGGTATGCCCATATGCGAGGAGACGATAAAACCGACTTCTCCATTCTCGTCCGCTGTGAACTCGCCGAGGGATTCCAGGATTTCTTCGAAATATATCCTCTTCGATAAATCCGTCCGTATCTCCCGGATTCTGGATATCGCTTTATTAGCCGAACCCGAGTACGAGACAGCCACCTCATTATTGAGGACTATCGTTTTGAGCTGTCCGGGGATGACATTATCATCGGTTGTGTTTGTATCGGAAATCATCGAATCCGAGAGGGTGCACGTACGATCTCCGAACTGCATAGCCATTACTAAAGACATGGATAACCCAATATTAGTACTGCCGCCTATTTTAACTATGAATAAATGCCGCTTTGCTTCTCGGACTAACAGGGGCTGCTTTTTTTGCAGGACTGGACGCAGTTGCCGGCGCTGTTGGGTCTGCAGCACTGCGCGCCGGTGTCGGTATTGAGGCAGCAGCACTGGCTGTCAGAGCACGTATCGTTCCCGCAATTAGCCATGGCGACCACTATGCCGGATAACGGCGTCAATTCCTCGAAAGTATACGAGTCGGGATCGAATCCGGAATTCACGAAGCTCACGCCCTGAGGCTGCTGTGATTCGGCAGGCTGATTGCCTATATAGAATAGTCCAGTCACTAACAAGATTACTAAGATTGCGTATGAGGAAAGAAGGGAAGTTTTATTTCTCATATTCTTGCACCCCCTGCGATATGTAAAAGGATTAATTAAAACGAGCGCGTTTGCAAGTGTTAATTTTATATTGTGGGGGGAAGGAGAGTTAAAAGATGAGGTCCTGCATCATGTATCCTGCATCCTGTCTGTAGGAGCGGCTTCCAGCCGCGGCAAACTAATCCGTTTTTCCTGAGCAGGAGCCAGTCCCGAGAGATGTCGAAGAATCGAATGACGTATTATTTGTTCTGTCATTCCCGAGTGCTTTAATCGGGAATCTCGTCATCTAATTTAAATCGATCGCGGCTGGAAGCCGCTCCTACAATTATTTGTTATTCTTCGTTCCTCTGCGAACAAAGTGGGAAATGGAGATAAAAGACAAAACGCGCTTTGGAACGGGCTAATTATAAACCATGACTTCATTATAGAGCGCGTCGCGCTCAACAGGTATGAATCCCGCGTTCTTTATCATGTTCACCATGAAGTCGCGCGTGTGCCCGAGCTCGGACGGCGCGCCCGCGTCGTGGATAATCTTCTCACGCATGATAGTGCCGTCAGCGTCGCTGCACCCGTAATGGAGCGCGACCTGCGCCATCTTCTCCCCTAGCGTTATCCAGTAGGATTTGATGTGGGGGAAGTTGTCGAGATATAGCCTCGCAAGAGCGTGTATTTTCAGGTCGTAGGAAGCGGGGACGAATTTCACCTGCTTCTTGAGCCCCGTGTTCTCGGGCTGGAAAAGCACGGGTATAAACGCGAAGAACCCGGGCGATTCGTCTTCTATTTTTCTAAGCCTCTCGTAATGGTCGACTATGTGGAAAGGCTCTTCTATGTGCCCGTAGAGGATTGTCGCGTTTGTCGGTATCCCCATCCTGTGCGCAAGCGCGTGTATCTCCTCCCAGCGCGTGGCGACGGTCTTGGGTGCGCATATCTTCTTCCTGATATCGGGGTGGAGAATCTCGGCCCCGCCGCCCGTGAGCGCGTCGACACCGGCTTCCCTCAGCGTCTCGAGCACCTCTTCGAGACCCATTCCGCTTATCTCCGTAAACCAGTCTATCTCCACGGCAGTGAAGGCCTTGACGTGCGTCTTCGGATAGTTTTCTTTGACGAGCTTTACGATGTCGAGATAATTCTGGAACTTCCAATCGGGGTGGAGGCCGCCCACGATGTGCACCTCGCGTATGTCGTCGTCTAGGAGCGAGAGTATCTGCTCGTGGGAGAGCTCGTATGCATTGGCCGATTTCTTGGTAGTGCCGAAGGCGCAGAACTTGCACGATATCGCGCATATGTTCGTGGGGTTCACGTGCCTGTTAACCACGAAATAGACCTTGTCCCCGGCCCTCTTCCTCTTGACGTAATCGGCGAGCATGCCGACGGTGTTGAGATCGGCGGTGTTCATTACGGTGAGACCGTCTTCAAACGAGAGACGCTCGCCCTCGCCGACCTTGTCTATTATCGGAAACAGCGACTTGTCGAAACAGAGCTTTTCTACTTCATCCAGTATTCTTTCCATCTTTCGGTTACCTTGTCCCTCACGTCTTCCGACATTTCGATTACAAGAGGATACCAGCTTTTTGTGGTTGCATCTATCCCCATCCTGCCGCCGTATACGACCGCCGAGCCCCTGAGCTCCGTCCGCTCGAATATCACGTCGAGATAAGGGTCGAACCTCGTGAATATGCCCCAGATGAGCTCCGTGTCGTCGTGAACGTCTATATCCGGGCTCACGGCCGCGATTATCCTAACGTCTTCATACCCGGGGGTCCCGAACATCTTCCTCAGCATTTCCTTGGGGTTCTTTTCGAGCTTTATCGCCAGAATGCCGCCAGGCAGGAGCCTCCAGTCAGTTATTTCATTGTGCTTTTCCCTGGGGTCGGGCACGCGCCCGGGGATCTTTCGCTTATTCCTGCCGCCCGCATTCCCGCGCACCGCGTTTATTCCCATCTTGCTTCCCACGTTTAGCTTGCCGCTCGTGAAGTCGAGCGTGTCGAGCGGGGCCCAGGGGATCATGAGGAAGTCCTCGTCCGGGTCGAAGTTCTCTCCTATCTCGGTGAGAACCGCGTTCCAGTCGCGGGGATTGACGTCGCTCGAGACAGTGATCATGACCTTCGTCAGAAGCAGCTGGCCCGTGCCCCAGAGCGCGAGCATCGCCTTGATGCCGTTTTTAGGATACCGCTCGTCGACTGAGACGACGAGCAGGTTATGGAACCCGGCCTCGGGATAGGCCCACATGTCCTTCACCTCCGGGTGGATTATCCTAACAAGGGGAGAGAACATGTCGCCCGCGGCCATGCCCAGGAATACGTCCTCTTTGGGCGGCTTCCCCACGACTGTCGCGGGGAAAATGGGATTCAGCCTGTGCGTTATCCCGCTCACGTGAAATACGGGGAAATCGGCTTCCATGGAATAATGCCCGAAGTGGTCTCCGAACGGGCCTTCGACCCGTAGCTCGTTCTGCGGGACGACGCCTTCGATGATAAATTCGGCGTTGGCTGGTACGGCGAGGGATATGCCCCTGCCCTTGACCATAGGTATGGGCCTGCCCCTCAGATAGCTTGCAAAGGCAAGCTCGTCCATGCCCTCCGGCAGCGGGGCTATGGCGGTGAATATCATCTTCGGGTCTCCGCCGAGTACGACAGCCGCTTCGAGATCCCTGGCGAGCTTCCCCGCTTCGTGGTAATGGGCGGCCCCGCCCTTGTGGGGGTGCCAGTGCATGCCAGTCGTTTTTTCATCATATACCTGGAGCCTGTATATGCCGAGATTCCTTCTGTTTGTTACGGGGTCCTGTGTGAGGACGAGCCCCAGGGTGATGAACCTCCCCCCGTCGAGCGGCCAGCACTTTATGACAGGCAGCTTCGCGAGATCGGGGCGCTCCTCAACCTCCTGAGACGCGCCGTATTTTACAGCCTTTGTCCTCATCGACAGCAGATCGTATGCTTTCGGCAGTACGGAGAAGAAGGATTTAAGCGAAGGGGGGTTCACCTTGTGGAAGAGCTCGACGAGCTCCTCCCCGACGTCCCTCGGCCTCCTGCCGAGCGCAAGCTCCACCCTCTCTTCCGTCCCGAAGAGGTTAATCGCGAGCGGGTGCGACGCGCCCCTGACGTTCTCGAATATGAGGGCCGGGCCCCGTTCCTTGATCACGCGGGAGGAAATCTCTGTGATTTCGAGTATAGGATCGACCTCCGCCTTTACCCGCACGAGGTCGCCTATCGCTTCGAGGTATCCTGTGTATTCCTGGAGGTCATAGAACTGCTTTTTCGGCATTTTTGAATACCCCGATCATATTATTTATATTCATTGCAGAAAATGCCGGATCAGTCTTAATGTCATCTATGAGGTTCTTGAAAGGTAATAATCCCCTAAATAATAGCCCGGACAGGGACCTCGACTAATCCAGCTCGTCGTGCTTCCAGCCGTTCCCCGTAGCGATCCCGACAATATTCAGGACCTTGTCGACATAGCCTTCGATCAGTTCATTGACGGTGTTTACCTTTAAATAATGAGGCGGGCTTATAGGCATTATGATCGCCCCTTCCCGCGATAGCTTAAGCGCGTTCTCGAGCGCAATCGAGCTAAGCGGCGTCTCCCTCAACGCTATGACGAGTCTCCTCCTCTCCTTAAGCGCAACCTGCGCTATCCTGGTGATGAGCGTGTCGCCGATGCCGTTCGCTATCTTGGCAAGAGTGGAAATCGAGCATGGAATTATGACCAGCGAATCGAAGTGGTTGCTGCCCGACGAAAACGGGGCTGCCAGATCGGAGTCGCTGTAAATATCACTGACCCAGGGCCGGAGCTCCTCCACCTTGAGACCGAGCTCCTCGTGGAGCACCCTCTTTCCCCATTTGCTCGCTATCAGGAACTTGTCCTCGGGGCACCTTCTGAGGAAATCGACGCCGTACGCCACCCCGGAAGCGCCCGTAAATCCGACTATAGTCCGCATCACGGTAAGTATATCCCAGAGACGATAAAAAGGAAGACCGCCAGGCCCACCGCGATATTGATCTTGAAGAAAGCGAGGTCGACGTTCTCCGACTTTTTATGCTCCAGATAGAGCAGAAAACCGACGGCGGCGAGGAGCGCCCCGGCCGCGATAGTCCTGAACATGAAAAAGTAGATGAAGGCTATGCAGAAAAACGCAGCGTAGTGGAGGAGTCCCGCTACGTAGAGTCCCATATCCTTGCCGTAAACCGAGACGATCGAGCGTACGCCGCTCTCCTTGTCGGATTCCTCGTCGAGGGTGGCGTATATGATATCGAAACCCGACACCCAGAAGAAGGTGAATAAGGCGAGCATGACCCCGGGGAACATTCCCGACATGGAGCACGTGACCGCGACCCATCCGCCCAGAGGGGCGAGCGCCAGCCCGAGCCCGACTCCGAAGTGGCACAGCGGGGTAAACCGCTTAAGGAGCGGATAAACGATAAATACGATGATAGGTATAGGGGAGAGCTTGAGAGCGAGCTCGCATATTAAATAGGCGGAGACGAAGTAGAGGACCAGACCCGCGGCCGTGATGCCGAGGGCGGAAAAGAGGCTTATCCTGCCAGAGGGCAGCTCTCTGTCCCGGGTCCTCGGGTTGAGACCGTCCAGCTTTCTGTCGATTATGCGGTTAAGGGCGAGCGCCGCGGTCCTCGCGCCCGTGCCCGCCAGTATTATCAGGACGATCAATCGGGGCTCGGGCATGCCTCCCCACGCAAGGAAAGCCCCCGCAAAAATTAGCGGAAGCGAAAAGAGCGTATGCTCGAACTTGATAAAGCTCGTGAACTTCCAAATCGCGTCCATAGAATGTTCCCGGTTCGCTCCGGGCAAGGCTTCATTCTACTTTACTTTTACTCCCTCTTCTATACACTAACCCTCTATTCCTGCGGGGCGGAGAAAATCGTGCCGAGACCCGAACTCGCCGAAAAAATTTCCACGAGTCTCAACGAAGGCAATGTCCAGGAGATAAGAGACCTTTTGGAGGGGGTCCGCCCTTCCGAGAT
>CADEFK010000039.1 GCA_902826595.1 uncultured bacterium | reverse complement strand
CTTCCGTCTCGAGTGCTATATAGCGGTTCAGTTAAGGATCAACGGCAGGGTGTTCGGGACGCTCAATTTTTCAAGCTTGTGCCCTAGACCGGAGGCCTTCACGCAAGGCGACAGGGATTTTATAAAGCTCATGGGGCGCTGGATCAGCACGATGATAGAGCGTAAACAAGCGGAAGACATGTTAAAGGAGAAAGAGGAGTTATACCGAACGCTCGTGGAGAATGCGCATGACCTCATAGTCGAGATATCGTTTGACGGACGCTTTCTATACGTCAGCTCGAACCATAAAGAGATATTGGGGTACGAACCCGAAGAATTATTGGGCAAGAATTCGTTCGATTTCATGCACCCTGACGACCGGGCAGCTGTGATGTCGGCTTATATTCAGGGGTTCCGGGCGGGGAAAGCCGGGAAAGCGGTATACAGGTACAGGCACAAAAACGGAGAGTGGCGCTGGCTGGAAGCAACCGGCAAGCCGTTCAGAACGTCGACGGGGGAGATCAGGGCGATAGTCGATACGCGCGATATCACGGAGCGGAAAAAGTCAGACGAACAGATTCAGGAATCGCTCGTGCGCAAGGAGTCCCTGCTGAGGGAGATTCACCACAGGGTAAAGAACAACCTCCAGGTCATATCGAGCCTGCTGAGCCTCCAGTCCGATTACGCGAAAGACGAAGAATCACTCGCCCTTTTCTATGAGAGTCAGAGCAGGATATCCACAATAGCCCTGATCCACGAAAAGCTCTACCAGTCGAGGAACATCGACGAGATAAAGATGCTCGACTATATCACGGACCTGACCAGAAACCTGCTCAGGGTCTATAAGGATTTCGGGGAGAACGTACACGTTCGGATAAATGCGTACGATATCTCGATCGACGTCGATCAGGCCATCCCCTGCGGGCTGATAATCAACGAGCTCTTCTCGAACTGTCTCAAGCACGCCTTCAATTATCCGGGCGGCGATAGTCCGTCCGGGAGAGCCAGGAACAAAGTGTCGGTGGAGATATACTCGGATGCGGAGGGAATTCTTACCCTCTCGGTAAGAGACAACGGCGTCGGACTCCCCGCTGATATAGACGTCCGGAATACGAATACCCTCGGTCTTCAGCTCGTTTGCACTCTCGCCGATCAGCTCAAGGGGATGGTCGATTTCCGGAACGAGAACGGGACCATTTTCAATATCGTTTTCCCGATATCGGTGAAGAAAACCGGAGCGCAGGGTTAGGGGGGCGGAATCAGGTGTTAATCAGAACGTCGAAGCCCCCGAGATTAACCTTGGCGGCAAGCCCGCTCTTCCAGCATATGTCCCTTGCGTGTCCCTGCAGCTCTTTCGGCACCATGAGGGTGAATTTCACGCCAAGCTCGGAGAGTGCTTTCCATTTAGGGATCCTCTCGCTATTAATCGTCTCTCTTGTTTCCACTTCGACTATCTGCACGACCTGTCCGTAATTTACGAGGACTATGTCCGGATATTTTCCCTTGTAATCGAAGTTCGTTTCTGCGCCGGGGTTGATGCGCACTTCGCTGTAAAGCCTCGAATACTTCTCGTGCACCTTCCTGATGACCCAGTCATGGAGGAACTGTTCATCCGTTGATCTTGCCATATCTCTCTCCCCACATGAGCTTCGTCTTTAAAATAGTGAAGTAATCTCTGAAAGGGGATTTGATAAGTTTTACGACGCTATCGGATTTCCTTACCTCTATCACGTCCCCGGTCCTGAGCCTGATCCCGATCTGTCCGTCGAGCGTCAGGTAAGTGTCGGGCTCCTGCGTGGTTATTTTTATTTCGACCTTCATTTCGTTGGAAACCACGAGCGGCCTGTTTGTCAGCGTATGGGGACATATCGGGGTAATAATAGTGACCGGCAGGGCAGGGTGGACAATCGGTCCTCCGGCGGAGAGTGAATATGCGGTGGAACCTGTAGGCGTCGAGAGTATAATGCCGTCTGCCTTGTACGTCGTAACGTGCGACCCCTCTATGTAAATTTCCAGGTCTATTATTCTGGCGACGGCCTCTTTGTTTATGACCACGTCGTTGAGGACCTCATAATGCTTCGCGCCGGCCTTCCCCCTCCTGACTGTCGTCCGGAGCATCTGACGGTCCTCGATTTCATAATCGCCGCTCAGAATCCTCTCCATCATCGGATATATCTCGTCAACAGTAATCTCCGTGAGAAACCCGAGTCCCCCCAGGTTTATCCCCAGGATCGGCGTCCCGTGCTCGCAGGCGATCCTTGCCACGCGGAGGAACGTCCCGTCCCCTCCGAACACGAGTATTATGTCCACGAGCTCCGGGATTTCGGCCGCGGGGACTGATTTCCGGCGGCGGATTTTTTCCCCGATCTCCTGCTCGAATATCACCTCGACGCCCCTCGTGTTAAACCACTTGCTCAGATCTTTCGCTATCTCGTAGGCCTTCTTTGTGTTGGCCTTTCCTATTATCCCGATTCTCAATATTTCTTACCTCGCGCGAAATACCCCGGCTTCACTGAATTATAGGCGATATCGATTGATAAATACAGCACCCCGCATACGGAATCAAAGCATCCGGCGCGCCCTTCTCTGGGGCTCTTTCCATGCGGGCATCATGTTGATTTCTCCCCCGCCTGCATCAGAAGGTACGATTTTATGAATTCACTCAGGTCGCCGTCTAAAACGGGCTCCACGTTCCCGGTCTCGAATCCGGTCCTGTGGTCCTTTATCATCCTGTACGGATGCAGCACGTAGGAGCGGATCTGGCTGCCCCAGCCGATCTCTTTTTTCGTAGCATGCATCTCGTCTAGTTTTTCCCTCTGCTTTTCCTTTTCGAGCTCGTAGAGCCTGGCCTTCAGCACCTTCATCGCAGTCGCCCGGTTCTGGTGCTGAGAACGCTCGTTCTGACAGCTGACGACTATCCCCGTCGGGAAGTGGGTTATTCTTATCGCGGAATCCGTCTTGTTGACGTGCTGCCCGCCGGCCCCGCTCGCCCGGTAAGTATCCACCCTGAGGTCCTTCTCTTCTATCTCGATCTCTATGTTCTCGTCGAGTTCCGGGGAAACGAACACGGACGCGAATGAAGTATGCCTTCTCTTGTTAGCGTCGAACGGGGATATCCTGACCAGCCTGTGCACCCCGCTTTCACCCTTGAGATAACCGAAGGCGTAATCGCCCTTGATTAGGAACGTCGCGCTCTTCATCCCGGCCTCGTCCCCCTCCTGATACTCTATGAATTCAGTCGTATAGCCGTTGAGCTCGGCGTATCTAAGATACATCCGGAGCAGCATTTCGGCCCAGTCCTGGGCTTCGGTGCCTCCCGCGCCCGCGTTGATCGAGACGATGGCGTTCCTCTCGTCGTCGGGCTCGCCGAGTATCCGCTTGAACTCGAGCGTTTCTACCCGGCTCTTGATCTCGGAGAGTTTCTCGCTCGCCTCCCTCGCCGCCTGCTCGTCTCCCTCCTCGATAGAAAGCTCTTCCAATACCTCCACGTCTTCGAGGTCGCTCGAAAGTCTCTTCAGGCTTTCTATAGCGTTTCTGATACGGGACTGTTCCCTCAGGATTTCCTGTGCCTTTTCGGCGTTGTTCCAGAAACCCTCCTTCCCGGTTATATCTTCGATTTCTTTCAGGCGCGAATTCTTGCCGGGGAGGTCAAAGAAACTCTCCCAAGACTACGAGTCTCTTTTTAAGTTCTTGTATTTGTTCTCTATTCTCTCCGAGCATGCCGTTCTCCCTGTTTCTCAATGTAAATAATATATGGGCTGAGAATTCAAAAGCAAGGAAAGTTGAATTATCCGCAGCTTTGGGTAAATTCTTATGTTTTTAACAGGGCTTGTAATAGAAGGATACGACACTCGGATATGTCGGCTGGTTCGAGGCCGATGTCAAGGGCAGCGTAAAAAAGGACTCACCGCAGGATCGCAAGATTCGACAGTCCGGCCGTTTAGAAAAATCTAAAGCAAAATCATTACAGAGGAGAGTCGGAAAGTGAAAAATTACATATTTACTCCGGGGCCGGTTGCCGTCCCAAGCGAAATTCTCATAGAGATGGCAAAGCCCATCATGCACCACAGGACCAAGGAATTCGAGTCCATCTTCGCGGAAGTGAGAGAGGGACTTAAATACATATACGATACGAAGCAGGAGGTTTTCATACTCGCCGCTTCCGGAACCGGGGCGATGGAGGGGGCCGTGGTGAATACGCTCTCCCGGGGCGATAAGGTGGTCGTCGTAAACGGCGGCAAGTTCGGGGAGAGGTGGGGAAAGATTTGCCGTGCGTTCGGCCTCGACACGCAGGAGCTCATGGTCGAGTGGGGACATTCGGTCGATCCCGCTGATATAAAGAAAGCCCTCGATAAAGATCCGTCCATACGCGCCGTTCTGGTACAGGCGAGCGAGACCTCCACGGGCGCCATGCATCCGACCAGGGAAATCGCCGATATTACGAGACATAGGGACGACGTCCTTCTGATAGTAGACGGCATCACGGGAGTGGGCGTGTTCCCGCTTCCTTTCGACGAGATCGGCATAGACGTCATGGTGGGCGGCTCTCAGAAGGCGTTCATGCTGCCTCCGGGTCTGTCGTTCGCTGCAATGAGCGAAAAGGCGTGGAAGTTCAACAAGACTTCGGACCTCCCGAAATATTATTTCGATTTCAAGGCCGCGCAGAAAAACGCGGAGAAGAACACGACCCCGTATACTCCGGCCGTAACCCTGATAATCGGGCTTGCAGCGGTGCTGAGACGGTTCAAGGAAGAGGGCAGGGAGAGCATGTTCAGACGGCATGCCAAGCTCTCCCTCGCCATGAGGGAAGGTATGAAGGCCATAGGGCTCGATATATACGTGAAGGACGTCCCGAGCCCGGCGCTCACAACGGTGGTCGCCCCGCCGGAAATAGGCTCCTCGAAGGTTATCAAGGCGCTCAGCAGCGAATTCGGGATAACCGTCGCCGACGGTCAGGACCAGGCCAAGGGAGTGATATTCCGCGTTTCGCACATTGGCGACATAGAGAAGACGGACACATTATTCTTCATATCGGCCATAGAGAGCGTTCTCCACAAGCTCGGCTACAAATTCAATTACGGGGCCGGGACGAAAAAGGCGTCCGAAATCCTGTTCGGGGATAAATAGAGGAAGCGTTCTCGGGGATTGTTACCGAACCGGGGCGCCCGCGGCGGCAGTTGAGAAAAATAAGGTTTATACACCTCTCCGATATTCACATCGGTCTCCTCACGCACGGCAGGCTGAACCCGTCGACGGGATATAACACAAGGCTCGAAGACATACTCGGGTGTCTCGATCGGGTGCTGGAGACGGCCGCCCGGGAGTCGGTCGACCTCATACTCATCGCGGGCGACGTGTTCCACAGGGAAAACCCCCTTCCCGCGGAAGAAATAGAATTCGCGCGCAGGATAGGGAAGGCCGCCGGCAGCGGAGGAGCCCGTGTCGTCATGGTGCTAGGCAACCACGACTACTCGTCTTCCGGCGCAGGCGCGTCCGCCGTGGAAATCTTCCCGGCCCTCGACATTGAGGGCGTTACCATCGCCAGAAAACCCGGAGTTCTCGATATACCCACTAAAAGCGGCGCGGTTCAGGTCGCATGCCTGCCGTGGGCGGGCAGGGGCGCGCTGCTCTCGAGAGAGGAGTACAGGTCCCTTTCCTCCCAGGAGCTTCAGGCGGAGATTGAAAGCAGGCTGATCGCGATTATCCATGACCTCGCCGGAAAGACCCGCCCGGAGGACCCCGCCATACTGCTCGCGCACGTGGCGGCCCGCGGAGCGAGACTGTCCGGGACGGAAACGGACACGCTCTCGACCTCGGACCCCGTTGTCCCAGTGACGGTTCTCGCGGACCGCGCATTCCAGTACGTCGCGCTCGGGCACATACACGGATTCCAGGATCTGAACGCGGGCGATGCGCCGCCTGTAGTCTACTCGGGCAGCATCGAGAGGATCGATTTCAGCGAGGAGAAGGAGAACAAGGGGTTCGTGCTAGGCGAGATCTCGGAGACTGACACGGGATGGAAATGTATCTATCAGTTCAGGGAGACGCCGGCGAGGAGATTCATCACCATCGATCTCGGAGATATCGACGAGGGCCTGGGGAAGCTGCCCGTCCCGGACGGAATTTCTCCCGGGGATTTAGAGGGGGCGGTAGTAAGGGTCAGATACGAGGTCGGGGGTCACGGTGAGGGGGTCGACGAGAGGGAGCTAAGATCCGCGTTCGGGGGCGCTCAGACGCTCAAGATCGAGAGGGTCTTCTCCAAACCCAAAAAGACGATGAGGCAGACCGGGCTCTCGAAGACCATGAGCGTGCTCGACGCGCTCGAAAAGTACGTGCAGTCGAAGCCAGAGCTTAAGAAGATAGGGGCCGAGATGAAATCCGCCGCCGAGAAGCTGATGCGTGAGAGCGAGTGATCACCCCGCGCTTTTTCCGCCGGAGGCATCCTCGTAGCAGGTGCTGTTCGCGGACCCGCACTCTTTTGTTTCCAGCTGAAGCGTAACGTGTGTGATATGGAATCTGCCCGACAGCTGGTCCTTTATATCGTTTATTAGCCTCTCGCCCTTGTGCATGTCTTCCACGACCAGGTGCGCGCTCAGGGCGTCGAATCCCTGAGTGAGAGTCCACGCGTGGAGGTCGTGCACGCCGAGCACGCCATCGTTGGAGCATATAGAGGCCTGAACGGCTTTGAGGTCGACCCCCCGCGGCGTGCCTTCGAGCAGTATGTGCGCCGATTCCTTTAATATAACCCACGCGCTCCTCAATATGAGGACTGACACCAGCACGCTGATGATGCTGTCCGCGTAATACCATCCGGTGAAGATCATCACCACGCCCGCCGCTACGGCCCCCGCGGAGCCGAGCGCGTCGCTCATTACGTGATAGAGCGCCCCCTTGATGTTTAAATTCGCGCTCTGATGCCTGGACAGCACATAGGCCGAGCCCAGATTCAGGACGAGTCCCGCGGCCGCCACAACCGTCATCTCGAGGCTTTTCACTTCCCGGGGGAGCTTGAACCTTTCGTACGCCTCTATGATTATGCCGCCCGAGATTACGAACAGGAGTATCCCGTTGATGAGAGCGGCGAGGATTTCGGCCCTGTAAAACCCGTAAGTATTGCTGAGGGTCGGCGGCCTGACAGAGAACCAGAGGGCGAGATACGCGAGGGAGAGCGCGAAAACGTCCGTCAGCATGTGCGCCGCGTCCGAAAGGAGCGCGAGACTGCTCGTATAGAACCCCGAAGCCGCCTCCACCACCATGAATGTTGCCGTAAGTATGAGGACGACGATCAGCGTCTTTTTTTCTTTCGCATTTTTTAAGTCGTGAGAGTGTTCGTGGCGCTCCATCGGATTAAAAGTACATAGGCCCGGTCCGTGAGTCAAAGAACCGTTTCGCTTGCGGTGCCTTCAAGCAGGCGTGCTTGTTGCGGTCTCTTTAAAATGCTTTTCCCGCAGCGGGTCGCTGTCGATCTCCGATATCAGGTAGGCTATCTGATACTGGTCTCCGGGGTAGAAATATAGCTTGATCCCACGGGGCGTTACGAAATAAAGCCCCTCTTTCCTCGTATTGTCCGGGAGGTCCACCTCGTAGACCGGAAAACCCACTGTGCCTGCCCCGATGTTTACGGGCCTTCTCTCGTCCCTGAGCTTCCTGACGCTTTTGGCGATCTCCCAAACCTTTGGGAATACCTGTCCTTTTACCGTTAGCTTCATTCCCGACCCTCCGAGTCCCGGTCCGGTCTGATCGGAGCCTCGGACCGTAACCGTTTGGTTTTACATTCCAGATATTTGTACCTTCGTGATCATGCCCACGCAGGTAATAATCATATCCAGCTTTTTGTCCCGCGCGTGCACGTACTGCTCTACGAGCTCGCTCCCGCATTCCGCGCATTTCCCGGCGCCCACGTCCGTATCTCGCTTCCCGCATTCCGCGCAATAAACGCCCTTCTCGTCATACCACGCGAGATGTGAGTATATGAGCTCGTTCAGTCCCCTCTTTCCGAGCGAATCCGCCCACTCGGACAGGTCGCGCATCATCTTCGCCCTGGTCTCTTCAGGAACTTCCGCGAGCCGTCCCGAATATATTTCTTCCTCGTTCACAAGGATCCTGCAGTAAAAGGTGGAAAGCTCTTCCATGTCCCGCCGCGGTTTTATCTGCTCATGGCCTCTGCCCCGAGAACCCTAGATACAGCGGCCTGGATCTGGTCCACGGAGAAAGGTTTTTTTATGATGTTATAAGCGCCCTCGTCGGCAAGCTCGTCCGGAAGCTGTTCTCCCGGCCTTGAGCTGATAATGACCACCGTCGAGTTCGGGTCTATCATTTTGATTTCTCTCAGAAGCTCGATACCGTTTTTATTCGGTATGGAAAAGTCGAGGAACGTGATGTCGAAATGATTCTTCTTTATCAGCTCTATTGCCTGCTCGCCGCTCTCGGCGGTCATTACGTTATGTCCCGTGCTCGTCAGGCATTCGCTGACTATGTCCCTGATGAACTCCTCGTCGTCGATGATGAGCACGTTCCCTTTTCTCCTGAGCTCGATGACCTTCGCATTCTGTATTCTCGGCGCAGGTTCGGATTCCGGGGCCTTGGAGACGGTTTGGATATTCGGGAGGTGGATCGTGAACGTGGTGCCCTTGTTGAGCTCGCTCGATACCTCGATCCTGCCCCCATGCCTTTCTATTATCGCATATATGACGGACAGCCCGAGGCCCGTTCCCGATTTCGACCCTTCGCTCTGTTTCGTCGTGAAGAACGGCTCGAATATCCTGGGCAGGTTCTCCGGAGGAATCCCCGACCCCGTATCCGAGAAGTCGATTCTCACGGAATTGCCTGCGAGCTTGGTGCTGATCGCTATGGCGCCGCCCTGCGGCATGGCGTGTTTCGAGTTTATCGCCAGATTGAGGAATACCTGCTGTATCTCCCCGAGGTTCATCCTGATGGCCGGGACCTTCTCGTAGCTCCTGAGTATCCTTATGCCTTCCGTCTCGAAGGTGTGCTCCACGAGTCCGAGCGCGTCGTCTATGATGCTCTCTATCTGGGCTACCTGGAATTTCTCCCCTTTTTGTCTCGAGAAGGAAAGGAGCTTGTTCACTATCTCGACGGCCCTGTCCGAAGCCTTCTCTATCACCTTGAGGTCCTTCCTGGCGCTCTCCAGGTCCTGCCTCGTCAGCGCGAGGCTCGTATAACCGATAATGCCCGAGAGTATGTTGTTGAAGTCGTGCGCCACGCCGGCGGCCAGCGGCCCCACGCCCGACATCTTCGCCGAGTGTATCAGCTGGGCTTCGAGCTTCTTCTTCTCGGTTATATCCTCCGTCGCGGCTATCACGCCGAAGATCTCTTTCGTCTCGAAGTCTATCAGAGGCGAGAGCGTTACTTCGAGGAACTTGCTCTCGTGCCTCACTTCGTGTTTCGTCGAATACGACGGGTCGCTCAGTATCCTCGGCACTATGGTGTCGAAATTAATCCCCTGGAACAGGGAGCTCAGTTTTTCGCCCGTGCAGCTCCTGCCGAATATCTCCGATGTCTTCGGGTTTGCGGTTTCTACGACCAGGTCCCTGTCGGTCGTAATAATGCTCTCGATCGTGCTGTTGAGCGTGTTCTCGAGCTGTCTGTTTCTCTCCTGCACCTTGAGCTCGAGGTTGGTATTCAATTCCTTGAGGTCGCTCAGCAGGCGCGTGTTCTCCCTGTATAGGGCGTACCTGTCGGCGGCGTGCTCGATTACGCTCCTGAGCTTCCCGTAATCCAGAGGTTTGATCAAGTAGTCGAACGCTCCGTTCTGAACCGCCTCCACCGCTGTTTCCAGCGATGCGAATCCCGTCATCAGTATTACCGGTATGTTGGGGTCTTTTTTCTTGATTTCCTCGAGCAGGTCGATGCCGCTCTTTACCGGCATTTTGATGTCCGAGAGCACCACATCGATGCGGGATGTCCTCAGGTATTCGGTTGCTTTCTCGCAGTTGTTGGCGACTACGACTTCGTAACCTTCCTTGGTCAGTATGTCGGATATAATTTTTAATATCAGCTGCTCATCGTCAACAACCAGCACCCGCTTCTTCTTGTCTATCATCTGCCTCTCCCGCTGTAATATTATAGTTATTTGATGGAAGTTCAATCGTAATTGTCGTACCTGCTCCCTTCTCGCTCTCGACTATTATCCTGCCTTTGTGTTTTTCTATTATCTTATATGCTATCGAGAGTCCGAGGCCGGTCCCCATGTCCTTCTTCGTAAAGAATGGATCAAATATCCTGGTGATGTCCTCCTTGTCTATTCCCACCCCCGTGTCCTTGAAGTGTATGTAGACCTTGTCCTCGCTCCCGCTCGTGAATTCGTCCCACCGTGTGGATGTCTTTATCGAGAAGTCTCCGCCCTTGGGCATCGCCTGCACGGCGTTTAGAATTATATTGATGAAAACCTGCCAGAGCTGATTCGGGTCCGCCATTATCTGCGGCAGATTATCGTCGAGGCTCAGCGCGAGGTTTATATTGTTATCCGAGAGCTGCTTGCGTACGAGTATGACGACGTTCTCGAGCACGCTGTTGATGCTCACGTTCTCGAAATAGGGCGGCTCGGCTTTAGAGAACTTGAGCAGGCTGTCTATGAGCCTGTTCGTCCTGTCGATCTCGTGCTTTATGTAATCGAGGTATTCTCCCACGACTTCAGTATTTTCCTTGTCCATCATGTAGGTGGAGATGTAGTATCTGGCGCCTTCGATGATGTTGAGCGGGTTCCTTATCTCGTGCGCGACGCCCGCCGCGAGCTGCCCGATCGCGGACATCTTCTCCGCGTGCACGAGCTGCGCCTGGGTATCGTTGAGCTCCTTGTTCGTTTTCTCGAGCCTTTTCGCGTAGTCCTCGACGAGTTTGAACGCGAGCGCGTTCTCAAGGGCTATTGCGCTCTGGTTCGCCATGAGCTTGAGCAGATTCACGTCACGCGACGTATACGAAAGCCCCGACTTCTTATCGCCCAGAGCTATAAAACCGATGAGCTGTTTTTTGAAAAATAGCGGAATGACGAGCGACGCATTAAACCTCTCGAATTCCGGCATGAGCTTTTGGGAGTTGTGAAAATACCTCTCGTCCGCTATGAGGTCTTCCTTGAATATCTCGTTGCCGTGGAAATTGAGCTGCTGTATGAGAACGTTGTCCTCCCCAAGAGTCGTATCGGAGGATCTTTGGACCTCCCCCTCTTTAAAATACCGCTCATACGACCCCAGGTCCTGGTTGTATATGAAAACGGAAATAGGGTTCGAGAACATCGTGTTCTCCACGATTTCGATGATCTTGTCGATTATCTTTTCGAGGCTGAGAAGCGAGGTCATCGCGTAGCTCACTTCCTCCACGGTCCCCCTGTAGTCATATTTCTTTCTGAAGAAGGTCAGGTCCACAAGGTCCTGTATCCGGTTCTTAAGCGGGTTGAGCGCGATGACGAGGAATCCGCTCAGGATCACGAAGAAAGCGGGGTTCTTCCAGCCGCCGTACTTTGCGAACGCGACGTTGAATCCGAGCACGGTGAGGGCGAAGATACATCCTACGGCTCCCGTGAGGAGGCCGTACGTGAGCGCCTTTTCAATGATGACGTCGATGTCGAAAAGCTTGTGTTTCACTATTGCGTACGCGATCGACACGGGGAATATAAGCACGGGGAGAGCCATCAGGTTATAGGGCAAGCTTATTTTAAAGACCGTGATGCAGGTTACAACAGAGGCCGGGACGAGCAGGCCGAAAATGCAGCCGAGCAAGATTATTTGCGCGCGTTGTTTTTCAAGCGCCGATGACGGATTTATGTAGGTCGCGAGAGAGGAAATAGGAAAAATCAAGGTGCTCAGGACTACGTATATCCAGATCGCGGTGTTGATGTATTTCCATATGTCGTATGTACTGAAGAAAATAAACTGGAGTATAAACAGGATGGCGGATACGAATAAAAACAAGAGGATTATCAAGTTGCGCGTAATAACTCTTATCTTTGTATCCGACGGGAAAATAAACATCAGACATATTCCGAAGAAAGGACTGAAAACTAATGCGAAAAAGGTTATTTGATCGAAAAAATATACGGCCTGGCCGTTGAAAGAGCCTACGAACCAGATACAAATTGACACGCAGAAAAGAAAGAATGCCTTACTCGCCTTGAGATAAGGCTTGACATAGAGAACCATCGTCCCGATCAATAGAAATATTACGCCTATTATATATATGACCCCGAACACAAGAAGCAGGTCTTTGGCGGTGAATCGCTGCGTGGGAATCTTTACATTGTAGGGGTCCCCGTTCCTTACTATTGTGTATTCGACCTCGGTGCCTACGGGCAATGAATCGGTTATGGAAAAGACTTCGGCCGGAGTCCTGACATCGACCCCGTTGATTTTCAGGATTCTGTCTTTGAATCTTTTTATTGTATCCCTGTTGACGGCGATCGGAGATATATCCGTGATTACCAGGTTTTTGTAAAAGAAAAAACCCGGAAAGGATTTATTCACCCAGCTGAGTCCGAGGACGAAGTTCCCGATACAGAACAGGATCAATATGAACACAGCTACGCTGAACACGGATTTCTGAATGTTCGCTGTATTCTGCTCGGATGCTGACAAGATTCTGTCATTCATTGTCTTATTCGCTTATAGCCGTAATTTTTGAGTACATCTCCCAGTGTATATCGACTTTTCCTCCAAGGTCTTCGAGAATCCGCCTTGATTTCATATTGTCCTCCAAAGCCCAGGTCGGGATGGCTTTGTCGTAGCCCTTTTCGACCATTACCTCACATGCCCGGCCCAGCAATACTTTTCCCAGATTCCTTCCCTTATATTCGTCAAGCAAACCCACTATCATTATGACGCCTTCCTTGATTCCTCTCATCTGTAGGGGGAGCTTAATAAGGCTTTGGGGCTTAATCTTGCCGTCCAGACTCTTGAATACCGCCGAGTACTGAGGGAAGGAGCCGACGAAACCGACGGCCTTTCCGCCCGCTTCCGCTATTAACCAGAATTCGGGAACAATCAGACTCTTGAACTCGTCCGCGAACTCTATGAATTCATCGGCATCGAACGGGACATTGCCCCAGAGCCTTGCGAGGGATTCGTTGAAGATCTTAACTACGCTGCTGACCTCTCTCTCCCAATCTGATTTATTGATCGGTCTGATTCTTATATCATTCGGAACCAGTTCACGGGAGTATTTCCTTATGGTTCCCAAGTTCTCCGGGGATTTAAGGTCTATCGAGTAATGCAGGAGTTTCTTCACCGGCCCGAAGCCCGCGTTTGTGAAGTAGCCGTGGTAGTAGGGCTGGGTGTACACCTGGAGGAACGAAGGAATCTTGCCGTAGTTGCTCGAGAGCAGCCCGCCGCCGAAGAGGCCGAATATCCCGTTCACGGGTCCCTGTATCTCCGTACACCCCTCTCCCGCGAGAAAGTCCCCGGCCCTTGCGAGGAGAAGGCCGACAGCTTCGTCTTTGTCCGGCAGAGCCTCGAAGAACCCCAGGAATCCGACATTAGTGTCGTGATAGCGGTTGTAATAATTGTCTACGAACGCGCTTACGGTGCCGACTATCTCTCCCCTTTCCTCTACGACGAACCTCTTTCCGTAAACCTTCCTGAAGTAGAAATAATCGTTCGAAACGAGCTTGACGTGGTCTTTTATAAGGAAGTAGGGGACCCACGCCGGGTAATCCTTGTAAACCTTCCACGAGAACCTGACCGACCTTTCGATCTCGTCCCTGGAGGATATCTCCCTCACGGCGTATTTATTGTTTTCGGGCGCGCCCGGCGATACCGGCCTGCCTATGATGCCGAATTCCCTCCCCAGCTTCTCGACAACTTCGAGCGTCCTGTCGATGTCCTCTCTCGTATGCGTGGCCATCACGCTGAACCTGAACCTCTCCTGCCCCTTGGGTACGGCGGGGTGCGGTATCGCGTTAACGTAAATCCCTTCCTCGTGGAACCTCTTGCTCATCTTTTTCTGAGTGAGCTCGTCGCCGGTCATTACCGGGATTATCGCCGACTCGGTCTGTCCCGTGTTGAATCCGAGGGATTTCAGGCTTTCCTTCATGTACTTGATATTTTTCCAGAGGTTTTCGTGGATGGATTTGTCCGTTTCCATCACTTCGATAGCGGCCAGTACGGAGGCTGCGACCGAGGGGGGGAAATTAGACGAGAAGAAAAAGGACCTGGTGTAGTACCTGAGATAGCTCACTACTTCCTTCGTCGATGCTATGAAGCCGCCGACGCCGCCCAGGGATTTGCTCAGCGTGCCCATGACTATATCTATCTCACCGGGCTTCATTTTAAAATGGCTGGGCGTCCCCTTGCCCCTGTCCCCTATGACGCCCGTCGCGTGGGCTTCGTCCACCATGACCTTGGCGCCGTACCTGTGGGCGGTCTCGGCTATCTGCCGGAGCGGGGCTATGTCCCCGTCCATGCTGTACACGCCGTCGACTATCACGATCTTTCCCTTGAAATTGTCTTTATTTCTTTTTAATACGTTTTCGAGGCTTCTGACGTCCGAGTGCTTGAAGGTCCTGAACGTGCCCGTCGACAGCATGCAGCCGTCTATAATGCTCGCGTGAGCGAGTCTGTCTATGACCGCGAGGTCCTCGCTCTTTACGAGCGCCTGTATGCATCCGAGTTTCGTGACGTAGCCGCGCGGAAAGATTATCGCTTCCTCGGCCCCCTTGAGCTCGGCAAGCTTCATCTCGAGCCGCCTGTGTATATCGAACGACCCGGCCAGGAGCGGAACGGAGCCAGCGCCGGCGCCGTATTTATCTATATTTTCTTTGGCTATTTTCATGACCACCGGATGGGACGTGATGCCGAGGTAGTTGTTGCTGCCCATCATGATCATCTCTTTTTTCTTTCCGGTGAAATCGTCCTCGACGATCACCCTGTGCGCCGAGGGCGACGCGAGCGGCCTTCTGTACCGTATATACCCCTTCGACGCCATGTCCAGTCCGTACTGCCAGAATACCTCCGCCTTTTTAAACAGGTCCTCGTCCGGGATGTCTGCGAAATCGGATAAATAGTAGTCGTCGGAATTGAGAGCGTGTTTGCTCTTCTCGATGTAGCTCTGTAGTTTTGCACGATCCGAATCGTATATGTTTATGAATTCGACCCCTATTCCGTGCTCGCCCGTGCCGTTCGTTTCGAGCCTCTTTACTTCACAATATGCTTTGACGGGAAATGCCTCCGATAAATCACATTCGAGAAGGAGCTTCGTGCCGGGCCTGAATTCGTCTTCAGTTTGTATGAATAGTCCTTTGTCGGAGAGGTCTTTTGCGAGCCCGATCATCTTGCCGGAATTTTTCGAATAGACCCGAAAATTTACGTGGACCCTTTCACGGCTCCTCCGGTCCTTCGATTCCCTGATAATTATCCCCATGGTAGTACCCCCTCTGCAAAATTATTTTCGCATTACTCTTTAACTTAGCTAATATAGTTGTTTATAGCTATGCTACAATAATCCTATATTATTAGAATTATTGCAAGTATGCTTTCTTCGGTAACCCAACCGCCATAGACCATGTAAAATCGTCCTTAGGCTTGTGGCTTTGCGTCCTACCCTTTCGGATAGTTTGCCGTTTCGGAAGGTCGATACCCTTTTTTGCAAGTTTAGTGCAATTTGTTTTTCGTTTCAATAGGTTATATTAAAACCGGGATTACTATCAAAATATGCTTAACGGCCTCAGCCGGAAAGCCTTTGTAATAATTCGGCCTTCTTTATTTGTATCGGCTCCGATACGGCCCTGACTGGATTATCTAATTTATCAATTAATGACCCGTAAATAGTTTACCCGAATATTTACGGCCGAAAAAATTAGGGGCGAGCGAAAAATCATACGAAAGTGGTGATGACTGACGGACTCTTTGGACATGAGTTTCGTAATCACGCCGGGGCGGAATGAATTACTTGTCTGCAGGGATTTAAATTCGGGCGACTCTCGACATGAGCAGGTGGTCGGCGAGGACGAGGTTAACCATCGCCTCCGCAATAGGCACGGCCCTCGGGCACAGGCACGGATCGTGTCTGCCCTTCACCTTGAGCTCTACGGGGTTTCCGAATTTGTCGACTGTATGCTGCACCTGGGATATGGAAGACGTGGGCTTTATGGCTATTCTCACGACGAGGTCCTCGCCGTTCGTCATTCCGCCGAGGAGGCCGCCCGCGTTATTGGTTTTAAACCTGAGATTTCCCGCTTTGTCCTTATACATTACGTCGTTTACCTGAGAGCCTTTCTTCTTGGACGCTTCGAAGCCCATGCCTACTTCGAAACCCCTTATCCCCCCGAGGCTCATGAGCGCGGCGGCGAGGTCGGCGTCCAGCTTGTTGAATACCGGGCTTCCGAGACCCGGCGGAAGTCCCTTTGATATTACCTCCACGGTCCCGCCCACCGAATCCCCTTCCTTCCTCACCTTCTCTATGAGCTCGATCATTTCGGCCGCCTTTTCGGCGTCGGGGCATCTTACGATGTTCCTCTCTATCTCGCCTGGGTCTATTTTACGGGCGGTGATTTTTCCGACCTGCCTCACGAACCCGAAAGTCTCGATACCGTTCTGATTGAGGATCTTTTTCGCGACGGCTCCTGCGGCGACCCTTCCTACTGTCTCCCGCGCCGAAGACCTGCCGCCGCCCCTGTAATCCCTTATTCCGTATTTCGCGTCGTAGGTGAAATCGGCGTGCCCGGGACGGTAAGTGTCCTTTATATCCTCGTACGATTTGGATATAACGTCCTCGTTCCTGACCATGAGCGATATTGGCGTGCCGAGCGTTTTACCCTCGAAAACCCCCGAGAGGATCTCGACGCTGTCGGACTCCTTCCTCTGAGTGGTTATCTTGCTCTGACCGGGACGCCTGCGGTCTAGCTCAATTTGTATATCTTCTTTCGATATATCGAGACCGGCGGGGCAGCCGTCTATGACGACCCCCAGGGCAAGACCGTGGGATTCGCCCCAGGTCGTTATGCGAAACAGGTGTCCGAACGAATTTCCGGGCATGACAAGAGTTTATATTAACGTGATAATCGCTGCAAACAAGGGCGAGCGCTTAAATTCACAGATAGCCGTTTTCCTTGAACCACTTTACGGTGCTTTCTATCGTTTGCTCGAGCGGCCTTGGGGAGAACCCCAGCTCCCGAACCGCTTTTGAGTTATCGAAATACCAGAAGTGCTTCGACCCCTTTACGGAGTCTATGTCCATGGCGACGTAGTTGGGGGCGGATATGCCGATAATGCGCTCGGCGATAAACGCGCCCAGATAGGCAACAGGGTAGGGTATCTTCATCCTGGGCCTCGGTATCCCCGTTACCTTTTCTATGATCTCGAATAGCTCTTTTATAGTGACGTTGCGGTTACACAGTATGTAGCGCTCCCCGAGCCTGCCCTTCTCGGCCGCAAGCAGGTGTCCGATGGCGACGTCCTCGGCGTCGACCACGTTTATGCCTCCGTCCGTGTATCCCGGGAGCCTCCTCTTGCAGTACCAGATTATAAACCCGGAGGTCGAGACATAGACGTCCCCCGCCCCGATAACGATAGAGGGGTTGACGATTACGAGCGGCAGGCCCTTTTTGAAAAATTTGAGGGCTTCCTGCTCCGCATGGAATTTCGATTTTATATACTGGATATCGGTGCCGGCGGGGTCAAACGGGGTCTCTTCGTCGGCGGCCTCTTTCCCCGGTTTTAACCCTATCGCAGCGACGCTGCTGGTATAGACGGCTTTCTTCACGCCCGCCTCGAGAGCGGCCGTGAATACGTTCTGCGTCCCCTTCACGTTAATGTCTTCCATCTTTTGATAATCGGCCTGTTTGAACGATACGATTCCCGCAGCGTGGTAAATGGTGTCGCAGCCCTCTACCGCTTTTCTGATGGAGTCCAGGTCGGTCACGTCGCCGTAAACCCTTTTGGCGTCTATATCGTCGATATTTATGGTTTTACTCGACTTTCTGAGGAGCAGCCTTACCTCGTCACCCCTCTCCGCCAGCTTCCTCGCGATGTGTGAGCCCAGGAGACCGGTCGCCCCTGTCACCAGTGTTGCCATATGAATCCCTCCGGAGGTGCTAAAAGAGTTCCATATTACAACAGGCGAAGCCTAAAAACAATGGACCGGGCATCCCCGGTCACCTCATTCGTGGGAATTCCCGGTAAAACCGGGGGAGCCGGCATTGAGAACCGTTTATATCGGGGTATATTTTTACATCCGTTCAGTTTGTATAAATAACAGGTTCGAGAGAGAGGCCCGAATGGAACTGGATGAGCTCCTTAAAGACAGGGAATTTGATGAGGGCGAGAAGCGTCTCGAAAGGGCGTTGGTTATCGCCGAGAGGGAATGGGAGAAGGTGAGGCTGTCCCTCGGGGAGTGCGGCGATATCGGCGGCTTCGACAAAGAGGACTTCATGATTGGGGTCATTAAAGAGGACGTAATTATAAGGCAGCCCCTCATTAGTCCCACGAAGTCCGTATCCGTATATGCCCCGACGTTTTACCCGATGTACTTCATCGACAACCTCCTCGCCATGGATGAGCGGTACGAAGAGCGCGGGTACTCGACGTCCGAGGCCCTGTACGTGTACATAGAGCTTGCGACAAAGGCTTCCGAGCGGCTCGGGCTTTCGGGCACGTTCGCCATGGGCTTCGGGGCCGGATACGGGAGCGTACGCACGGGATGGGTCGCCGAAAAAGGCTTCCCCGTCGAGAGAGAAATATTCTTCGATATGTTTTTCAAAAGCAGGAAGAAGGACTACAGCTGGGATTTTTACTGGACGCCCGTCAGGGAAAGGCTCAGGGAGATACTGGGCAGGTTCCGGGCCTGGCAGGAAGACGAGGGTCTTTTCCGCAGGGAAGTTAAGTCGAAAGCCGTAGTCGTGCCCATGATGGTCTGAAGGGACCTGTCCGC
>CADEFK010000038.1:12802-18929 GCA_902826595.1 uncultured bacterium | reverse complement strand
TTATACCCCCTGATGTTCGCCTGGGGCAGCATCGAGTAGAGATCCCTTATCGGGGCGAATATCCCGGTGTAGGTGGCGGGGTTCGACCTGGGGGTCCTGCCTATCGGGGTCTGCTCCACATTAGTCACCTTATCGATTTCCCCGGCGTCTGAGAGCCTTTCGTATTTCCCGACTTTATCCTTGCTCCTGTAGAGCTTCCGCCCGAGGGCGTTGTAGAGCGTATCGATAACGAGTGTGCTCTTGCCCGAGCCGGACACGCCCGTGACGCATGTAAATACGCCGAGGGGGAACGCGGCATCTATGTATTTCAAATTGTGCTCGGACGCGCCCTCTATCGTAACATACCCTCTCGGCTCTCTCCGTGACTCGGGTACCGGTATGGCGATCCTTCCTGAGAGATAACTCCCGGTGAGAGACTCGCTGCGGCTTATCAGATCGTTCACGTCCCCCTCGGCCACTACCCTCCCGCCCTTCTCTCCGGCGCCTGGTCCTATATCGACGATGAAATCGGCGCTCCTTATAGTCTCCTCGTCGTGCTCGACGACGATTATCGTGTTGCCACTGTCGCGGAGAGACTTGAGGGTCTCAATAAGCCTGCCGTTGTCTCTCGGGTGGAGGCCGATCGTCGGCTCGTCGAGGACGTAGGTTATGCCGGTCAGCTTCGAGCCCACCTGTGTCGCGAGCCTTATCCTCTGAGCTTCACCGCCCGAAAGCGTCGGAGTGGAGCGGTCGAGGGTAAGGTAGCCGAGGCCCACGTCGGTTAAGAAGTTGAGACGGGAATTTATCTCCTTCATGACGCGGTCTCCGATTTCCCTCTCCCTGGGGTTAAGGTCGAGGGCTCGGAAGAATTCGAGACAGCTTTCGGACGACATGCTTACCACGTCGTATATGGATTTGTCGCTGAACAGAATGGAAAGGGCCTCTTTCTTGAGCCTAGCGCCCCCGCACTCCGGGCACTCCGCCGTCCGCATGAACTGAGAGAGCTTCTCCCGCACAGGGGGGGAATCCGTTTCCTTATACCATTCCGTGATTATCCCGGCCACGCCGGCGTAGGTGTCTTTATATCTGAGCGTACGTCCCCTTCTCTCCTTCCTTAGGGTTATCTCCTCGCCGCCCGAGCCGTGAATTATCGCCTTTTTTAACTTCGCGGATAGCTTTTTGAACGGGACAGAGGTATCGACGCCGTAATACTCGGCGACGCTCTCGGTCAATTGCCTGAAGTAATTCGAGTTCCGCCACGGTATTATCGCACCGTCGTCGATAGAAAGCCCTTCGTCGATCAGGAGCTCCGGGTCGCAGAACCAGGTCTCCCCCAGGCCCTGGCACGTCGGACAGGAGCCGTAAGGGCTGTTGAACGAGAAGAGACGCGGGGAAATTTCGGGGTAGCTCATACCGCATTCGGGGCAAGCGAACTTGTCACTCAGGCTGAGCACGACGCCCGAGGCGGTCTCCGCCTTAGCCACGCCCCCCGAGCGTTTCAGCGCCAGTTTCAGCGAATCGTTTATCCTGCCCCGCACCTCGCCGGGACGGATGACTATCACGTCCACGAGTAATTCTATCGTGTGTTTTTTCTGCTTGCCGAGCTTGATCTCGTCGTCGAGATCGCGGAGCTTCCCGTCGATCCTGACCTTTAAAAATCCCTCCCTCCGGAGCTCTTCGAGCTCTTTTTTGTACTCTCCCTTTCTCCCCTGCACTATCGGAGAGAAAATCGAGACCTTCTCTCCCTCCCCGAGCCCGGCCACGCGCTCCGTCATTGTCTCGAGGCTCTGCGCCGATATCTCCACACCGCAGGCGCTGCAGTAAGGCTTGCCGAGGCGCGCGAAGAGGAGCCTCAGAAAATCGTATATCTCCGTTATCGTGCCGACGGTGGAGCGCGGGTTCCTCTGGAACGTCTTCTGGTCGACCGATATGGACGGGGAGAGGCCTTCTATGGAGTCCACGTCGGGTTTTCCGATCTGCTCGACGAACTGACGCGCATAGGAAGAGAGGGATTCCATGTACCTGCGCTGTCCCTCGGCGAACAGTGTATCGAACGCTAGGGACGACTTTCCCGATCCGCTTATGCCCGTTATGACTACAAGCTTTCTCCTGGGAAGCCTGAGTGAAACGTCTTTGAGGTTGTGCTCCCGGGCGCCTGTGATTTTTATGGAGTCCAAAGTGGTTCTAAGTTTACCAGTTATTTGTTAATACGAGATGCGCCCGGGTCTTTATCGCCCGTTCAAATCGGAGCCGAAACCCCTGCCTGAACACCGCTGCAACCTACGCGAACGATTTTATCTCATCCACTTTTTTCTTGTCGAGCCTCTGCAAGACGGCCTTCAGGAGCTTCACCGTGTTGTCGAAGTCATTTCTGTGGATTATCGCGTTATGGCTGTGTATGTGGCGCGTGGGTACGCCCAGCACTACGGTAGGCACGCCGTGTTTATGGAGGTGTATAACGGAGCCGTCCGTCGCTCCCCCCTCCATCGTGGTGAACTGGAGCGGTATCTTAGATTTCTTCGCCGTATCCACGACAAGGTCTCTCAGCTTCAAATTTGGTATCATGCGCGCGTCGTAGAGCAGAAGCGAAGGCCCGCCGTTCAGCTTGGTCGAAGACTCGTCGGGCTTTATTCCGGGCACGTCGCCCGCTATGTCCGACTCGAGTATTATCGCGATGTCGGGATTTACCATCTCGACGCTCGTGCTCGCGCCCCGGACACCAACCTCTTCCTGTACCGTGGCCACGCCGAAGAGGGTATTGGGATGGCCGCTTGCGGGGAGCGTCTCGAGCGCCTTGATAACGACGGCGCACCCGACGCGGTCGTCGAACGCCTTCGACATGTAGGTCCTGGGATTGGCGAGCACCGAGAACTCGCTTACCGGCACGACCGGGTCGCCCGCGCGCACCCCGGCTTTCTCGACTTCCTTCAGGGAGCTGGAGCCTATGTCTATGTACATGTTCTTTCTCTGCAGGAGCTTCGTACGCTCTTCCTGAGACAGGAGGTGGGGAGGCTTCGCCCCTATGACCCCAATGACGTCCCCTTTGTGCGTTTTCAGCAGAACGCGCTGGCCGAGGAGGACATGGTCCCACCAGCCCCCGAGCGTCGTGAACCTGATAAAGCCGTCTGACGATATGTGCTTCACCATGAAGCCTATCTCGTCCATGTGGCCCGCGAGCATTACCCTGGGCTCGGCAGACTTCCCGGGCTTTTTACAAATAAGGCTCCCCATGTTGTCCTTGCTTATCGCGCCCAGGGGTTTCATGTATTTCCTTATCACTTCGCGCACGCCGGCCTCGTAGCCCGGCACGCCGTGGGATTCGGTCAGCTCCTTCAGAAGTAATTCGGTCTTGTCCATTCGCGATGCTCCCTTGTCAGATTTTTCCTGATAGTTTAATGATTTAAGGCCGGAGTATAAGAATTATCACCGTTCCGGTTATCCCCTGTCAACAATGGCCCTTAACGAGCTTGCAAATCATCCCCGCGAAAGTACACTTGAATTTCAGTTTAATGATAGAGTTCGACAAGGGGATTCATTTAAGGGGAACAAGCCTCTGGTTCGATTCCGAAAAGAAGGCGGAATTTTCTTTCATATCGAGTGCAGATATCGGAAGATTCGTCCCTTCCGAAAAAGTGATCGCCACACCCGAGACGATCAGGCTCATCGAAAAGAGGATCAGGAAATCGGTGGCGCTCGCCTGCCCTTATAACAGACCTTTCACGATCGGAAGCGTCCAGGCCGAGCTAATCCCGTCGGGGTATATGCCGGGCTCGGCTCAGATAGAAATACAGAAGGCCGGCAGCACAATCATATACGCGGGCGATATTAACCTGAGACGATCGCTTATTTCGGAGCCCGCGCGGGTAAAGAGATGCCCGATTCTGATCATGAAGTGCGCCTACGCCTCGCCGATATACGAATTCCCTCCGGCGGAAGAAGTGATGGATTCCCTCTCGGAATTCATAGACAGCGCGCGCTCGTCGGGCTCGATCCCCGTTCTGCTGGCCGAGGCCTACGGCCAAGCCGGGGAGCTGGTCAAGCGGATGGGGGATGCGGGATACAGGCTCGGCGTCCACAAATCCATATTCGGGGTCATAAAGATATTTGAGGAATTCGGCATCGGATTTCACGGCTGCGAATTATACAAACGAAATGAGACAGAGGGCAGGGTCCTCGTGTTTCCACTAGAGATGGGTTCGAAAGGCGTCGAGGATATACGGGATAAAAAAGTCGGGGCGGTAACCGAATCCGCGCCTGACGAAAGATCCGGTATTAAAACCATGTACGGGGCGGACGAAGTATTTCCCCTCAGCAACCGGGCGGGTTTCAGGGACCTCGTCAAGTTCGTAGAGTCCGTGGGTCCGGAAAAGGTATTCCTCACAGGCGCTCACAGCAGCGGTTTCGCACGCGTGCTGCAGAAAAAGGGGTTTGAAGCTATACCTCTCGAAAAGCCTGCTCAGTTAAAACTCTTTTAGGAGGCGCTATATGGCCGTGATAACAAGGAGCATAAGGCTCTGCACGAATGGGGAAACCGACCTCGTCGATATAACGGCCGAGGTCGGGGAGAGCGTGAGGGATTCGGGGATATCCTCCGGCATAGTGACTGTGTTCATACCGGGCTCTACCGCCGGGGTTACCACAATTGAATTCGAGAGCGGGGCCATACAGGACTTCAGGGAGGCTATAGAGAGGATAGTCCCCAGGGGCATGCGATATCATCACGATGCGAGGTGGGGGGACGGGAACGGTTACTCCCACGTGAGGGCCGCCCTCCAGGGGGCTTCCCTGACAGTCCCCTTTTCGTCGTCCGAGCTCCTCCTCGGGACCTGGTAGCAGATAATAGTGGTCGATTTCGACAACCGCCCGCGCACGAGGGACGTCATATTGCAGATCATCGGGGAGTAGAGAAGGCCCGAGGGTGGACTGTCCCGGAGTACCTAAACGAACTTTACCGAAAAATGCTGGGGCTTGTACCTGACGTTCAGGTTGACGATGAGCGGCGTCATTGATTCTATCATCGACGAAACCTCCAGCGACCCGGCGTCAAGCACCCGGAGATTGGGCATGTCTTCCGTCAGTTTCTTTACGATTTCCTTCGCCCCGTCGTCGTCTCCGCATATGACAACGTCGTAATCGAGGGTCTTGTCTATTTCGCTCAGTTCCTTCGCCGGAAGGTTGTGATATGCGGAAACGAGTTTCGCCGTTTCCGGCAGCGCCGCCTTTATCTCGAGAGCCGAGGAGCCCTGGGCCGGGGGGTTGAACAAAAACGTCTTTCCCTCTCTTTTCATCGAGACAACAGGCGTAACGACGACCTGGTCCGTGAAGCTGTCCCTTATCTGACTCACCGTCGCGGCCGCGTGCTCGGGGGGGATGCTGATTATTACCACCTCCGCATGTTTCGCCGCGTCCGCGTTCGGCATACCATGTATCCTGGGCTCGATCCCGTGGACCTTTAATTTCTCTATATACTCTGCGGCGATGCCCTTGGCCTTTTCGTCGCTCCTTGAACCGATGAATATCTCGTGCCCGGCTTTCGACCACCTGAGCACGAGCCCCTCGGCAATATCGCCTGTCCCGCCTAATAGTGCTATTCTCATTTTTATCTCCCGTTCATAAGGTTGCCTTTATTTTAACAAAATACCGCTTCTAGTAAAGGGAGCGGCGGCGGTATTACTTTTAGAGGAATGCTCGAAAGAAGGGGGCTGAAAACCGGGTTTACCGAAGCGGTCAGAACTTCTTTTTGAAATACAGAAAGAGGGAAAAGCTCTCCGGGTTGAAAAAATGGTCGTCGGTCTCCAGATCGGCGTCGTGGATGGCGACGAAAGGAACGAGGCCGCCATAAAAAATTACTTCTCTCGATTGAAACTGATCGTAATTCAATTTGCCGTCTTCGACAAAGGTTATTTGAGAATCGGGCAGAAGGGGAGTTTCGTCGCTCGAAACCTTCGAATCACCGGGTTCGGCGATGGGAGCGTCGCTAGTTTCAATTTCAGCCAGCAGCGTGTTTTTGGGCTTGCAGAGGTTTGAAACGGTGTCGTACGAAACAGAGTCCGGTTTGCCCGGAGAAGAGTCCATCTCCTCTTTTTCGAGCAAGGTGCCCCTTATGGAATTATTATCGATAAAAGTGTAATTGTAGCAAGACTGTTCC
>CADEFK010000038.1:0-12702 GCA_902826595.1 uncultured bacterium | reverse complement strand
CCTTCAGCCCATCCGCCCCCTTAATAATTTAATATAAATATAGAGCGTCTTATTTTCAATAGATGAATTTTGGGGCCCTAAGGATTCATTTTCATGCTAAGACCCTAGCGACATCAGGAAACCGGCCAGTATCCTGTTAAACTCGAGCGGCTGTTCGAGCATCATGAAATGCCCGGAGCCCTTAATGAGATTGTAGGAAGAGCCAATTATAGAGTCCCTCAGATGCTCGCCGTACTTGGGCGGGGTTAAAATATCCTGGTCGGCCGAGATGATGCAGGCGGGCGATTTAATCTCGCGCACCCTGTCCATTAGGTCAAACTCGTCGCATGCGACCAGGTCCCAGTAGCATACTTCGGGGGAGGTATCGAGCAGGCCTTCCCTGAATTCCTTCCTGATCTCGTCCGGGGAGCCCGGGGCAATCATCCTCGAGGGCGCTGCGTCGCAGAACAACTCGTAATTGTTTTTGACGGCCTTGAGCGTCTCCCCGGCTACGCGCATCCTGGCGCCGGTGCCGACGAGGACGGAGCCAATCACCTTTTCCGGGTGGTCGAGGGCATAAACCATCGCCACGCCGCCCCCCATCGAATGGCCGACCGGAATAACATCGCCCAGGCCGAGCGCAGCAGCGAGCTCCTCGATAAAGACTGCATAGCCGGCTACGTCCCTCGATCCCTCGCCCTCCGACGCGCCGTGGCCGGGCAGGTCGGGGATAATCATATTATATTTCGGGTGGTTTTTCAGAAGCTCCAGCTGACGCTTCCATGTTGCGGCCCTCTGCCCGGCGCCGTGTATCATAAGGACGGTCGGACGGCCGGGGTCGGTTACATCGCCTTCTAAATAATTTATCCTGTTTCCGCTGACAGTAATTTGAGACATGTCGTTTGCTCCGGGGCCTGTTCATGAGAATCTACGTATCGGTGAATTTCGATATGAGCGCTTCATAATCTTCCCGGCCGATACCCGATATTGTAATTGTTTTTAGCCTGGAGTGGTGACCCTTTACAATCTCGACGCTCGATTTCGAGACCCCGAACGCCTTCGCGAGTACCTCGGTCAGACGCTGGTTGGATTGGCCGTCGACCGGGGGGGCCGATATGCGTATTTTCAGCCTGCCCTCATGGAGGCCGACGATCCCGTCGTGCGACGATCTCGGCTGAACCTGAACCGTTATGGTTAGATTGGCATCTCTCATCTGTCGGTTTACGGCATACCAGCTTTCAAACGAATCCCGTAATCTATTATGGACTGGATCAGGACCTGGTCGAGGAAAAACAGGGCGACCATTACAATAATCGGTGAAAAGTCTATGCCGCTCACTATCGGGATTACCCTTCTCACGTACCTCAGCACAGGCTCGGTAGCCATGTACAGGAACCTTACAATCGGATTGTAGGGGTCCGGGTTGACCCAGGAGATTATGGCCCTGGCGACAACGATAAAGATATAAATATTCAAGATGTAATGGAGGGCCTGCCCTATGCCGATTACGAGGTTCGCTACTACAAACATTATTTATCCTCCCTTGATAACTGCCTCGAACGCTTCGCGGCCGCCTCTACGGCGGATATGACGTTCGCCCTGAACCCCCCCGCTTCTAACTTGTGTATGCCCTCTATCGTAGTTCCCCCGGGCGACGAGACCTTGTCCTTGAGCACCGCGGGATGGGACCTCTCATCGATAATCATTTTCGCGGTGCCGTAAACGGTCTGGGCCGCGAGCTTGAGCGCGGCGTCCCTGGGGAGACCCATTTTCACGCCGCCGTCGGATAACGCCTCGATGAACATGGATACGAATGCGGGACCGCTGCCGCTTAGCCCAGTGACCGCATCGAGGAGTCTCTCGTCTTCGACCATGTGAGCGATGCCGACCGATTTGAAGACCCTCATTACCAGCTCCCGCTCCTCATCGCTCAGACCTGGGCCGCAGTATATCGCCGACGCTCCGGCAAGTACGAGGGCCGGCGTATTAGGCATGACCCTCACTATCTTGGCCTTCTTTTTAAGGACACCGGAGATAAGAGACGTCGGAATGCCCGCCGCAATGGAAACCAGTATCTTTTTTGCCGTAATTTTAGTCCTTATCTCGTTTACGGCCTTCCGTACGGTGTTCGGTTTAACGGACAGGACTATGAGCTCGGATTCTGATGCAAGCTCTTTATTGTCGCGGGTCACGGCGACCCCGCAGGTGGTTCTCAGGTGGTCGAGCCTTTTTTTAACGTTATCGCTTACAACAATATCGCCTTTTTTATACACCCCGGACGAGATGAGGCCCTTGATAAGAGCCTCCGCCATGTTACCGCCGCCAATGAACCCTATCTTTGCCATATTTATACGCACCTTTCGAGGGCCGTCAGTTTCTCGGTCCGAAAATAGCGGAGCCGACCCTGACCAGCGTGGCGCCCTCCTCGATTGCGGCCTCGAAATCGCCGCTCATTCCCATCGAAAGCTCAACCAACCCCGGATATGCAGCCCTGAGCTCATCGCGCATCCCCCTGAGCGCCCTGAAATAGGGGCGGGCACGCTCGGGCTCGTCGAAATAAGGGGGCATAGTCATGAGCCCGCAGACTTCTATGGAGGGAAATTCCCTGAGGCTTTCGAGAAAACCCTCAAGCTCTTCCGCTTTCACTCCCCCCTTGGTCTCTTCCCCGTCCGTATCCACCTCAATCAGCACTCGTACCCGATTTCCCGCGCCCGCTGCCTTCTTCTCGATCTCGCGCGCGACCGAGACGGAATCCAGCGAATGTATCAACCCCACTTCGCCGATCAGGTATTTAACCTTGTTCCGCTGAAGCCGCCCTATGAAGTGCCACTCGACTTTATCAAGCACCGTCTGGCCGACGATTTCCTTTTTATGCCTGAATTCCTGCGCGTAGTTCTCGCCGAAAGTCAGCTGGCCCGTCTTTACCGCCTCTATAATGCGCCCGGGCTCAACCCCTTTCGTAACGGCTACGAGCTTTACGCCGCCCGCGTCCCTCCCCGCTCCCTCAGCCGCTTTTTCTATCCGTTCTTTGACGGACCTGAGACTGTCTGCCAAATCCATGCTTTGAGTATAACTAAACGATTCCGAGTTTTTTCAGGGCCGCCAGTAGCTCTTCCACAGGGAGACCGACCACGTTCGAGTATGAGCCCTTGATGCCCGTGACCAGGAACGAGCCTATGCCCTGTATTCCATAGGCTCCGGCTTTATCCATGGGCTCTCCGGTTTTAATGTAACCATCTATTTCGGAAGCCGCAAGGGATTTCACCCGGACCCTGGTGCCCACTATCTCGCTGTGAAGGATCTCATTTTCCGGCCCCACAATTGAGAACGCAGTATATACGTGATGCTCCTTTCCCGAGAGCTTCCGCAGCATCAGGGAAGCGTCCTCCGGGTCTGCGGGCTTGCCGAGTATCTCGCCGTCAACGACGACGATCGTGTCGGCCCCGATTACTATTTCGCCGTTTTCCAGAAGCGCCGATACGGAGAGCGCCTTCTCGGCGGAAACCCTGAGCGCGAAATCCCGGGGAGCCTCGCTGCCTGAGAGAGCCTCATCCGAAGACGGGTGTATGACTTCGAACCCGATCCCGAGCGAGGAGAGGAGCTCCCTCCGCCGGGGCGAAGAGGAGGCAAGGACGATTCTGTAACTCATGCTATTGCGGCGGCCGGATGCTGGCGGTAGTTAATAATAATTCAGATCGCTGTCGATCCAGTATTTCTCGGCGCCCACGTTCGTACGAAGCGCGATGCCTTGTTTTGTGAGCTGATAAATGACAATGTCCGACTTGAAAGGCACAGTACCGCTCGCGGCCGCACCTTTCGTCTTGGACTTCAGCACCGCGTCTCCCTGTACGCCGAAGTCCCACCCGCTGCTGATAAACTGTCTCATCACGGCGGGGTTGTTGAAAATTATCAGCTCCCTGAAATCCGTAAGGGCCACTCCGAGTCCTACTCCGCCCTCGGCCATCCTCATGAAGGTAGTTTTTCCGTTTGAATTGTCCGTTATCACGCCGTAGCCGTTCCCCGATCCGAACACCAGGAGCTGCGTGTTGATGTTGCTGAATACCCCGTACCCGGCGGCATGCTGAACGAGATCCTCTACATACGGGCTTTTCTGATAAATCTCGGCGAGGGTAGTATCCCTCATCTGGAGTATGTAAGCCCTCTGGGAGACAGGGGTGTTGCCCTGGGGCTTGGCGCATCCGAAAAAAGCAACAGCGGTAAAAAAGATGGAAAACAGAAGCAGGCTAATTCTCATATATATCTCCTCAACCGGGAATTTTTATTATTCGCAACTCGAAATCGTGTTCTCCGATTATTTATTTTAACTTATTTTCACTGGCTCCATAACGGTCCAACCGCGACCGGGTTTTATTATAGCACGGACTCTGGCAATGGCCGAAAAAGGCGCATATAATGTGTTCGTTTCCAAAAGCGTGTTAATCAAATTCAACCTCGAAATGCCCCGACACGATGAACCCGGGTAAAAAGAGCGGAATAGTGCTACTCACTTCTGCGATAGCGGCGCTTGCCGGCCTCTTGCTGGGCTACGACACGGGGTCGATCAGCGGGGCGCTCGGCTTTATCGCGGACGCCTTTCATCTGGACACCGTGGGAAAAGGGGGCGTCATTTCTATCGTGCTTGTCGGGGGAATCCTCGGAGCGCTTATAAACGGCATCGTCGCCGACAGGCTCGGAAGAAAGTTAACGGTTCAGGGGGCCGCTCTCCTCTTCATCGCGGGGGCGGCCGCGTCGGCGTTTTCCCCTTCGGCGGGAGCGCTTCTGGCATCGAGGTTCGTTCTGGGCCTCTCGCTCGGGGCGGTTTCCGCATCGGCCCCGCTCTATATTGCGGAGATATCGCCAGCCGCAGGGAGGGGAAGGCTCGTAACGCTCTTCCAGCTCGCGATAACGATCGGGATACTGCTCGGATATTTCGTCGACAGGTCCCTCACAGACTCGGGCGACTGGAGGCTCATGCTCGGGACGAGCGCGGTCCCCGCGTCGATACTGCTCTTCGGAATGTCCATACTCCCGCCGAGCCCGAGGTGGCTCATAAAAATGGGGCGGGAGGAGGAGGCGAGAAAAACGCTCCTGAAAATCAGCGGGGGGGACCTGTCTCATGCCGAGGCGGAGCTGAATGAGATACGTCATGTGATGTCCTTGGAAACGAAAGGCGGGCTCGCCGATATGCTGAGACCCCCCGTAAGCAGCGCGCTCGTCACCGGTATAGGACTTTTCCTCGTACAGCAGTTCGTCGGAATAAATACGGTGATGTATTATGCGCCTTCCCTGTTCAGGGAGGCGGGCATGGGATCGCCCGATACCGCTATTCTCGCCACGGTGAGTGTGGGTGTCGTGAACGTGCTCGCGACATTCATAGCAGTGTGGCTCATAGACAAGACGGGAAGAAAACCGCTCCTCTACGCGGGCTTGGGAGGCATGCTTATCTCGCTAACCGCGATAGGAGGGATATTCGCGGGAGGTTCGGATGGCGGAATCGGGACCGGGAGAGCGACTGTGATCGCCGTCTGGTTTTACATCGCGTGCTTTGCGTTCTCACTGGGGCCGATCCCATGGCTCATAATGACGGAGATATTCCCGCTTAACGTGAGGGGACGGGCGGTGAGCATCGCGACGATGTCGAGCTGGGGGGCAAACCTCGTAGTCTCGTTTTCATTCCTGCCCCTGTTCGAGACGACCGGGGCGGCTTTCACGTACTGGTTATACGCGCTCGTTAGCCTTCTGGGTATCGTGTTCGTATGGCGCTTCGTGCCTGAAACTAAGGGGATGAGCCTCGAGGAGATAGAGGAAAGACTTCTCTCGGAAAAGAGATAGATTCAAAAGATAGGCAAAATATTAACCGTATGCGGGGAAACAATTAACGTCAGGATTTTCCGTCTATCTCCTGAAACGCTTCTTTGGCCAACCGGAGACCGTTAAGCGTAGCGGGGAAACCGGCGTAGACCAGGACCTGAATAAGCACCTCCACGACCTCGTCCCTGGAGCAGCCGCAGTTGAGCGCGCCCTTTATATGAATCTTCAACTGGTTGGGCGCAGTCCCGAGCGCGGCAAGGGCGGCGACGGCGGTTATCTCCCGGGACTTCATGTCGAGACCGGGCCTCGACGATATCTCGCCGAAGACGAATTCCATCATGTACCGCACCATGTCGGGCGCGATGTCGTTCAGGCTTTCCGCCGATCTTTTTGCGGCGCCCGGAGAAATCTCCTCGAGTTTTTCCAATCCGCGCTTATATTTGTCATCTGACATCTCATTTCTCCTAAACCCGTAACAATAACCATGCCTGTCGTCCGATATATGCTTGAAAACCCTATTAGCAAAGCCTATACTACGGTTTTTCGTCGAGTTTGTAAAGGGGGAATCCATGCTCATACTCATCGCAAAATTCAGGACCAAGCCCGAGCGCCGGAAAGAGATGATGGAGATGTCGAGAGGGATGCTCGGGCCGTCGAGGGGCGAGGAGGGATGCATAGTTTATGAATTCCTCCAGGACCCGTTCGACCCCGATTCGTTTACGTTTTACGAGAAGTGGAGGAGCCGCAAGGACCTCGACCTCCATTTCGAAGAGCCCCACTTCAAAGATTTCGAAAAGAGATTCCCGGACCTGATCGAGGGGCCCGAAAGCGTCGTCGCGTACGAGGTTTCGGGAGAGAGCGTAATAGCCTGACCAGTGCCGATTGGACAGCGCTAAACCCATCCTTTAACATAAGACCCATGGGCGTACGGTTATATCTTGTTATCTGCTTCATTCTCGTTGCCGGATGCGGGAATGGTGATAAGAGCGGCAGCGGGCCTAGGGATACCATAAACGTAAACCTGGGGAACGAGCCGCCTACTCTCGACTGGTCGCTCGCCACGGACGGCACCTCCGTCATGGTCATCAACAATATCATGGAGGGACTCACGAGCTTCGGGGAGGACTTCACGTCCAAACCCAACCTGGCAGAAAGCTGGCAAATAACAGAAGACGGCAAGACCTATACGTTCAAGATCAGGGAAGGGGTCAAATGGAGTGACGGAAAACCGCTCACGGCAGGGGATTTCGAATATTCATGGAAGAGGACACTGAATCCCGATACGGGGGCGGACTACGCGTATTCGCTCTACGATATAGAGAGCGCCGAGGAATATAACACGGGGACGATCAAGGACGCAGGCAAGGTCGGCGTGAAGGCGCTCGACGAGAGCACTCTCGAAGTGAGGCTGAGAAGGCCCGCCGCCTACTTCCCGAGCATGCTCGCCTTCATCACGACGTTCCCCCAGAGAAAGGACGTCATCGAGAAGCACGGTCTCGAGTGGACGGAGCCTGAGAATATCGTCACAGTGGGCCCATACAAGGTCGCATCATGGAGGCACCACGACAATATGCTGCTGACTGCGAACCCTGACTATTGGGGCGAGAAACCCAGGATAAACAAAGTCAAGATGATAATGAACGAGAACACGTCATCGGCACTAGCCCAATATGAGAGCGGTGAGCTCGATTACGCCGACAGCAAGAGCATACCTCCTCTCGAGGTGCCCAGGCTCAAGGACCTGCCGGATTTCACCACAACCCCTCAATTCAGGAATCATTACGTCGCGTTCAACGTAGAGAAGCCCCCCTTCGACAACCCGCTCGTGAGGAAGGCGTTTGCAGCAGCCATAGACAAGAAGAGCATCGTCGATATCATACAGGGCGCGGGTTTCGTTACGTCGTCGTGGATACCAACGGGCATGCTCGGATATAACAAGGAGCTGGGCATCGAATTCAACCCGCAGCAGGCGAGGGAATGGCTCAGGGAGGCCGGGTACCCGGACGGGAAAGGGTTTCCGGCGGTCACATTCCTCTGGCCTGACGTGAGCAACAACAGGGTGGTAGCGGAGGCGCTTCAGAGCATGTGGAAGGAGCACCTCGGGGTGGAGGTGCGGCTCATAAACGAGGAATGGAAGGTGTACCTGAGCACGATAAATACGGACCCTCCACAGATACACAAGGCGAGCTGGGGGGCGGACTTCCCGGATCCGCACAACTTCGTGTCGATATTCACATGCGGGGCCGGGAACAACAGGACCAGGTGGTGCAACAGAGAGTACGACGCGCTTGTAGAGAAAGCAGCTGAAGAGCTCGACCCGGGAAAGAGGAAGGCTATCTACGACCAGGCGCAAACGGTTCTGCTTGAAACAGACTCGCCCGTTGCGCCTTTTTATACATCGAACCAGCAGAACATGATAAAGCCCTACGTGAAAGGGCTTAAGCCGAACCCCCTCGACCATATAATATATAGAGACGTGTACTTTGAGGAGAATGTGGCGGATGCGGGCGATCCGGCTAAGTAGGTTAATCCAACCCGAAAAAGAAGAATAACCTCCACCTTAATCCTCGCCCTAGAAGGGGGAGGAAAGTAAACGCATCAGCCTTTAAAATAAGGGATGATGTCCTTTGCGTAAGTCTTGAGCGCCTTTTCGGGGTCGGGGCTGAACCTGTAGAACAGCACGAAGTGCCTTACGCCCTTGCTTATGTATTTCTCGATCTTCTTGATGCAGTCCTGCTTCGACCCTGTGATCGTGAAGTCTATAATGGCTTCCCTCGGGAAGAACTGCCCTATTTGCCTGAACTTCTGCCTCCCGGCTTCGTCCTGGGGTATGACGTTGAAATAATTGAGCCCCTCGTATTCCCTGGGGATCTTCACGTCGTATCCCGCTTTCTTGAGCTGGTCCTGCATCACGAGGACGTATTTGAACGGCTCCAAAGTTTTATAGGCCTCGTCCTCGTTCTTGCCGAGGGAGGTAAACACCCATAGAGCAGGGTCTATATCCTTCATCTTGCGCCCCGCGTCCTTCGCGCTCTCCTTTATTACGCCCAGATACTCGGCGTAGAGCTTCGGGTTGAGGTCGATAGGAAGCCACCCGTCGCCGAGCTCGCCCACGAGCCTAAGTCCCTTGGGCGTATGCGTGGCGATATATGTAGGAATCCTGTTCCTCTTGTAGGGCCTTACCTGTAAGAAGGCGTCCTTCATCTCGTAGAACTCTCCCTTGTAATCGACCGGGCCTTCCGCGGCCCATAATTTCTGCATCACCTGCATCGATTCCCTGAGCCTCGTGAGCGGCCTGTTCCATTTTATGCCGTAAGCGTCGAGGTTCATGGACTCACCGACGCCGAGAGTAAGCGTGACCCTCCCTTTCGAGAGGTGGTCAATAGAGGCGAGTCTCTGAGCGAAAACAGCGGGGTGCATCCTGTGGGGGTCGGAAACCGTGCCGAGTTTTATGTTTTTCGTCATCATCGCGGCCGCGGTAGCTATGGTCCAGGCCTCGTGAGCTTCGGTAGGGGAAACGAAAACCACGTGGTCGGGATACCAGACGGTATCGAATCCGAGCTTATCCGCCATCACGGAAAACTTGAGCAGTCCATCCAGATCAGCCCCCGGCATAGGGGCGGAGAGTCCGAACTTTATCTCTTTAGCCATTTTCTGCACCTCGCGTTTGATTTATCAACTCATTATAAACCGAAGCGTGAGAAGAAAACAAGGCTGCGTTTGCGCGAGCCGGCACAAGGGGAGAAATAAACGGGCCCGGGATGGATTTCGAAGAACGGCGGATTTATAATAGAACCTTACCCGTCTGTTTAAGGAGGATTTCGTATGAAATTCGGCGTCGGACTATTCGGGATGCAGACCCATCAGGAGCTTCCATACACACACCCGGAGCTCTACAAAAACACGCTCGAGCAGGTTAAGCTCGCCGAGAAGATGAATTTCGAATCCGCATGGATATCCGAGCACCATTTTCTCGACGACGGATACTGCCCGGCGCCGGCGGTCACGGCTGCGGCGATGGCGGCGGTGACGACGAGGATCAGAATCGGCTCCGCGGGCATAATACTGCCCCTCCATAACCCCTTGAAGGTGGCGGAGGACGCGGCGGTGGTCGATAACATATCGAACGGGAGGTTTAACCTCGGGGTAGTGCTCGGATACAGGAAAGAAGAGTATGAGGGGATGGGGGTGCCGATGAGGCAGCGCCCTTCGAGGATGGACGAGGGGATAGAGGTTCTCGAAAACGCGCTCAGGGGAGAGAAATTCAGCTATGAGGGGAAGAGGTATAAATTCGAGAACGCGAAGCTCACGCCCAGGCCCGTGCAGAATCCCATACCCTTATACGTGGGCGCTTTCGAGGAGCCCGCCATAAGGCGGGCGGGTAGGTTCGGATACCCGCTGCTCATAGGCCCCGGAAGGACTGTGGAAATGGCGAGAGACACGCTCGGGTTCTATAACGACGAGGCCAGGAAATCGGGGAGGGACCCCGACAGCGTGGAGCACATACTGCTGCGGGAGACGTTCGTGTCATCGAGCCGGAAAAAGGCTGTCGAAGGGGGGAATAAATACATAATCAGCATGTATAAATTCTACTTCTCGCTCGGGGTCAAGATGTTCGTCCGGGGAAAGCAGCTCACGGGGCTAGACGACCCGATGTTCAAGCACTTGGCTGAAGACAGGTTTATAATCGGGACCCCTGAAGACTGTATCGGGGAAATAAAAAAATACAGGGACGAGCTAGGAATCAAATACATAGTCTGCCGCATGATATTTCCGCAGGCCCCGCACGAGGTTATTTCCGGGCTCATAAAGACGTTCGGAAAGAAAGTGATTCCCAACGTAAAATGAAACGCCGCGGAGAGGCGCGGCTTCCATCAGCCTCTCGACAGATAACCGCGCTTTTCAGCCGGCACTTGAATTCCGACATGCGGAACGTTATGATGTTCCTGTCGTTTTAAAGCTCTTTTAAAAATTTATAGGTATAAGGTGCTTTCAGCTTAAATGGGAAATCCGGTGGAAATCCGGTGCAGCCCGCTCGCTGCTGTGAGTAGTCCTTAAAGTCCCCCGCACTATGCCACTGGAATGATTGTTCCGGGAAGGCGCAGGGGAGTCCAGAGGCTACAAGCCAGAATATCTGCCTTATAACTGTGAATTTACTTTTCTTCGGGGGGAGAAAGTAAATGGATTTGAAATCCAACCTGCCTCCCGGCTGCCGCTCGGCTGACCGGGGGTGCCCGTGATAAAAGTTTTCTTAACTGCGCTTCTTGCAGTCTATTCCTTATCGGCATTCGCCCAGGAAGACGAAGGAGAAACCCTCGAGCAGATCGTCGTCGAGGACGTCCCTGATGAGCCGCCCCTAGATTACCCGTCCGCATTCTCGACAGTCATAGAACTCGATGAGTTTCAGGGCGAATACAACACCGCCTCCGAGATACTCTCGTTCTCTCCCGGCGTCGTCGTCCGCGACTTCGGGGGGTTCGGACAATTGAAGACCATGTCGATAAGGGGCTCGTCTAACGACCAGGTGGTGATTCTCCTCGACGGGATTAGGCTCAACAGCCCCATAGGCGGGGGAGTCGACCTGTCCACGATACCCGTCGGCTACGTGGACAGGTTCGAGATCATACGGGGCGGGGCCTCCGCGTTCGCGGGCACGGACGCCATAGGCGGGGTAGTCAACATCGTCACGAAAAAAACGGATAAGCCGTTTACCTTCGGCTCGGTTACTTACGGCTCTTACGAGACGTTCGGGTTTAATGTGTCAAGAGCGCAAAAGCTCGGGGACTTCAGCTACCTTGTCTCGTTCACTCACGCGCAGAGCAAGGGGGATTTTAAATTCAAATCTGTCAACGACCTGATACTGACCAGGATCAACAACCAGTTCCATTCAGAAAGCCTCCTCCTGAAAGGCGCTTACGACGCGGGGAACGGCTGGCAGATAGAGATGCTGAACGAATTCTTCTACGACAATAGAGGTGTCCCCGGCTTGGGGGAATTCCAGCAGCCCGACGCAGAGCAGAAAGATCTACGCAACCTTACCGGCATAAATATTTCCAAGGAAGAATTCATAAGACCCGATATCGACCTCGACATACAGATATTCAACAGGTTCGACGACCTCAAGTTCACGAACCCTGAGCCGACTGTCGGGCTGCCTATCGATACGATCAGCAAGACCTATTCGTTCGGTATAAACCCCCAGGTAACGTGGTTTGGGCCGTACGATCAAGTGTTCACGTTCGCGACAGAGCTCCGTGAAGAGATGCTCGACAGCAGCGACTTCGGCAACCCGGACCGGTTCACGTTCAGCCTGTTCGCAGCGGACGAAATAAACCTGCTCGACGATTTGATACTCATTAACCCCGTTATACGATACGACCTCTGGAGCACGAGACAGGAAAAGACAACGACAGATTCGGGAATCTCCGCCAGGCTGGGGGTTATAGTCGCGCCCCTCGACTACCTGTCGTTCAAGGCAAACGCGGGGCGCTCCTATAGGGCTCCGAGCTTCGGGGAGCTCTTCTTCCCGAACGAGGGGTTCATAAGGGGAAACCCAGACCTCAAGCCCGAGACCGCCTACGACTTCGACATAGGGTTTATCCTGTCGCACCCGCGCGCCGCGCTCGAAGTCACATACTTCAGGAGCCACATAGACGACCTCATATTATTCGTATTCATAAGCGCGCAGACCATAGAGCCCCGGAACGTGGGGAACGTGAACGAGCAGGGGATAGAAACGAGCCTCGTTCTCCGGCCGTTTAAGTATTTCGAGCTCTTCGCCGGGTACACGTTCCTCGACGGAGAGATAAACGAAACGGGGGCGCAGCTCCCCGGAAGGCCGAGGAACAAATTCGACTTGAGAGCGGTATTCGATTTTAATTACCTCTCGCTCTTCTGGGAAACCCACTACGT
>CADEFK010000037.1 GCA_902826595.1 uncultured bacterium | reverse complement strand
TAGTAAATAAAAGAATGATGTCAAATACTCCTCTAGTTTTATTTTCGCAGCAAGTAATTAATTGACAAAACTTAAGGGAAATGAAAGAATAAATGGGCTGTAGTCGTAAAAAGGTCAATCATGCGTCTGCCGGAATACTTTAAATATGGCGAGAAAGAGCCTGTAATCTCTTTTGAAATTTTCCCCCCTAAAACCGAAAAGGGTATGGAGAATCTGGGAACGGTCCTTGCAGAGCTCTCGGGCCTCGGCCCGGACTTCATAACCGTTACTTACGGCGCCATGGGATCAGAGAAGCATAGGACACTCGAGATTGCTTCTCTCATTAAGAACCGTTTCGGAGTGGAAACGGCGTGTCACCTCACGTGTGTCGGGGCTTCAAAAAATGAGCTCGACCATTTGCTGTCAGACATCTATGAATCCGGAATTGAGAACATCGTCGCCATCCGCGGGGATATCCCGTCAGGCGCTCGGGAATTCATACCGCCCCCGGACAGTTATAAATACGGGTATGAGCTTGTGAGACACATTCGTCAATTCGAGAAAGACAGGCTCAACCGCAGCGGATATTTCGGAATCGCCGTGGGGGGATACCCGGAAAAGCACACCGAAGCGCCAGATATGGAAACGGACATCATCAACCTCAAACACAAGGTCGACAAAGGCGCCGATATTGTAATCACGCAGCTTTTTTTTGATAACGGTTATTACTTCGACTTCGTGAAAGAAGCAAGGTCGCACGGAATAAAAATCCCGATAATGCCGGGACTCATGCCCATACTCTCCGTAAAACAGATCGAGAGAATAATCTCGATGTGCGGCGCGACGATCCCGTCCGACTTAAGAAAGAGGCTCAACGCCTGCAAGGACGACGACGAAAAAGCCCGCGCTATCGGCATAGCCCAGTGTATAGATCAGTCAAAAGAGCTGCTCGCCCGGGGCGCCCCGGGCATCCATTTCTACGTGCTCAATAAATCGGACCACATGAAAGAGATAATCGGGGCCTTGCCTGCCCGCCGTTTTAAATACTCAGGCGGCAAATTTGCCGCAAACAATCTTTGAATATGGGGACCCCGCTAAATAATGCCGGATACAGTAAACCTTTTTAATAAAGTCGCACAGCACTACGATGCTTTGAATACGTTCTTCAGCCTGGGCATGGACAGACGATGGAGAAAACGGCTTTCGAATCAAATCAGAGGGGCGGAGAGCGTCCTCGACATTGCGACCGGGACCGGGGAGGTGGCTATAGAGACGGTAAGGAATCTCAAGGGGTGCAGGGTCGTGGGCGCTGATCCGAGCGCCCGTATGCTGGAGCTCGCGGTGAAGAAGATCTCTGCGAGCGGCAATTCGGGCAGGATCAAGCTTGCACGCTGCGGCGCCGAGCGCTTGCCGTTCAAGGCCGGGACTTTCGACGCGGTGACCATAGCTTTCGGAATAAGAAACACGGTCGACCCTTCGAAATCGCTCTCGGAGATGAACCGCGTGCTGAGGCCCGGGGGCAGGGTCGGCATTATGGAATTCGCAATCCCCCGGAACAAATTTTTCGCCCCTTTATATCTCTTTTATTTCAGAAACTTCCTCCCCTTTATCGGTTCCCTGCTCGGGACCGGAGACGAGTACAAGTACCTCTCCGAATCAACGTCCGCATTCCCGCAGAGAGAGAGCTTCATCAGGCTGATGTCGGACGCAGGATTCAGAACGGAGAAACCGATAGAGCTGATGCTGGGGATTGTGATTATATATACCGGGACGAAGCCGATAAGCCCCAAAGGATAAAGCGCACCGTCAATAAGTATCGGGCCATACCTTCATGGCGCCAGCCTTTCGATAATCCATCCGCCGTCCCTGTGCTTCCTGTATCTCAGCCGGTCGTGGAGTCTGTTCGGCCTGCCCTGCCAGAATTCCACAGATGAAGGGACAAGCCTGTAGCCGTTCCAGTAATCGGGTCTCGGAATCTCCATATCGGCATAATCGAGCTCAATTTTATGATAGAGCATATCGAGGTATTCCCTGCTCTCGATGACCCGGCTCTGCTGAGACGCCCATGCGCCCAGCCTGCTGCCCCTGGGCCTTGTAGCGAAGTAGAGGTCGGCCTCTTCGCGGGAGACCCCGTGTACCTTCCCTTCGATGCGCACGGAGCGCTCCAGTATGTCCCACCAGAAACACATCGCCGCGTTTGAGTTTCCGCTTAGATCCGCCCCCTTCCTGCTCTCCGAGTTTGTAAAGAACACAAACCCGTTTTGATCGAAACCCTTCAAGAGGAGCATCCGCGCAGACGGCCTTCCGTCCCCGGAAACCGTAGCGAGGGCGAATGCGTCGGGATGCACGAATCCGGCACCCGCCGCTGCGTCGAACCAGCGCCCGAACTGCGTGAAAGGATCGGAGTCGAGGTCTTTTTCCAGAAGCTGGAACGCCCCGTATTGTTTAGGCTCGGATTTTTCCAATTTCAGCCTCGTCGAATAAGATAATCAGGACAAAAGGTGAGTCAATGCGCTTTTGAGATCACCATATTGAAACGTATAGCCCGAGCCGAGGAGTCTCGAAGGCAGGGCCCGTGTGCTGGCAAGCAGCATTTCATCGGCCATCTCGCCGAGCAGCGCACGCAGGGCGAATTCAGGCACATGGAAAAAAGCCGGACGCCTCAGGGCCTCCGCCAGAACCTCCGTAAACCGCGCGTTCGTGACAGGTGCGGGCGCGGTGAAATTAACCGGACCCCGGAGGTCCTCCGATACGATTGAATGATAAATCGCCGACAATACGTCGTCAATCGCGATCCAGCTCCAGTACTGCTCCCCGCTCCCCATCTTCCCGCCGAGACCCAGCCTGAAGGGCGTGAGCATTTTACCGAGCGCGCCTCCCTCGGGACTGAGCACCACGCCGAGCCGCATATTGACGACTCTAATTCCAGCCTCCCCGGCGGGCCTCAATGCCTCTTCCCATTTCATACCGAGATTCGCGAGGAACCCCGAGCCGGGTCCGCTGTCCTCGGTTAAGACCTGGTCCCCTCTGTCCCCGTAATATCCGACCCCGGACGCGGCGAGGATGACGCCCGGCCTGGAACCGAGACCCGCGAGCGTCCTGGAGAGAAGATTCGTGCCCCGGACGCGGCTATCCTCTATTTTTCTCTTTTTCTCACGATCCCATCTGCCCGCAATGTTTTCACCAGCCAGATGGAGCACGGCATCGTGGCCTTCAAGCTTCCCGGCTTCTATCTCCCCGCTTTCGGGGTCCCAGTATGCCGAACTTGAAGACCCCCCTGACCGCTTTCTGGTTAATCTCGTTACAGTGTGGCCCTTGCCCGAGAGCAGGGGTATGATCCTTGATCCGATTAGTCCGGTCGATCCCGAAATCAGGATTTTCATGGCCCCTCCATAAGCGTTAGGTTATCATATGCCGTTCAATTTTCAGAGATAGTTCTATCCGCCGAAGACTTCGAGTATCGACCTCTGGTATTCGCTGACTTCCTCGTAATCTATATAGTAATGGGGCGCGCTCAGTACGGGCAGATCGATGAGTTCCCTGTATTCGCCTATTTTCCTCCTGCACTCCCCGGCGTCACCGACGACGGCGAAGGCATCCACCATATCGTCCGTAACGTATCTGATCATCGAAGCCGTGTCTCCGTTGAAAAACGCTTCCCTGATCTTCGCGGTTTCGTCCTCGAACCCGTGGAGCCTGAACGGGGGATCGTATGTGCGTACCGTGGCATAGAAAGCTATTGTGGCCCTCGCCGCATGCATCGCGCGCTTTCTGTCGCTCGATATTGCGCACGTGATTATAGAGGCGGTCTTGAATTCGCCCGGACCTCTCCCCGACTTCCTCAAACCCGCTTTCAGGTTCCCGGCAACGACCTCCCTTAGATACACGAGCGAGCAGACGACGTGTCCCAGATAACCGTCAGCCGCCTCGCCCGCCGCCCGGCACATGCCGCCCCCCACGCCGGCCAGATAGATCGGTATCCGGTCCCTGACGGGCTTAAACGGCCGACTGTAACCTCTCGTGTTGATCTTGTAGTATTCGCCGTTAAATTCGACCGCCTTCCCAGTGTGGACGCCACCGCTTATAAGCCTGACCGCCTCGATGTATTCCCTGATGCGCGTAACCGGTTTTCCGTGCGGGACGCCGTGCCACATCTCGTTCGTGCGCTTCGCTCCCGTGCCCAGGCCGAGTATGAGTCTCCCGTTCGAGATTTCATCGAGATCGAGCGCCGTGAGGGATGTAACTAACGGGCTCCTCACGAATGCGAGGGCAACGGCGGTGCCGAGCCTGATCCCGGAGGTCGCGGCAGCGGCGGCGTCCAGCTGCATGAACGCGGTCCGGTAGAGCTCGGTAGCCCAGACGGAATCGAACCCCGCTTCTTCGGCGCTCCTTGCGAGGAGCGCGATATCGGAAATGGTCTCTCCGTCGAGTATTATCCCTACTGGCTTCATCAGTGGCGATGCCTTACAAAAGAAAGGCGGCCCTGAGGCCGCCCTTGCAGTTTTCTATTTTTTCATTTATTGCCGGATTCATCAATCGCTGTATAGAAACATCAATGAATCTCAGAAATTCAAGTCCCGGACTCGATACCCCGCACCTATTCTTTCTTTTTATCTTCGGTGCCCGCTTGAGACTCCGGCCCGGATGCGCTCCCCGGTCCCTCTTCCTCCCCGGAGGCCTTTAAATCCTGCTCCGGCGCCAGAGGTTCTTGTGCCTGCGGCTCCCCGGCACTTTCCAAGGGCTCCTGCTCAGACTCGGGCACGGCGGCTCCGGCCGCTTTTCCCTCTTCAATGAGCCCGAGCTCTTCGGCGGATTCCTTTTTCGAGCTCCTGGCCTTCGGTTTCCCCTTGGCCGCGGTCTCGGCCGCCTTGGGCTGCTCTTTCTTAGCGGATGTTTTTTTCTTTTTCTTCGCCGGTTTATAATCCTCTTCCACGAGCTCGATTAAGGAAACCGCGGTATTGTCGCCCTTTCTGAATCCGAGCTTAATGATTCTGGTGTAACCGCCCGGGCGGTCCTTGAATTTGGCCGCTATCTCGTCGAATAGTTTTTTCAGGACGTCGTTATCGCGGATGTAGGCCGCGGCCTGCCTTCTTTTATGGAGAGTCCCTTCTTTGGCAAGGGTAATCATTTTTTCCGCAATTCTCCTGAGCTCCTTAGCCTTCATGTCGGTCGTCTTTATCCTGTCGAAACGGAATAAGTCCGTGACCATATTGCGGAACATGGCTTTTCTGTGTTTTGTGGTAACTCCAAGTTTACGTCCGACTCTTTTATGTCTCATAATGCTGTCTCCGGGTCCATGCGCAAATCGTTATTGAGAAACAACCTTCTCCCCTCGCTTTGCTTTCTCGTTATTAAAGACATCCTGATCTATCTTGAGGCCGAGGCCGAGACCCATTTCCACGAGCCTCTCCTTAATTTCATAGAGGGAACGCTTACCAAAATTCTCAAGATTGAGAAGGTCTTCCTCGGTCTTCTGAATCAAGTCGCCGGTATACTCGACACCGGCCTTTCTAAGGCAGTTAAGCGACCTCGCCGACAGGTCCATTTCCTCGATAGTATTGAAGAGAATGTCTTCGGTCCCTTTTATTTCCTGCTTGTCCTCGCTTTCCTGTACTTCGTCCACCTCGGCTTCGTCGAAATTAATGAACACCGAGAGCATGTGTTTAATAATCTTTGAAGCGTACGCGAGGGCGTCTTCGGGGAATATGGTGCCGTTCGTCCAGATCTCGAGCGTAAGCCTCTGATAATCCGTGCGTCTGCCTACCCTGGAGTTGGTAACGGCGTAATTGACTTTTCGTATCGACGAGAACAGTGCGTCAATCGGTATTACCCCAATCGTGCCCTGAAGCTCCCCGCGTCTCTCGACGGGCTCATAGCCCCTGCCCATATCGACCCTCATTTCCATCTCGAGCTTTGCCCCTTCGGCGAGCGTGGCTATGTGGTGATTCGGGTTAAGTATCTCGACATTATGACCAGTGGTTATGTCGCCGGCCTTGATGTCGCATTCACCCTGTCCGCTGACACGTATGGTCTGCGGCTCGTATGTGTGCATTTTCAGCTCTATGCCTTTTAGGTTAAGTATTATCTCCGTTACGTCCTCTTTCACCCCGGGGATGGATGAAAACTCATGCAAGACTCCATCTATCTTGATAGAAGTAATGGCCGGCCCCTGGATCGAGGACAGCAGCACCCTTCTTAAAGCGTTTCCCAGCGTAACTCCGTATCCGCGTTCGAGCGGCTCGCACACGAATTTCGCGTAAAAGGGAGAAGCGCTTTTATCTTCCTTCTGTATCCTTTTGGGTTTAATCAGATCTTGCCAGTTCTTTTGAAAATCCTTCACCTTGTTCCCTCCGTTTTCGGAACTGAACACAATTTTACAGCTGTAAACACTATACCCTCGAATAAAATTCGACGATGAGCTGTTCCTCAATCGGAAACGTTACGTCGTCCCTCGCCGGCACTCTGAGTACTGTACCCCTGTAATTTTCTTCGTCGAGCTCGAGCCAATCGGGAACCCCCCTTCTCGAATTGAATTCTAGCGCCTGATTGATCCGCTGCAGCTTCTTGCTCTTTTCCCTGATTTCTATTTTATCGCCTTCCTTGACCTGATACGAAGGTATGTTGACCACATTGCCGTTGACCATCACATGGGCATGGCTCACGATCTGCCTGGCATCGCTCCTGGAGCTGCCGAAACAGAGACGGTAGATCACGTTATCGAGCCTCATTTCGAGCATCGAAATAAGAATTGCGCCAGTGACGCCCTTTATCCGCGAAGCCTTTTCGAAATAACCCCTGAACTGTTTTTCCCTGATCCCGTACATTCGTTTAACTTTTTGTTTTTCTCTTAACCTTAGCCCGAATTCGGAGAACTTGCTGCGAAATTTGCCGTGCTCGCCGGGAACCTGGTCCGGCCTTTTCTCCACGGCAGTTTTGCCGTTATAGCTCCGCTCGCCTTTCAGGAAAAGGTTCACGCCTTCTCTTCTCGAGAGTCTGTCAGTAGGCCCGGTGTATCTTCCCATTTACCGCTTAACCTCCTTGGAATGCTTAACCATTGTCTGTAGTAATAAATCCGCGATTCTATACCCTTCTTCTGCCGGGGGGTCTGCAGCCGTTATGCGGGATAGGCGTCACGTCCCTTATGAACGTAATCTTGAGACCGGAAGCCTGAAGCGACCTTATGGCGGGCTCCCTGCCCGGCCCCGGCCCTTTAACGAAGACGGACACGCTCTTCATCCCTACGGTCGCTGCTTTCTTCGCCGCATCCTCGGCCGCTATCTGCGCCGCGAACGGCGTCCCTTTACGGGTCCCCTTAAAACCTTTCATTCCGCCGCTCGACCAGGCGATCACGTTGCCGTTCTGGTCACTGATGGTAATGATGGTATTGTTGAAGGTCGCCTGTATATTGACTATTCCCTGCTCTACAAACTTCCTGGTTTTCTTTTTTCCGCTCTTTTTCGCAGCCATCCATTATCTCCGGACTAGATTATTTGGTCGTTTTCTTCTTCTTGGCAATCGCCGTCCCGCGGGGCCCTTTCCTCGTGCGCGCATTCGATTTGGTCTTCTGTCCCCGCACCGGAAGCCCGAGCCTGTGCCTGACTCCCCTGTAACAGCCGATCTCGATCAGCCGCTTGATGTTCGTCTGGATTTCTTTCCTGAGATCGCCCTCCACCGTGTATTTGCTTTCTATCGTTTCCCTTATCGCGGCGACTTCCTGATCGGTAAGGTTTTTCGCATGTATGTTAACATCCACGCGGGCTTCCTTGAGTATCTCCTTGGACACAACGCGCCCGATACCGTATATATAGGTCAGTCCTACTTCTATTCTCTTATTAAGCGGTATATCAACACCTGCGATCCTGGGCATGCTGCTTCCCTCCTACCCTTGCTTTTGTTTGTGTCTCTTGTTCGAGCAAATAATCCGGACTACATCCTTTCGTTTTATAATCCTGCACTTTTCGCAAATCTTCTTCACAGACGCTCTAACTTTCACTGCAGTCACCCCGCAAAATCATTTTTTTAACCTGTACGTTATTCTGCCTTTCGAAAGATCGTAAGGAGAAAGCTCGAGCTTGACTTTATCCCCCGTCAGGATACGTATAAACCGCGTCCTCATTTTACCGGAAACATACGCGAGCACTTCGTGCCCGTTGTCTATCTCCACTCTGAACATCGCATTAGGCAATGCCTCTATCACCGTACCTTCAAACTCTATTCTCTCTTCTTTTACCATAGTTTTTTAGTTTATTGAGTCAACACAACCGGACCCTCATCCGTGACCGCAACCGTATGCTCGAAATGAGCCGACAGAGTTCCATCGACGGTTACAGCCGTCCAACCGTCGTTTAAAATCTTGATATCTGGCCTCCCGACGTTAACCATCGGTTCTATCGCAATCACCATGCCCGGCTTTAATTTTATCCCTTTGCCATGGCTCCCGTTTTCGGGCACGAAATTCGGGACCTGGGGGTCTTCGTGCAGCTTCTTTCCGATCCCGTGACCCACAAAGGACCTGACTATGGAAAAACCCTCTTCCTCCACATAAGTCTGTATGGCCCCCGAAATATCGAAAAGCCTGTTGCCGGGATAGGCCTCGGCAATCCCCCTGTGGAGAGATTCCTCAGTAACGGCCATAAGCTTCTGCGCCAGAGAGGATACGTCGCCTACGGGCACTGTTATCGCGGAATCACCGTAATAACCCTCAAGGCTGACCCCGAAATCGAGGCCCACGATATCGCCCTCTTTAAGTATCTTCTTTTTAGAAGGTATCCCGTGCACGACTTCGTCGTTGACCGCAAAGCATACGGACCCGGGGTAGTTCGAGTATCCCTTGAACGCGGGCTTCGCGCCTTTCTTAATAGCGAGCTCTTCAGCCATCCGGTCGAGATCCCAGGTCGATACCCCCGGCACCACGTTTTCCTTAAGTTTTTCCAAGGCCTCTACGACCACCTGAGCAGCGCTCCGCATTTTATCTATTTCTTCCTTGCTCTTTAAATAAATCATGCATTCAATTCCGATAAAACCCCGTCAATCCTGCCGAATACGTCATCAATCGAACCCATGCCGTCAACCTCGAACAATACCCCTTCCTCCGCATAATATGATTTCAGCGGCTCGGTCTGGCTCCGGTAAACTTTGAGCCTGTTCCTGACCACGTCTTCCGTATCGTCTTTTCTCCCTTCTATTTTTTGGCGCTCGAGTATCCTGTTTACTATTTCCTCATCAGCGACTTCGATGGATACGACGGCATCGATCGTCTTCCCCTCGGAACTAAGCATCTCCGAGAGCGCTTCGGCCTGGGGGACAGTGCGGGGGAAGCCGTCAAGCATAAATCCTCCACGGGCGTCCTTGTCGGCGATACGGTCCTTAATAATCCCGATTACCACCCCGTCCGGAACAAGCTCGCCCTTTTCCATGTAGGAATTCGCCAAAACGCCGAGCTCGGTGCCGTTCCTTACGGCAGCCCTGAGCATATCACCTGTCGAAATGTGAGCCGTCATGTATTTATCCGTTATCTTCTTCGCCTGGGTCCCTTTCCCCGCGCCGGGCGGACCAAATAAAATCAATCTCATTCAATAACTCCGGTTTCAAACGTTATATCTCCTCGGCCCCTTCATACCCTTCTTTCTTACAAAACCCTCATAGCTGTGAGTGATAAGGAAGGACTCGACCTGCTGCACGAAGTCGAGAGTCACACCCACCACGATCAAAAGGGATGTCCCTCCGAAATAGAACGGGAGATTGAACGGCTCCCGCTGGAGAAACGTGGGTATTACGCAAACAAAAGCTACGTAAATAGCCCCTATAAAAGTAATTCTTCCGAGAATTCTGTCGATGTATTCGGATGTTTTCTTGCCGGGTCTGATACCTGGAATAAAACCCCCGTTTTTTCTAAGATTTTCAGCCAGATCGTCTGGGTTATATATGATCGCCGTGTAGAAATACGCGAAAAAGATTATCAGGCCGGCGAATATTATATTATACATAATTGCATTTTGAAATAATAAATCCGACATGTTTCTCAGGAACGGCACATTGATGAACGTGAGAATCGTGGCCGGGAAAATGAGAAGCGAGGACGCGAAAATGGGGGGGATAACCCCGGCCGTATTCGTCTTGAGCGGAAGATGCGAAGACTGACCCCCGAACACCTTTCTCCCGACGACCCTCCTCGGGTACTGGACGGGTATCTTCCTGTAAGACCTCTCGACAAATACTATAAACCCCACTATAAGCACCAGCAGGATGAAAATGAGCACGACCCCGAATACGGTCATTTCACCCGTGTTTACAAGCCTTACAATATTCCATAACCCGCCGGGCAGGCCTACTATGATTGACGCCGCGATGATGAGAGAGATTCCGTTGCCGATGCCCCGCTCGGTTATCTGCTCACCGATCCACATTACGAACAGAGCGCCCGCGGTGAGCGTGAGCACGGTCATGATCCTGAAAGTCCATCCGGCATCCTTTACCACCGTATCGCCCGAGCCCATTCCGCCTTCGAGCGTTACAGCGAGCATGAAGCCCTGTACCAGGCAAATCAGAACGGTGCCGTAACGAGAGTATTGATTGATCTTTCTTCTGCCGGCCTCCCCTTCCTTCTGCATCGCCTCGAGCGACGGGAAAGCCTTTACCAGTAGGGACATGATAATCGATGAGGTTATATAAGGCATGACGCCGAGAGCGAATACGGACGCCCTCTCGAGCGCGCCGCCCGAGAACAGATTCAATATGTCAAAGATCGTGCCCTTCGTCTGCTCGAACAGCTTGAGTATCTGCTCGGGGTCTATGCCTGGTATCGGAACAAAGACTCCGAGCCTGTAGACCACGAGCATAAGGGCCGTGAATAAAAGACGCTTGTTAAGCTCAGGTATTCTGGGAATAGAGCCTATATTTCTATTCATATAATATCTGCCTTACCGCCCTTTCCCTCGATTTTCACGATAGCGTTTTTACTAAAGGCATCGGCTTTCACTGTGAGCGTCCTGTCGAGATCGCCGTTACCCAGCACCTTCACGGGGTTCTTTCCCCGCACGAGCCCCGCGCCGACGAACTCTTCACGCGTCACGACGTCCCCTTCGCCGAACATATTGAGATCGGCGATGTTTACTATATCGAACTTCTCGGTCTTCCGGCTCGTGAATCCCCTTTTCGGAGACCTCATCTTCAAAGGGGTCTGCCCGCCTTCGAACCACGCGGAGACCTTGCCACCAGACCTGGCCCTCTGGCCTTTATGTCCCTTGCCGCTCGTTTTTCCGGTGCTGCCGGTACCCCGTCCCACTCTCTTCTTCTGCTTTTTCGAACCCGGCTGCGGAGATAGCTTATTGAGCATTATTATTGACCCTCTTACACAGAATTTTCGCCCCTCGCTCCGTCCTTCCGTATGAGAGCCGGGGTCGATTATATATTAGAGATTTCAGCTTAAAACAGATTTCGGGAGATCCAACTCCCTTAATTCCTTGCCCCTGACCCTTGCGACGTCCTCGGGCATCCTGAGCAGAGTGAGCCCGTTTATCGCAGCCTTGACTACGTTAAGAGGGTTCGTGGAACCGACTACTTTCGAGAGAATATCGTGTATTCCGGCGAGCTCGACCACCGCTCTCACGGCGCCCCCGGCTATAACGCCCGTTCCGGGCGCGGCCGGCATCAGCAGCACGTTGCTCGACACATGCTCGCCGTGCACTTCATGAGGAATAGTGCTTCCCTGAATGGGAACCCTGATGAGGCCCTTCTTGGCTTTTTCGATAGCCTTGCGTATCGCGTCCGGAACCTCGTTCGACTTGCCGAGACCCACGCCTATAATCCCGCCCGAATTCCCGACCACTGCGAGCGCGGTGAAGTGGAACCTCTTTCCGCCCTTGGTAACCTTGGCTACGCGCCTTATATGAACGACCTTTTCCTTGAGCTCAAACTCATTCGGGTCAATTTTTTCTTTTTGCAAGCTTACCTCCCTCGGAAGACCTGTTAATAACCTGTGCGCTAAAACTCGAGACCGGCTGCCCTCGCCGCGTCCGCAAAAGACTTTATCCTTCCATGGTACGGATACCCGCCCCGGTCGAAACATACCTGCTTGATACCCATGGCCACCGAAAGCTCTCCGATATATTCACCGACGATCTTTGCCGCATCCGTCTTATTCAATTTTTCCTTGCCGAGCATTTCTCTGACTTTCGGGGTGAGCGAAGAAGCGGATACAAGCGTGTTCGCCTTGAGATCGTCTATGATCTGCGCGTAAAAATGTTTGGCCGATTTAAAGACAACCAGCCTCGGCCTGTCTGCTGTACCGGACATCTTTCTTCTTACCCTTACGTGCCTGAACGCCCTTTTTGTTTTTCTGCTTACTCTTTTCATTTTATCCTTTCGCACCAGCCTTTCCAGGTTTCAATTTCATTTTCTCGGTCGAGTATCTGATACCCTTGCCCTTATATGAATCGGGCGGCCTCAGCTCCCTTATCCTGGCTGCGGTCTGCCCAACCACCTGCTTGTCGATTCCCTGCAATATCAGCTTAGTACCCCTTTCCTCTACGGCGACCGATATGCCATCCGGGAGAGGGAATTCGACGGGGTTCGAATACCCGAGGGTGAACTTGATCAGGTTCTTGCCGAGGGCCTCCGCCTTGTAGCCGACCCCAACAATGTCGAGGGTCCGCGTAAAGCCGTCGCTCACGCCTGTAACCATATTCGATATAACAGCGCGGGTCAGACCGTGGAGCGCTTTCACGTTTTTCTGGTCGTTGATGCGTTCCACGAGGATATTCTCGTCCTCGATCTTCGCGGTAACGCCTTCCGGAATATCCCAGGAAAGCCTGCCCTTCGCGCCTTCGATCTGCACTAACTGCTTCCCGAGGCTGATCTTTACGCCGCTCGGGACTTTTATCGGTTTTCTTCCTATTCGAGACATTCAGGCTACCTCACAATATTGAACAGATAAGCTCGCCGCCTATGCCTTGCCGGCGTGCCTGTGCGCCCGTCATGATTCCCTTGGACGTCGAAAGTATGCAGATTCCCAACCCGCCCTTAATTCGCGGTATCTCGTCTTTGTTTACATATACCCTGCGGCTCGGCTTGCTCACTCTCCGAATCTCTTTTATTACGCTTTCCCTGTCGGGCGTGTATGCGAGGGTGATTTTAATGATTTTTCTTCCGTTTTGATCTTCCGCCTTGTAATCCGCTATGAAACCCTGGTCCTTCAATATTCTCGCGAGCTCAGCTTTAATGCCCGATGAAGGCAGCGCCGCGGACTTATGTCCCGCTATTATGGCGTTTCTGATCCTCGTTAACATGTCTGCTATTGGGTCTGTCATTTATCTCATCGCCCCTTTATTAGAATCCGTCGGAAATAAAATTCTCATCTACCAGCTCGATTTCCTAACGCCGGGAATCTTGCCGAAGCTGGCGAGGTCCCTGAAACACAATCTGCACATATTAAATTTCCGCAAGAACGCCCTGGGCCTGCCGCATAACGGGCAGCGATTCCTGGACCTAACCTTGAACTTCGGCTCGTTAATCGACTTCTCCATCAGTGCTTTTCGCGTCATTACGTCCTACTCCCTTAATTTGCAATAAACGGCATGCCGAACTCACGGAGGAGCCCTCTCGACTCATCGTCCGTGCGCGCTGTCGTGACTATGGTGATATTCATTCCCTTTACGTGCTGCACCTTGCTGTAATCGATCTCCGGGAAGATAATCTGCTCCTTAAGTCCCAGGGTATAGTTCCCGCTCCCGTCAAACGCCTTCGCGGACACTCCGCGGAAATCCCTTACACGGGGGAGCGTGAGGTTAATAAGCCTGTCGAGGAATTCGTACATTTTGTTTCCCCTGAGGGTAACCGAACACCCTATCGGCACGCCTTCTCTCAATTTAAACCCAGCTATGGATTTTCTCGCCAGCCTGACTACGGGCCTTTGCCCGGTGATGAGCCCAAGCTCCTCAACCGCTTCTTCCATAATCTTCTTGTCCTTCCCGCCGTCCGTCAGCCTGCCGAGACCCATATTGATAACGATTTTCTCGACCCTGGGTATCTCCATATGGTTCTTGTAGGAGAACTTGCTCTTAAGCGAGGGGACCACCTTGTCCTTATAAACTTCTTTCAGCCTTGGGACCATTATTTCTTAATCTCCTCTCCGCTCTTTTTGCTATATCTCACTTTCTCCCCGCTGCCGAGGAATTTGCGTCCGATGCGGACCGGCTTCCTCTCCGACGAATCGTAAATCATCAAGTTAGACAGGTGTATAGGGGATTCTTTTTCGATTATTCCGCCGGTCGGGTTCTTCTGCGACTGCTTCTGATGGCGCTTTACGATGTTGAGCTTCTCCACCAGAGCGCCGTCTTTCTTATGAAGCACCTTTATGACTTTTCCGGTCTTGCCCCTCTCCTTCCCTGCAATTACGTAAACGGTATCCCCCGATTTGATATGCAGCTTCTTGCTTGTCTTCGAATCCTTCATCGCCTTCGCACCCACCTTAAACCACCTCCGGCGCAAGAGAAATAATTTTCATAAAACCCTTTGTACGGAGCTCTCTGGCTATGGGGCCAAAAACGCGCGTCCCCATAGGCTCGTTGTCTTTCGTAATAAGCACGGCTGCGTTATTGTCGAACCTGACGTAAGAGCCGTCGGTCCTCCTCTGCTCTTTTCTCGTCCTCACGATCACGGCCCTCTGCACCGTCCCCTTTTCGACCTTCGAATTGGGGATGGCTTCTTTTATAGAAACGACCACGATGTCGCCGAGCCTCGCATATTTTCTTCGGGTGCCCCCGAGAACCTTGATACAGTAAAGTCTTTTCGCACCCGTATTGTCGGCTGAATCCAAAAACGTTGTCGAGCTAATCACTCTGGTTTCCCTCCCAGGATGTCCGCATCAACATCGATCTCCAGCTGAATGGCGCGCTCGAGAATCTTGCTGACCCTCCACCTCTTCGTCTTGCTGTAGGGCCTCGTTTCAAGCAATAGAACCTTGTCGCCGATCTTACACTCTTCCCTTTCGTCATGAGCCTTGAACTTGGTGTTTCTCTTCACGGCTTTTTTATACGCAGGGTCTTTCTTTATCTGAACGACGTCGACTACGACTGTTTTGTCCATCTTGTCGCTGATAACGGTCCCGATTTTAGTCTTATATTTACCTCTCGGCATTAATCTAGCTTCTCCCTGTGGAAATTTCCTTTTCCCTTATAACCGTCAGGAGACGCGCGAGATCCTTTTTCAATTTCCCGATCCTCGCAAAATTCGTCGTCTGCTGAGTGCTGATCTGAATCCTGAGATTGAAAATCTCTTCCATTATTTCAGTTTTCTTCTTGGTGAGCTCGTTTTCAGTCAGCTCCCTGATTTCGCTTGCCTTCATCCGAGTAAGTCCCCCTCGTGACGTGATACGAGACGCGTTTTAACGGGCAGCTTATGAGACGCGAGTCTGAACGCCTCCTTCGCGAGGTCGAGAGGAAGACCGCTTATCTCGTAAATCATGGTCCCCCTTCTGACAGGCGCGACATAGCTGTCCACATCTCCCTTTCCTTTACCCATCCTTGTTTCCGCGGGCTTTTTCGTTATCGCCTTGTGCGGGAAAACCCTGATCCAGAGCTTCGCCCCCCTTTTGACATGTCGGGTTATCGCGATACGCGCGGCTTCAATCTGTCTCGAGGTAAGCTTCCCCCCTTCGAGCGACTGGAGTCCGAACTCTCCGTAAGCCATGGAGGCGCCCTTCGTTGCCTTTCCCCTGATTCTGCCTTTGTGGAGCTTTCTATATTTTGTACGCGCTGGCTGCAACATTAATAGTCACCGTCAAACAGTTTGTTTGTGTTTCCTTTCGATTACTTCGCCTTTAAAAATCCAAACCTTGATTCCGATTATTCCGTAGGTCGTTTTCGCCTGAGCGAAGCCGTAATCTATGTCGGCCCTCAGTGTCGCGAGGGGTACCCTGCCTTCCCTGTACCACTCCTGTCTCGCTATTTCCGCCCCTCCGAGCCTGCCCGACACCATCACCTTGATGCCAAGGGCCCCCAGCCTGAGAGCGGACGCGATGCCCCTCTTCATGGCACGCCTGTATGCGACTCGTCTTTCGATCTGGAGCGCGATATTCTCGGCCACCAGCTGCGAGTCGATTTCCGGCCTTTTGACCTCCCGGATATCGAGATAAATGTCCTTCCCCGTCATCTTGGAGAGTCTCTGGCGAAGGGACTCTATCTCCTGCCCCTTCCTTCCTATAATCATTCCCGGGCGGGCGGAGTTAATTATAATCCTCACCCTCTCGGAAGCCGCACGTTCGAGCTCGATCTTGGAAATAGCGGCCTGGTAGAACTCCTTCTTAATAAGATTCCTTATCTTCAAATCCTCGTGCAGAAGATCCGTATATTTCCTCTTCTCCGCAAACCATTTCGAGTCCCAAGTCTTCGTTATTCCCAGTCTCAGCCCTATAGGGCATACTTTCTGACCCAATTTATAGCCCCCTCTCTTCAAGTACTATCGTTATATGGCTCATTCTTTTTTTCCTCGACGCGGCCCTTCCCATGGCCCTCGCGCGGATCCTCTTGAGCGTAGGCCCTTTCGAGGCGTAGGCTTCCTTTATATACAGGGTGTCTGTGTCGCTGTGTCCCTTTTCGGCCGCATTGGCCACCGCGGACTTCAAGAGCTTCGCGATGTCGGGCGCCGACCTCCTGCGAACTGCAGAAAGTATGGTGAACGCGTTTTCCACACCGTTCCCCCTGATCAATTCCAGAACGGGGCCAAGTTTTTTCGGAGACGATCTATAATATTTTCTTACGGCTTGCGAAACCATTTTATTCCCTTCTTAGTCGGATTTGCCTTTCGATATTTTTGCTTTTTTATCCCCGGTGTGCCCCGTAAAGGTTCTCGTCGGAGAGAACTCCCCCAGCTTGTGACCCACCATGTGTTCGGTAACGTATACCGGGATAAACTTCCTGCCGTTATAGACCGCGAATGTGAGGCCGATCATATCTGGAGTGACCATGGACCTTCTGGACCAGGTCCTGATTATGCGCTGGCTGCCCGAGGACCTCTCGGATTCAACCTTTTCCTGCAGTTTCTCGCTGACGTATGGACCCTTCTTGCTCGATCTTGGCATACCCTCTCCTTAATCCATCCCGTAACCGATTCTTCTGCGCTTCACTATGAAATCATCGGTCCTCTTATTCTTTCTTGTTTTGTATCCTATGGTTATCCAGCCCCACGGCGATACGGGATGAGGATTGCCTTTGCTGGCTTTACCTTCACCGCCCCCGTGCGGATGATCGACCGGGTTCATTGCCACGCCCCTGACATGGGGGCGCCTGCCCCTGTGCCTCTGCCTGCCGGCCTTACCTATCGAGATCAGCTCGTGTTCGGCGTTGCCGATCTTGCCGACCGTCGCCATGCATTCAACGCTTATCAGCCGAATTTCGCCGGAGGTCAATTTAAGCTGGGCATAGCCGCCTTCCCTGGCGACGATCTGGACCGAAGCCCCCGCCGCCCTCGCGAGCTTACCCCCTCCTTTCGGCTTCATTTCGACGTTGTGAACCACGGTGCCGACCGGGATGCTCTTGAGCGGCAGCGCATTGCCGAGGGATACTTCCACATTTTCCCCCGAGAATACCGTATCGCCGACTTTGAGCCCTTCAGGTGCCAGTATGTACCGCTTTTCTCCGTCCACGTAAAAGAGAAGCGCTATCCTGGATGAACGGTTGGGGTCGTATTCGATTGACTGCACCTTGGCGGGCACATCGTATTTGTCACGCTTGAAATCGATGTCCCTGTAAAGACGCTTATTCCCCCCTCCCTTCTGGAAGCTCGTAATCCTTCCCTGGGCGTTCCTGCCGCCCCTTTTCTTCAAGGGCGACGTAAGGGGCTTGTGGGGTTTTTCAGCCGTTATATCAGAATAATCCGACCCCGATCTGAACCTCGTGCCAGCGCTAGTGGGGCGGAACTTTTTAATACCCATTATTAAACTCCCTCAAATATCTCTATTGTCCCTTCTTTGACTTCTATATAGGCCTTTTTAATCGACTGCCTCTTGCCGGCTATACGTCCGGCCTTTTTTACCTTCTTGCCCGTGGTAACGAGAGTCCTGACCTTTCCGACCTTGACTTTGAATATTTTCTCAATCGCGTCTTTTATTTCGTGCTTGTTTGATCTCTTATCGACCGAAAAAACGTACCAGTTCTTCTCTCTGGCGTCGGAGGACTTTTCCGTAACGAGCGGGCGCTTGATTATATGCCTTGGGTCTTTCAATTTGCGAGAACCTCCTGTGCGCGCGCAAGCGATTCCTCGGTCATTACCAGGGTGTCGTACCTGAGAATGTCGTACACATTTATGCCTTCGATTTTAAGCACCTTTACGTTAGGCATGTTCCTCGAAGACCTGAGCAGGTTTTCGTTATTCCCACCTACGATTATGAGGGCGGACTTCAATTCGAATCTTTTGATAAATTCAGAAACTTGCTTGGTCTTTATAGTCGGCAGATTGAATTCGTTCAACGCGAGCATCCTGCCTTCGCCGAATTTTAAGGAAAGCGAGCTCAGCAGAGCCTGCTTTTTGCTTTTCTTATTTAAGGAGTAAGACCAGTCTTTCGGTTTTGGACCGAAGATTATCGCCCCCTTTCTCCATTGAGGGGCCCTAATGCTGCCCTGACGGGCGCGCCCGAGATGCTTCTGCTTCCATGGTTTCTTTCCGCCGCCGCTGACCTCTCCCCTCTCTTTGGCCGAAGAAGTGCCCGCACGTTTTTTCGCAAGCTGCCAGTTAACGACCGTATGGAGCAGGTGAGTCCTGACCGGCACTTCAAATATTGCGGGATCGAGATCAACAGTCCCCACTTTATTCTTATCCAAATTAAAAACGTCAAGCTGCGGCACTGTCTCTGCTCCCTTTAGAAGTTCTCTTGATTATCACCAGGCCGCCCCTGGGACCGGGGACCGATCCTTTGATGATTATTAAATTCTTATCCGTGTCCACTTTGAATACCCGCACGCCCTGCATCGTCACCCTCTCGTGGCCCAGGTGTCCAGGCATTTTCTGCCCTTTCCAAACCCTCGCCGGGTAGGTATTAGAGCCTATGCCGCCGGGTCTTCTGTGGGCCATACCGCCGTGGGACGCGGGCTGCCCTCTGAAATTGTGTCTCTTCATGACCCCGGCAAAACCCTTGCCCTTGCTCGTCCCGACGACATCGACCGTCTCTCCTTCCTTGAAGATGTCGGCCTTGATCTCGTCTCCCGGGTTGTAATCCCCCGCAGCCGCGCTGAATTCAACGACGTGCTTCAAAGGAGAAACTCCGGCCTTTTTAAAATGACCGAGCATTGGTTTAGTGACTCTCCGGGGCTTGGCCTCTTCAAAGCCTATCTGGACGGCTTCATAACCGTCCTTTTCCTTGGTCTTCTTCTGAACCACGAAGCACGGACCGGCTTCGATTACGGTCGCGATCACCGCGGTGCCGTTTTCGAGAAAAAATTCTGTCATTCCAAGTTTTTTGCCTAATATTCCATCAATCATATCTATCAGGATCCCGTTAGTTTTATCTCAACCTCAACACCCGAAGCCAGGTCCAGCTTCATGAGCGCGTCGATTGTCTGTTGTGTAGGCTCGAGTATATCGACGATCCTCTTGTGGGTCCTCACCTCGAAATGCTCTCGCGAGTTTTTATCGACATGGGGAGACCTGAGCACGCAATAGCGGCTTATGTGTGTGGGCAGAGGGACCGGTCCGGCAACCTTAGCCCCCGTCCTCTTGGCCGTGTCCACAATCTCCACAGAAGACCTGTCAAGTAGCCTGTGATCGAACGATTTCAGTTTAATACGAATTTTAGCTGCGCGATTCATAAATTACTTACCTTAGTCCTCTCACTCCACGATTTTAGTAACTACGCCAGCGCCTACGGTCCTTCCGCCTTCCCTGAT
>CADEFK010000036.1:17757-20063 GCA_902826595.1 uncultured bacterium | reverse complement strand
CAACTGACAGACGTGCAGGGGTATATACTGCGGAGATGTGTCAGTTTGTCAGTTGTACCGCTCCCCTTTTGTCAAGCCCGGAATAAGCTGGAATTCTGAATATCAGAACTAAACAAAAAAGGGAGCCGAAGCTCCCCTTGTTGTTATTTCATTTGTAATGTTTTCGTCAGTCTCAAATTAAGCAGTTACCTTCCTTCTTCTCATAACCATAAATCCAACAAACCCTAAAATACCGGCCATAGCTATTAAGCCCCACTCACTCATTGTGGGAATGGGCCGTGTAAAACATTGATTAAATGAGTTGCAATTTGTGCCGTCTCCTTGATATGTACCCCCGCTGTTTGTGCATTCCTGTTCTGTAAGTATGCTACAAGCATCAGGAAACTCCCCGAGTCCTGTACAGCACCCTTCATTTGGCTGGGCCTGGCACACTGCGCATACTGAATTAGCTTGGTCGGCACACGCAGTGGCCCAGAAACCATCACAACAGAAGAAATTATTTCCGCAGACGGTTTCCTCGCAGGTCAGATCGTCACAGCCGGCACCATCGTGCGCAATACAACAGTCACTCGGCTGAGCATAGCTCGTCTCAGCCGGCGTCAATAGGGAAAAACCACTGATAAGGATAAAAAATATGGATGGTATAATATTCTTCGTCACGTACATATAACATCCTCCTCGTACATTGATTTTCAAGAAATAACCGATATTAACTTAGCCTTCGACAGATACTTGCTTTTACTATAAAAAACATAGACATTATATCCCATACCGCTCCTCTTTTGTCAAGCAGGGTTTAAAGCGCTTAATCCTAAATGCTTCTTAATGGGGAGCAGTATATTTTCGTGCTGCTATCCCCCCCTCAATCCTCCTTCAATAATTCGCCATGGGACAATGGGACACATGATCCGGGCATATACTCCGCGCATATGTCCCGTCTGTCCCATAGTACATAACCCACATCATCCGACAATCCGACACATCCGCAGACCCTATACCCCTGCGGGTCTGTCGGATTGTCGGATAGCCCATGAACTGACAACTGACAGACGTGCAGGGGTATATACTGCGGAGATGTGTCAGTTTGTCAGTTGATGGTTCTATTACAAGAAAAATGAATGAAAATGCAGGTTGAGCAGGGGAGTTTCAAGAGAATCGTATATGAGCGCAGATTCTGCGCCCGATTGACACCCCGCGCCATTTTAGGTTCACTAGAATGTATATGGAAGTAAGGGACATATTCGGAAAGGTGTTTGCCGGTGAGAGGATAAGCGGGGACGAGGGACTCCACCTTCTCAAAAACGCCGACACCACCCAGATGGGCTCTCTCGCCGATTACGTGAGGCGGAAGCACCACCCGGAGGGGATAGTGACCTTCGTCGCCGACACCAACCCCAACTATACGAACGTCTGCGACACGGAGTGCCTCTTCTGCGCCTTCTGGCGGCCTCCGGGCGCTCACGACGCATACACGCACAGCGTGGACAAGGTCATTGAAATGATGAGGACCTCCTACCACAACGGGGCCACGACGGTGCTCCTCCAGGGAGGGCACAATCCGGAGATCACGCTCGATTACTATCTGGAAATAATAACGAGGACGAAGAAGGAGATCCCGGGGCTCCACCTCCACGCGTTCTCGGCTCCCGAAATAAGCGCGATCGCCAAATACTCGGACCTCACGACCGAAGAAGTGCTGAGAAGGTTCTGGGACGCTGGCCTCCGGACGATTCCCGGAGGGGGGGCCGAGGTACTGTCCAACCGCGTGAGGAAGAAGATAAGCCCGCTCAAGATAGACGCCGATCAGTGGATGAAGGTCACGAGGGAGGCACACCTCCAGGGTTTCAAGACCACCGCGACCATGATGTTCGGCCATTTCGAAGAGGACGAGGACATCCTCGAGCACCTCGACAAAATCAGGGCGCTCCAGGAGGAGACCGGGAATTTCCTCGCGTTCATCCCCTGGACGTTCAAGCCCAAAAACACGTTCCTCGAAAGGAAGCTTCCTAACGAGACGGGCGGGGACAGGTACCTCCGGGTGCTGGCCCTCTCCCGCATATACCTCGACAACTTCGTCCACATTCAGGGCTCGTGGTTCACCCAGGGGGCGAAAATAGGCTCTCTGTCCATGTACTACGGCGCGAGCGACCTGGGCGGCACGCTGTTTGACGAAAACGTGCTCTGCTGCGCCGAGAACAAGCTCAGATCGACAGTGGACGAGCTCGTGCACATGATAAGGTCTGCGGGTTTCGTACCCGCACAGAGGGACACGTACTACCAGGTGCTGAACCGCTTCTGATTCCCAC
>CADEFK010000036.1:0-17657 GCA_902826595.1 uncultured bacterium | reverse complement strand
GGTCGCCCTCGGCTGATTACAAGTATGCTCCTTGAGAGGGGTTCCAGAGACACACAACCCAAATTACGTAGCTAACGAAGTTAGCGGCGCGCGGCAATCTCATGAATAGAGCGAGATCGCCACGGTCATTCGCTTACCGCATTCACAACCCTTATACACCACGCGTTCCCCGTGAATTCGATAATACAGTCGAAGGATGTCAGGTATCCGAGCATGAAGTCGAAGAACTCGAAGGCCGAGCTCGTATAGACGGGCCTGCCGATATAGAGGCCTACGTCGTCGGGATCGAGCCCCCTGCACTCGCACGAGGATAGCTCGAAATCGACCCCCTCCCCTCCGCCGGGCCCGTGTGCGGTCTCCGTCCGCGAGAAGGAAATACCGCCGTCACGTCCCTCGCGGCGTACCGAAAACGAGAGCGGGCCCCCGCAGCTTTCGAGAAGCCGCGCGGCCAGGAACTCGTCCGTGTCGGAGATATGTATGACGGAACGGTTTTGGGAGGAATCGGTCACAGGGGGGATATAATAACAGAAGGGGCGCCCGTTTTCACGGCCGCCCCCGTTCTCGTTCTTATTTTGTCCGAAAGCTATGCCGCCTTCTTGGCAAGACTATCGGTTCTTTACAAAAGAGCTGCCTTTATTCGATCTCATATTTCCGGAGTTGAAATTCCGCATTCCGGTGTTCATCGACGGGCTCGTATACTGCCGCGGGGCAGCATACGCGGAACGGTTATTGTTCGAGGAGCTCGACTTCCGGTTTGTCGAGACGCTCGGCTGTTTATACTGGGTAGCCGGCTTCTGCACGTTGTAGCTGTTGGCATTGTAGTTGTTTCCGGGCTTTACCGGCGCCCTCTGGTACGTCTGTTTGCTCCCGGGGTTCTGATACTGTTTCATCGTCCTGTCTGTCGTCGTCTGGTAATTATACGGGTTTCTGTTATCGGGCTTTTGCACCGCTGCCGGGGCCTTCTGCTTTCTAAATCCCTCGTTTACTGAGGCGTTTGACTTCACACGGTTTTGATTGACATAAGTCGACGGCCCATAGTATGTATTGTTCTTCCTGGTTGTAACCGTCGAAGGCGCCCTGTCGTCAATAACTGGTTTGCCGGACGGTATATTCGTATCAGCCCCGTTCAGCCCCCGTTTGCGCGTGTCGTACGCGGGGCCGCTCTTGAGTTTTCCGGGATCCTTATTTATCACCCCGTAGCCGTCCGGCTCGACGTTTCCGTAGGGCTTGTTTTTCCCAGTATTCAAGGTCCTCTGCTGCACGATGCCGTTCCCGTTATTTCCATCCTGTGCGTTAAAGCCGTTTTTGATCCTGCTGTCCTTGTTTATATTCGTGTCCTTTACGCCCCTCATGACGGAGCTCCCGCTGTTAAAGGGGGTTTCGTCCGGCTTCTTCTCGATACCGGGCCTGAAGACCTTGTAATTATTTTTGTCTATATTCTTCCCCGCCCTCAGGGTGGAGAGGTCCGAGTCGACCAGCTTGACCGGATCGAGCCTGCCGTTAACCGCCCGCTCTATACCGGTTTTGTCGGGGCCGTAGTTGTACACCTTGTTGTTCTCTTTCTTGATGTTCGTGACGTTCTTCACGTTCCGCATGACGGTGAGGTTCTTCTCGCCGTCGAGCTTTACGAGCTTGGCGTTCCTGTTTATGAATTTATCCTCCGGGACGAATACGCAATGCTTCCCCGGGGCGTAATAATCGTTATCGTAATAATGCCCCTTCTTGTGCTTGTGGTGTTTACCATGGTGGCCGCCGTAGTACCCGTCGTAACCGCCGTAATACCCGTCATAATACCCCCCGTTGTAGCCGTAGTCGTAATCGACGAAGCTGATTCCTATCTCCAGGAAGAAGTTATTGTCCGGAGGGAGCGGCGACCAGCCTACGTAACCCGGCGACTGATACCAGGAGACATAAGCGGGGGCCCAGGTCGTACCGGGAATCCACGTCCAGCCGTAGTAGCTGTCGTATATCCACCTACCGTAATGATATGTCGCCCATCCCCAGGGCTCGGCGGATATCCACGTCCAGCCCTGGTCCGACCACGCCCACTGCCCGTCCTGGTAGGGCTGCCACCCGGGGCCTGCCTGTGCCGGATACCATCCGTACCCGTAACCGTTGACCGGGACCCAGCTGCCGTACGGGGAGAGCGAATTGTAAAAGAGGCTGAAGCTGAACGCCCCACCCGCGTGAGCCTTTTTCTCGAAATCCGCCATTTCCCCGCCCGCGAATAACGCTAAAACCAAAGCGAAAACTGCAAGTTTGTGTTTCATTTTTTGTTGTACTCACTCCCTGTTTTAAAACCTACCATAACAAACAACCGCCGCATATAAAAAGTTGCTATCACACGAAAAATGTTTCCTATTACACACATTCTCAAGATTTGTGGAATATTGCACAGCGGGGCTAATGTGATTATGCGGCGGCAGGTGAGCCGGATTGGTCAACTCTTCTGGCTGGTTACGCGTTCTTTTCTCTCGAGAAGCTCGCCGTATATCCTCAGGTACTCTTTTCCGGAGCTTCTCCATGAATAGTCCTCCCTCATCCCCCTCGAAATCAGTTCCCTCCATTTGTCCTTTTCCTCGTACACGGAAATCGCCCGCAAAAGCGCGTCGAGCATGCTGACCTTGGAGAATTCATAGAAGACGAAGCCGTTCCCCTTCTCCCCGTCCTCCGTGTAGTCCCTCACCGTATCGATGAGCCCGCCGGTCCCCCTGACGACGGGTATGACCCCGTACCTTAGCGCGATTATCTGCCCGAGGCCGCAGGGCTCGAACCGGGAAGGCATGAGGAACATGTCTGAGCCCGCGAAGACCCTCCTTTCGAGGGCGTTGTCGTTCACGGCAATCGTTACGGAGAGGTTCCCCTTCCACCTTTTCTTCGCCTTCTCCAGCATGTTCTCGTACCTCTCCACTCCCGCCCCCACCAGAGCCACCTGATAGCCGAGGTCGAGTATCTGGGGCATGGATTCGAGGAGCAGGTCTATGCCCTTTTGCTCCGTGAGCTTGGAGACGACGCCGAGGAGCGGCTTGTCGCCTTCCGTGTCGAGCCCGAGCTCTTCCCTGAGCGCTTCCTTGTTCTTTTTCTTGTCGTCTATGCTGTCGGGGCCGTACTTCATTGGGATAGCCGCGTCTTTTTGAGGGTCCCATTCCTCGTAATCTATGCCGTTCAGTATGCCGATGAGGTTGTCCCTGTTCCGGGACACCCATTTGAGCACGGCGTCGAGGCCGTATCCGTATTCCTTCTTCCTCAACTCCGAGGCGTAGGTCGGGCTTACCGTCGTGACCAGGTCCGAGTATATGATCCCGCCCTTGAGCAGGTTCGCCTTTCCGTAGAATTCGAGCCCCTGCGAGGTAAAGAGGAATTCAGGCAGCCCGAACTTGTCGAGCAGGTTCCTCTCGTACTGGCCCTGGTAAGAGATGTTGTGTATCGTGAATACCACGCGCGAGTCCTCGAAGAACGGGTCGTCCTTCAGGTGCTTCCTCCACCTGAGGCATATCGGCAGGAGCGCCGTCTGCCAGTCGTGGCAGTGGATTATGTCGGGCTTGAAGTCGAGCGCCTTCGCTATCTCGAGCGCCCCGAGAGAGAGGAACCCGAACCTGAGGTCGTTGTCCGCGAAGTCTCCCTGGGGGGTGGAGTATATGTATTTCCTCCCGAACAACTCGTCGTTCTTGAGGAAGTCAACGAAAACGCCGTTGAACTCGATTTCCTTGATCCTGCCCCTGACCGGGAGCCAGTCGAGGCAGAATACGAGCTCCTTCGATATGGTCCTGGGCTTTATGCCGAGCCTCGAGAGGTTCGCCCTGACCCTCCTGTAATAGGGAATGACCACCCTCACCTCGCATCCTAGCGAGGCGAGCCTCTTGGGCAGGGTGCCTATTACGTCTGCGAGGCCGCCTACCTTGGCGAACGGCTCCATTTCGGATGCTACGAAAAGTATTTTCATTTTTTCAGAAATCGCGGTGTTGATAAACTCAAATGACCCGGAGATAATAAAGCACCTGCAAATGCCGCCCGCTCACCCCTTGTCGAGCTCCCTTATTTTGGCGGCGAATTTAGACGCGTTCTCCGCTATGACGTCCGGGTCTATCTTCCCGCCCTTCCCGAGAAGGGCACTCGATACCCCCACGGCCGACGCCCCCGATCTGATAAAGTCGGCGAAGTTATCGAGGCTTACCCCTCCCGTGGTCATGATGTCGACGAAAGGCAGGGGTTCCTTTATCGCCTTTACGTAGGACGCCCCCCCGGCGGCGCTCACGGGAAAAATCTTGACCATGTCCACCCCCATTTTCCAGGCGTTCACTATCTCTGACGACGTGAACGCGCCCTGAATGGAGACCATGCCGTTATCCTTCGCATATCCGATAAGGTCCTTATCCGTGTGGGGAGATACAATGAAAGCTGCCCCCGCCTTGCGGGCCCGCCCGGCCATGTCCGTGTCGAGAACGGTCCCCGCGCCTACGAGCACGCCGAGCCTGCTGTTAAGCGCCGATATAGCCTCGTCGGCCCCCGGGAATGAGAAGGTTATCTCTATAAGCCTGAGCCCGCCCTTTATGCAGCCCTCGGCGAAGTCGAGAGCAGACTCCACGTTCTCCGCCCGTATCACGGCGAAGACCTTGTGCTTTCTGATGACTTCGAGGCTTTTCACCATTACAAGTTAACAGGCTCGGGCGGATAGATGCAAGTTTTCCCGGCCATATACGGGGGACGGGATATAATTTATCCATTAATGGCTGTGCCTTATTGATTTCTTACGCGGGATGTTTTATCATGTATAATTAATGCCCATGGAGCACAGCATGAGTTTCATCAACGAAGAGATGATAAGGGAGCGTGTGAACGAGTTTATCGACCGGAGCAAGGAGCTCGGTATAAAGGTGACTCCGCAGAGGATTGCCATATATAAGGAGCTTGCGTCGACCGATCAGCATCCTAGCACGGAAACGATTTACAAGAAGATAAAGGACTATTACCCGAATATTTCCTTGACCACTGTTTACAGGACTCTCGAGACCTTCGAGAAGCTGGGACTCATATCCGTCGTGAACGTGCTCTACAACGCCGCACGCTACGACGCAAACCTCACCCCGCATAACCACATCGTGTGCATCGAGTGCAAGAAGGTCGAGGACATATACGACGAGTCGCTTTCGACGCTCGACGTATCCGACAAGACCCTCGGTGACTACCACATCAAGGGCTACTCGATACTCTTGAACGGCGTCTGCAAAGACTGCCGGGACAGCTGAGCCCGCGACAAACCCGCCCTATCCAAGTAGGTCAATCAGATACCTCCGATCAATTTAGGGAATGACTCTATCCATCGGACGTGCTTTCCACGCATAGCGCCGATAATTATACTTATGTCGACCATATGTAATGAAAATAGTACGCATGTAAAAAAGCCCTCTTAACTTGCGAGAGCTACTTCCATCTCCGAGCTTGTCAATGCATGCCGTATCTCCCCCATTATCCCCCCTATTCCCAATCACCCCATAATCATGTAATCCTATTCTCAACTGCTGAACAGGAGACCGTTATGAGCATCCCCGAAGGACTCGAAGCCGCGCTTGGATTCGGATTCATGGACGCCATATTCACGAGGCGGTCGAGAAGGTTCGGCCTCGGGATGGAGATAAAGGAAGGCACACTCGCGCACAAGTCCCGCCACGCGCCCGTGCCCCTTTCGGAGCTGGAAGAGGCGTTCCTCATATGGGCCGGGACGGGAATGACAGGCCTGTCGCTCGGCGACCTGCCCCGCACGGGCATCTCGTGGCTCTTCCAGTGGACGGGGAGGAGCTGGCCATGCTCCTGCAATTCGCATTCTACGGAGCTCTTCTACACGAACGACAGCGGCGTATACATGGTGAGGCTCCACGACGTGATTCCCGACGAAGGAAGGAGCCTCATATTCCAGGGTATGACAGACGACGAGAAGCTCTCGAAGGTGCTGGAGCTATTCAGGAAGAGCCTCGTCAAGCTCGATGACGGACGCGCCGACCTCCCCAAGGGCGAGCCCGGACTCTTCGACTTCAACGCGTGGAACTGCAACAAGCCGGGGACCACGTTCTTCGTCCCCGTTACGAACACGACAGTCGAGTACATGGTGCTCCTCTTCATATACTTCGGCGCGAAATACGGGTTCAACATCATCGACGAGTTAAACGGCGGGCGTTCCTGCGGCCTCGACAAGTGGATCGAGAAAGGATACATAAGAAAAGACGTCGAGCTTTCGCTATTCGATCTGGAGCTCCGTGTGCTGACGACCCTCAACGTAGAGCAGGCGTTTATATGCCAGAACATGAACCTCGCGCTGCAAGGGTTGGGATTGGGCGGTTGGGCTTTTACCGGACTATTACCGCATTACGCGCTCGGCGTTCACCCGGATCACAAGGGGCTCGGGTTCAGGTTCACGAGGCCTGAGAAGACAGTGAGGAGCGCAAAGCCCCCCGTGCCCGTCGGCAGGGACGGTGTATTCGAGGCCCTCTGCCCGCCGTACGTCGCGGACATGGGCGAGGCGGTCGATAATTTTCTCCGGGCGAGGGGTAGATTTTGGGAGGCAGATAACCCCTACCCTTACCTTAACCCCGATGGCGTGCTCGCCGACGAATACCACCCGAGCGAGGTCAGGATAGAGATAGTCAAGGACTTTTGCACTTACGTCTATGAGAATTACGGGAGGTTCCCGGCTTTCCTCGACCCGATGTTCACGAGGCTCGTCTTTCAGGCGCACCATCTGGATCTGGAATTCTACGACAAGTACTACACCGAAGGAGCCTACACCGACCTCCACAAGGATCACTTCAAGCTCTGGCACCCGGATATGAAAGACCCGTTCGGAGGGGGCCAAAAAAAATCATAGACTTCTCGTATGCACTCGAAATGACAGCAAAGGTATACGCTCTACTCCTAAAGCGCGCTGCTCGTGCAGACCCAGCGGACGACCTTGCAGTTGTCGCCAAATTCCTCGCACGATTCAACCGCGTACTGCGAAGCGAATTGAATATCCGTCCCCCAGCCGCTCCCGTAGCCTGTGTCTCCGACCGCGAGCGCCCCGCAGGCGTTATTGAACCACAAGATCGCCTTGCAGTCGCCGCTGCCCGCATGCCTTTCGCATTCGTTTATTGCCTTTCTCTCGGCAGCCGCCCGGTTGGCATAGTCAAAGCTGTACCCGTGGGCGGCAGTGGTCGGCGAGAACGCGATCGCGCCGTAGAGGTCAGGCAACACCACTATTTCCTCTTCCCAGGCTAAAGCCGTATATCCCCCGGTCGAACTAAAGATGCACATTGCCGATATTATAATCAGTGATAATAGTGGTATACGATGCATCTCTGATATCCTCCTTGAAGCAAAGTTCAAGCCTCTGAAAGGAAAAGTCTCGTACGACTTCGACTGATTATAATCTTAAAAGAACCGCGTATCCAGAGGAAATGAGTAAAATTCTCCGCCAGTGCAATGATTTCAAGCGGAGTTAATCGCAGGGCTTCCCGTAAAGAGCCAGACCCCTGTTCGCGTACCTCTTGTCGCTCGTAACCTCGCTCCCGAACCAATCCGGGGGGGCGAAGCGCGCGCTCTCCTCCACGGACGGGAATTCTACCTCCGCCACGAGCAGCCCTTCGAGCGCGCCCGAGTAAATGTCTAGCTCGATCAGGTGAGCGCCGTATGGTATCTCGTACCGGGTCTTCTCCACTCTCATGTCCTCCGTAAGAGGCCAGAGGGCATGAAACGCATCGCTGCCGATCTCGGCCTCGGCCTCCTTCCTGCTGAGCCCCTCCCCGGACTTCACGGTCTCGTAATACTTATTCCCCTTCCGGCGTATCCTGATCTCGGTGCCGCCTTCGGTGACTGCAAGATAGCCCTGAGATATATAGTTCGACGCGTAGTTCTCGAGACCCGCTGGCATCTCCTTCACGAGGAACTTCCTCTCTATCTCGTTAGTCATAGGGGGAGTCTCATCTTTTATTGGTGTCATTCCCGAATGTTTTTATCGGCATCTAGTTTTTAGATTTACATTGATCGCGGCTGGAAGCCGCTCCTACAATTATTTGTCATTGCGAGCGGAGCTAACGAACTTAGCGGTGCGCGGCAATCTCAAGAACAAAGACAGATCGCCACGGCTATAAGACAGCCTCGCGAAGACAGAAAAGTCACCCTTCCGCCCTGCCCATCCCCGTTATCCCCCTTATCTCCTCCCAGAGCCCGGCGTAGATCCTCGCCGAATCCGATTGCGGTAGAAAAGCGGTCACGGGCTCTCTGTAGACGCCCATCCTCTCTATATCCGAGCGGTACGGTATGCGGGTCCTGAGTATGTTCTGCCCGCCAGACTCTATCTTCTCCATCATCTCTTTATGCAGGCTCTTTTTCGACTCCACCATTGAGAAGAAGGCGTAGAGCCTGCCCGCGTCATATTCCTTCTTCGTAAAAAATTCCAGCAGCTTTTCGTAAGTCATGACGGATAGCGTTGTCGGTATGAGAGGAACGAATATGTAATCGGACGCGTTGAAAACGTTCTCCGAGACGAGAGATATGCCGGGCGGACAGTCGAGGATAAGATAATCGTACTCGTGCTCGATCTCCCGGAAAATCCTCTGGAGCCGGAACTTGGAATTCTTCATATCGTCGAGAGCCAGGTCGAGGTTCCGGTACGAGAGCTTGGAAGGCAGAAGGTCGAGGTTCGGGTAGTCGGTACCCTTGATGTTCTCGTCTATGAACCTGCCGCCCTTGACGAACTTGCTCGAATTGAAGTTCCGGGCGGCCTTAATCCTGAAATAATAGGACGACGCGCCCTGAGGGTCGAGGTCGCAGATGAGGGTACGATATGTCTCGGCCGACGCCAGGTGAGCGAGGTTAACTGCCGCTGCCGTCTTGCCGACACCGCCCTTCATGCTGTAGAGGGCCAGCGTTATCATAGGGCGAATACTCTAATTGCCTGAGAATAAATCATCAAACAGCTCCTTCATCTCCTCACCGGCAAACTCTTCGAACCTGCCGTGGAACTCCGACCTTATCTGCTTCTGCTTCATGTAGAGCTCCGATATGAGTCCGCCCGCAGCGGCGATGCTCTCCCTGCCTTCGTCTTCTGAGGCGTCCATTTTTGAAATGTAACCCTTGAGCCTCTCCTGCTGCACGTGCATGTCGTTGTAATCGCCCAGATTGTCCTGGAGCGCTTTCAGGTGTTTTATGACTTCCTTTATTTCGTCGGCCGGAAAGAGGGATTCGAAAAACTCGAGATAGTACCTGAGCTTCTTGCACTCGATCCTGAGCGTGTGGAGGTCCCTGTCGGAAGAGCTCCCGTCGATGGACTTGCCGAGCTTGATCGCCTTCCTGTACCTTTTACGTATGCGTAATTTGGCGAGCCCAATCACCGGCGCGTCCGCGCCGGGCAGCGCGTCTCCGGACGGCTCCTCCCGGTGGAGAAATTCCTCCCATGCTTCGATGCTCCGCCTGTATGAGTCCGAGGCGAGCTCGAGCGCGAATTCCCTGTGTGCCTCCTCCCTCTCCCTTTCGATGATATCGAACAGGGGGTCGAGACCTGCCCTCAGCGCGGGCGGAAGCATTTCGGTGTACTCCTCTCGTCTCAGGAGATAGATATCGAGGTCCCGGAGCTCGTTCGACTTCCTGCCTATACCCGAGAACTCGGCCTTGAACCTCTCCTTAACGCCCTCGGGGAAAACATCCCTCATGAGCGCAAGGGCCGAGCGCGTCCTCCTCACCGCTACGCGGAAGTCGTGCAGGAACTCCGTGTCTATATCGTTAACTATCCCGTCCTCGTTCTTCCTCATCGTCTCTAGAAGGCTCGAGAGTACCACTTTGAGGGCTTTGCCCGAAGGCATACCGGTATCTAGTACGACGCTCACCTTGGACGTATAGGCCCCCGCCTTCTTTCCCGCCGCTCCGAGCGCGATCGAAAATATGTTCCCCTCGGCGGGCGCGAGCCCAAGGTCTGAGATATATCGGGTCAATTTTTGAAACTCCTCCGCATAGCCCCTCATGGGGAGCGCTTCGAGCAGGTGAATGACCTTCTTGTCCGCTCCGTCGCCGCCTACCTCCACGTCCTCAAAATTAACATGGGCGACCGTCTTCCCGTCTTCATTTTCCAGGTTCAGGTGCGCTGCGCGGCTCTCGACGCCGACTACGGGCATTAGCGCCCTGACGTCTATCACGGAGCGGAGGTTGTCCCTCAAGGGGCCCTCGGGCAAGTCCCGCCAGAATCTCGGCATGCCGCCCTCCGCATCGAGATCTAAAGACAGGCTCGTACCGTCGCCCGTATCCCGGAGTATCAGGCGGCCGTCTTCCTTCGTAAGGAGACAACCCTTCTTGAAGAGCCTGTGGTCGTATGTGTCGAGGAAGAGCTGTTTCTTCTCCGCCTTTCGGTCCCCGGTCAGGGGCAGGCCGTTTTTCATCCGCTCGAGAACGTCGCCCCGGGCACTCCGGTCTTCCAGAACAAAGTATTGAGAATTTTGCAATCGAGATCCGTCTCCTTTTATTCGCCAGTGCCGAAGCGTGCATAAACAGCTACAAATAATCTAACCGCAATTCCGCGCGATGCCATTCATATGATTTTTCAAGCTGAAAAACAACCGGCCCCGCTGCGCCCGGACATCCGTATATATTAATTTACCGCTCTATTGTTTAATCCGTATGAATAGTTTATCCTTAAAATGCATAAATTTTATAACTGAAAAGGGCGGATCCGATAAAAATAAGCCTGCGGAATTCGAGACAGTTAAAGTTCCCTCCGGACATTTCTTCAGTTCACCCCTTTTTGTTTAATCTCTTTTATTTAATCCACATGAGGCCATAAGGAGTCAGTTTAACGTTTATATGGTTTGGAATGGCCTGATTATCTTTAAGTATTTCACTCTTTTGCGGGTTTCTTTGCGGAGAGGATTTATCAGGCGGAGTCTCGTTCGACCCCGCCGGCCGTATCGACTGTTCTTTATAAATCTGGAATTAACATGAGGTGAAATTTGCGTAAGCTCAGAATCGGAATAGTAGACTTCATAACGAAATCGCCAAACAGCTCGCTATGGGCGCGCTTCATGCACGCAAACCTTGCCGGCATTATGCCGCAGGTCATCGCGTGCTGGTGCGAGGAGCTCGGACACGAGGTGACCCTGTTCTTATTCACCGGCATCGAGAATCTGGAAAGAGACGTCCCGAAGGACGTCGATCTCGTTTTCATCAGCTCGTTCACGCAATCGGCAATTCAGGCTTACGCCCTCAGCAACAAGTACAGGTCGGAAGGCGTGGTAACGGTCCTTGGCGGCCCTCACGCGCGCTGCTATCCGGAAGACGCGCGCAAGTACTTTGACTACGTGCTCGGGCTCACGGACAAGAATATCTGCAGGGACGTGCTGGAGGACATTGCTCATCACAAGGAAGAAGGCGTATATATGTCCGCCCTTAAACAACCCTCGACCCTGCCGGGCGTGAGGGAGAGATGGAAATTTATATCCCAGGCGCTCGATAAGGCCCCGTGGATCAAGGTGGTCCCGATGATCGGGAGCGTGGGCTGCCCTTATACTTGCAGCTTCTGCATCGACGCCGAGCAGCCTTACCAGACCCTCGGGTTCGATATAATAAGGGACGACCTCAGGTTCCTCCTGACGAAGTACAAACGCCCCCTGGTAAGCTGGCACGACCCGAACTTCGGGGTGAGGTTCGACGATTATATGAATACCCTCGAAGAGGCGGTCGAGCCTAACAGCATTGATTTTATCGCGGAGAGCAGCCTGTCTCTCCTGTCGGAGCCCCACTTGAAGAGGCTCAGGCATAACGGCTTCAAGGCGGTGCTCCCTGGTATTGAGTCCTGGAACGGGATGGGCAACAAATCCAAGACGGGAAGCAAACAGGGGCAGGACAAGCTCAATACCGTATCCGAGCACGTCAACATGATCCTCCGATACGTGCCTTACATACAGACTAACTTCGTCCTCGGCCTCGATTGCGACGAGGGGCCGGAGTCTTTCGAGCTGACGAAGAAATTCGTGGATATGTCGCCCGCGGCTTTCCCGGCTTTCCCGCTCCTGACGTCTTTCGGGAAGGCGGCCCCGGTAAACCTGGAATACCAGGGGCAGGAACGTGTCCTTCCATTCCCCTTTCATTTCCTTAACAATAATCACGCCATGAACGTAAAACCGAAAACGAGCACGTGGCCCGAATTCTACGACAGGCTGATCGACCTGGTCGAGCATTCGTTCTCATGGCCTTCGATCATCAACCGTTTCCGTAATACTAATTCGAGGATACCGGCATGGATGAACCTCATGCGCGCCGTGTCGACGGAGGGTTTCGGGAGGATGAGGTTCTACAGAAAGATCAGGCGCCTCCTGGACGAAGACAGGGCATTCAGGGACTATTTCGAGGGTGAGACCAGCGTCCTTCCCGAGTTTTACATGAACATGGTCAAAAAGGACCTCGGCAAGCTTTGGGAATGGCTCCCGGAGGGGGCTTTGTATCACGACCAGAACGCCTACTACAAGCAGGAGCAGGAAAAGAAAACAAACAAGCAGGCTACGAAACCGCAGATAGAAATGAATGAGGGGTTGGCGGACGTGAAGATAATGGCCGGTCAATTAAAGCGGGCTCTTTAAGAATTTAAGCCGGATACATGGCAAAAAGAGAGAATCAATCGATGTACGAGACAGCGATAACAAAAGTTTCCAGGTCCATCTTTCCTGTTTTTTATAAACTGCGTGTGAACGGCCTTACGACGGTCGGCATCTCCGGCACCGCATTTTTTATAAACGACAAGGGACATTTTTTAACGGCGACGCACGTAACTACCGACATACCTTCGGGAGCGAAGCTCTTATATGCGGGCAACCTGCCCCACGCCGCGCTTGACCACCCCGTAGAAATCGAAGAGGTCTACAGGAACGATTTGAAATATATCTACATAGGCAAGGTGGCAAAATCCCCCCTGCCCGGGCTGAGATTCACCCAGGAAAACTCGAGTCCCGGCAAAGGGGTGTGTCTCAGCGGTTATCCGCTTGCCGAGCTGATTATAAACCCGGACGAGTCGGTGAATTTAAGCAACGTCAGACAATACTGGAAGCCGACCATGATCATCGACAGCATCGAAGCCGCGATCAATCACGGGACGCAGACCGGGTTCATCACGGAGCATTCTTCGCTGAACGGTATGAGCGGGGGACCGGTCTTCGATGAAGACGGGTCCGTATGCGGAATCGATATCACTACCTATTTACGGGAGATACCCGAGCGTAACGGCGGAAAGACGTACGTAAGAAACGGCGTCATCATCGGCACATTAAATATGAGGGACCTGATCCCGGACGCCATACCTTTTACTTTATAAGACCAGCCGCCCTTAGTCTCTACTCACAGTGCGGGCGCCGTTTCATATCGCGAGCACCTTCGCCCCTTTTATTTTCCCGGCTTTGAGATCGAGAAGCGCACGGTTAGCGTCTTCGAGCGGATACTCCTCCACCTCGGGCTTGATTCCCGCGGCTGCCGCGAGCAAGAAGAATTCGCTCACGTCCCTCCTGCTCACGTTCGCGACCGATTTAATCTCCTTCTCCATCCACAGGTGAGCCGTGTAATCGAGCCTGAGCAGATAGTCTTTATCGGCGTCCTCCTTCCTTATCGCGTTAATCACGAGCCTCCCGCCGGGATTGAGGTTTTCAAGAGCCGCGAGCACCGGCTTCCACGCGGGAGTCGTGTCTATAATTGCGTCAAGCATCACGGGCGGCAGCTCCTCGGTATCCCCTGCCCACACCGCGCCTAACGCCACCGCGAACTCCCTTTCGGAGGCGCTCCGGGTGAATACGTATATTCCGGAATTCGGGTATAAATGGCGCGCCATTTTCAGTACCAGGTGTCCCGAGGCTCCGAACCCCGTGAGCCCGAGGCTCTGCCCGTCCCCAATACCCGCGAGCCTGAGCGACCTGTACCCTACGGCTCCCGCGCAGAGAAGCGGCGCGGCTTCCGAATCCGTAAATATATCGGGGATCGGGAACGCGTAGTCCTCCTTCGCAATCAAGTGTTCGGCGTATCCCCCGTCGGCATCCCTGCCCGTAGCCCTGAACTCCTGGCAGAGGTTATCGTTCCCTTCGAGACAGTACCGGCAATTGCCGCAGGAGGAGAATATCCACGCCACTCCGACCCTGTCCCCATCCGCGTGACGAGTCACGCCCGGGCCCGTTTTCTCCACGACGCCGACCGCCTGATGCCCCGGTATCACGGGGAGCTTCGGCGGAGGGGTCCTGCCCTCTATCTCGTCCAATTCCGTGCGGCAGACCCCGCACGCGGAGATCCTTATCAGCACCTCTCCCGGTCCGGGTGAAGGCTCCGTCACGTCCGAAAGACGGAGCGGCTCTCTCCGGCCGCGCAGCGGGACAATCTTATCGAGAATCATGGCTTTCAATCGAATCCGCCCTGTTAATTTTTACGTCAGCTCGCCATGAGGCCGTCTTTTATCTCGAGGACTTTTTTTGTCTCCTTCGCGAGATACATCTCGTGGGTTATCATCAGTATGGACCTGCCCTTTTCGTTGAGCTCCAGGAATACGTCCATCACCATGGCCGAGTTCTTCGAGTCCAGGTTGCCCGTGGGCTCGTCCGCCATGACTATCTCGGGGTCGTTCGCGAGCGCACGCGCGATAGCCACCCTCTGCTGCTCTCCCCCCGAAAGCTGATAGGGCTTCCTCCCTTCCTTGCCCTTGAGCCCGAGGCTCTCGATTAGTTCATAAGACCTTAGCTTCAGGCGCTCCCTGTCGTTTACCCCGTTCTTCAGCATGGGTATCAGTATATTTTCGTAGGCCGTGAGCTCGGTGATGAGGTAGTGGAACTGGAATACGAAGCCGATCTTTTTATTCCGTATTTTCGACAGCAGCTTCGTGTCGCCGAAATCGACCTTTTTATCGTCGATTATAACCTCCCCCGAAGTGGGCGAGTCGAGGAGGCCGAGTATGTACATGAGGGAGCTCTTGCCCGAGCCCGAGGCGCCTACGATGCTTATGAAATCCCCCGTCGATATCTGAATGGATATCCCGTTCAGTATATCGTTCTCGCCTATCGATTTCCTAATGTCCCTGCCTTCGAGTATTACGCTCATACGCTTGACCGGAAGATGTCGACCGGGAAGAGGCGGGAGGCCCTCCAGGACGGGTAGAACGAGGCGAAGAACGCGAATACCATGGCGAATATGAAGCCGAGGACGAAATACCTGGGCCTCCTGTCGAGCACGAAGCCGCTCGCCCTGATTATTCCCACCAGATCGAACTTGAGAGACGCGAGCCATACCTGGATCAGGTAGCCGAGGAGACATCCGAGGAGTGCGCCTATGAGGCCGACCAGGAGCCCCTGGAATACGAACATCTTCGTTATTTCCCCGTCCTCGTACCCGATCGCCTTGAGTATCGCTATGTCCCTCTTCTTTTCGAGAACGGTCATCATCATTATGTTGAAGATACCGAACGCGGAGACGATCAGAATGGCGAACACCATCATGTATGTTATCCAGTTCTGCATTTTAAATATCTGGAGGAAATTGCTGAAAGCCCTCTGCCAGCTCTCGGCGTAGTACCCGGTATCTTCAGATATCTCTCCGGCCAGACTCTCCGCCTGATCGACGTCCTTTACCCTGATTATGAGCTCGTTCACCTGGCTGGGCTTGTCGAGTATCGCCTGGAGCGTTCGGAGGTTAATGTAGACCCTCGACTGGTCGAGGCTCGTTATTCCGGAATTGAAGAAATCCACCACCTTGAGCGTGTATATGCCCCCGCTCGGCGATACGAGAGTGACCTTCTTCCCCGGCTCCTTTATCCCGAGGTCCCTCGCGAGGAGCTTTCCCATTATTATGCTGTTCCTGTCGGTGACTATCTTGTCCAGGTTCCCGAACTCGATATAATCGTCGACAACCGACGCCCTCCTTTCGAGAGCGGGTTCTATGCCTATGAGCGTCGCGCTCTTTTCTTTCGTGCCGTAATTCACGATGGCCTGCCCGGTGAGGTGGGGGGCAATGCCGATGAACCTGTCGTCCTTTTCGTATTTATCAAGGTAATGCTTGTAGCCGATTATCTTGTCCTTGAGGTCTTTAGGCTTGGAGCCGAGGACGTCTGCGACGATATTTTCGCCGTAGACTGCTTTCAGTATCCTGTCGGGGTCGTCGGTTTCTTCTATCTTGAGCGTTATGTGGGCGTTTATATCAACTGCCTGTTTTATGAAATAGATCTGGAACCCGTTCATGACGGAGCTCATGGCTATGAACGCAGCGACTCCGATCGCCACGCCCAGGGTCGAGACCAGCGCCTGCCTCTTTCTTTCGGTCAGGAGCTTGAACGCTATGAACAGAATGGATCTCAAGGGGTCAGGGTCTCCCCGGTTTCGCCGGTCCCGTCCTTGATCTCGATAAAGCTGTCTTCCTCCACCCCCGCTTCGACGGGAACCCTGACTTTCTTGCCGTCCTTTACGACCTCGACGTATCCGTCCTTATAGGCTTCCTTCGATATGAAAAGCCCTTCCCGGTCCGTAATGACGATATTCGCCTCGACTGTGATCCCGACGGGTATGTCCGGCGGATAATCGGTGTCGGCCTTGACCTTCACGGTCCGGGATATCCTGTCCGATTCCCTCTCTATTACCCTTATCTTGCCCTCGAACACCTTGCCGGGATAGGCGTCCGTGGTTAAGAGCACCTTCTCTCCGGGCTTGATGAGCGGGATGAATTCCTCGTCCACCGACAGCACGGTCTCGAGCGCTCCCGGGTTGCCTATGGAAAAGAGTATGTCGTCCTTGAGCACGGAGTTTACGTAATCCCCTTCCTCGGCGAACTTTCTCAGCACCTCGCCGTCCACGGGGGACTTTATCTCGTGCTTTTCCATCTCGCGCACGACCGTCTGCTCGGACGCCGTAAGGGAGTCAAGCTCCGACTTTAGCGAGGCTAGCTGGTCGTTCAGGCCCTCGACAGTCTTTGTGTAGGTCTTCTCCGTCACCTCGAGGCCCTGTTTCGATTTATCGAAGTCCTCTTTCGAAATAATTCCTTTCGCGTAGAGCGACTCCCTCCGCTCGTAGTTCCTCCTCTCTATCTCGGTGTTCATCTTCCATATCGCTATCTCGTCCTTGAGCGCGTTCAAGAAAGGGGAGTCTTCTTTCATTCTGTTTTCTATGAGCTCCCGTTTTGCGGATATCTCCCTGAGCTGCTCCTGTAATTTATCGTTCTTAATAGTGGCGATAACCTCGCCTTTTCTGACCCTGTCCCCTTCTTTCACGTTAATGGTCGCGATATATCCTGAAACCTCCGGTTTGATCTGGACCTTGTTTACGCTGTCCACGTATCCTGAGGCGTATACGGACTTGATGTACCTCTTTTTCTCGACCTTCGCGGTCTCGTCCGTTCCGCCTCCCCTGGGAATCAGAAACAGATACGCGAGCAGGACGATCACGGCCGCGGAAACGAGGATTAATAAGTACTTTCTATTCATCTAGTCACCCGGGGGCTTGGTATATGTCTGACCATAGAATGATTCATACGTAAAGACGATACAACATATCCCGGCTGACCGGATTTCTTCACTGGAACCATATAGGCCGTTGCTGTCATAATATCATACAGTGGACATGGATAATTATAGCCGTAATTTTAGATTTATTCGCCATTGTATCTTAAACATTCAATTGTTCTAATATGGCATG
>CADEFK010000035.1:17425-20085 GCA_902826595.1 uncultured bacterium | reverse complement strand
TTTATGTTATTTTCTGGAAGGATTAAATTTATCGTCATCGAGCTAAGTGTTAATCGTGTATAAATTTTAGTAGCCTCAATACCTAAATTCGATGTCCAAATCCCTCCCGAAGCATCTGAAAACACGACCGCTGCCATCACAAGCTTTTCAAAGGTCTGTAATGCATCTTTATAATCTTTTTTGTTAAAACTTTCCTTATATGTCATTAGTTATAAAAGCTACATTACCTAGCGAATGCATTCAACAAATAATCCAAATATAGAGGACTAAAAAATCTTATGGCATTTCCAAAGAATACAGTTTCAATAAGATGGAATAATAGGTAATACGAATTATCCTTATTTTTAAGGATGAAAGCATTATTTTGTTACCTTGCAATCTTATTACGATACTGGTATAATCTGATTTATTGAGTAATTCTATGAATAATTCTACGTTAGAATCAACAAATAGGCTTTTGAGAGTAATAATTGCACTGCTGTTGCGTAAAAAAGACGAGCGGACCCTAACACTCCGCCAACAAATAGAGATTTTAGATGATCTGGGCATGAAACCAGCCGAAATAGCTGAAATACTAGGCCGAAACAATATGTACATTAACAAAGAACTCTCTATAATCCGAAAGAACCGGAAAAAAGGAGAATAATGATGAGAACAGAAAAACAGAAAAAAGAACAAATCAGCGAGGATCTTCTGCGCGACTTATTAATTGTCCAGCTTGGTCTCGCAGGTCTCACTCAACATCAAATACGAGAAATCGTCGGTGTGGATATTCACCGAGTGAATCGTATTGTTAAGCACTTTAAAAAGATAAGGAAATAGGTCTATGTCAAAAAATAACAAAACCATGGAAGAAAAATTCGACACTCTAATTGAGCTAATGCAACACCTATTAGCATTAGAACTTTACAAAAGTGGCGCAACAATGGATGTGATTTGTAAACGCCTGCATATAGGCAAAGTAAAAATTGTTGAAATGCTAAAGGGAGTGCAAAGAGAGAGATAAACAATGAACGAAAAAACATTAGTAGAAATATCAAAAAAACTAAGTGTACTGATTTCTCTAACCATTCGACAATTGTCAGGTGATAAAGAATTTGGTACAAAAGCCAAGCGTAAACTGGGTACAGGCGATATTGCTCGCTACCTTGCAGATATGGGGCTTGATACTAAAGATATCGCCGAAATACTCGGAGCGCCACTAGGCAGTATTCGAACGCTCCTAACCCCGAAGCGAAGAAAGTAATATGCCACTCACTTCTGTTCGCGATATTAAGCTCCTTGCAAAACTAGCCGAAAAAAGGGGTTATCCCGGCGATATTAACAGGATGAGGAAACTAGTTAGTGCCCATGTCACAAAAAGTCTTGTTTCACCACAGGTAGCATTGGCTTTCCTTGCTAAAGAAGCAGGAATTGGCACAAGAGTATACGAGAAAACATTTGATCTGGCCCAACAAGATCAATTGAGAGTGCTTCGTTCTAAACAATCTAAAGCAACTGTAAGCATAAGACCTCAGAAAAAACAAAAAACCAAAAGAAAAATAATAAGAATAATAGACTACGAAACAGACGATCACTTCATAAAAGGCCATATTGATGAACTCAACCTAGCCTATACTTCCGGATGCTATACGTCAGTATACATACTAGCACGAAAAATAATTGAGAACTTGATAATAGATATACTTAGAAAAAAGTATCCAGAATCTATACTAGAGAATAAAGAACTTTACTTCGATACCGCACGAGCTCGTTTCAAAGATTTTGAAGATATACTCAAAAATCTTAGAAGCAAGAAAAACGATTTCGATAGCGAGAATAAAGCAGTCGAAAAGTTGTGCAATGTTTCGAAAGAACTGAAGGACGACGCAAATGATAAAACTCATTCATGGTATCACCTTGTAAGAAGAAAAAAGGAAATTGACGACCTAGACTTAAAATCGATATTCAAACTAATTGAAACATTAGAACGAGTTGTAAAGATTCGCTAGTCTCACAACAGAGGTTCCAAGAAAAGAATATAAGACCTATACACCGAACTTGAAAATCGATAGAGGTGTAAGAATCTGCGGGCTCAATTCCTACCCCTTCCGAAATTAGATTTAACGCCTGATGAATTAGAGCCCGGAGTAAAAAGGATCATTCGCCGAAACTCCCTATCATTAATACCCATATTTCTAATAATACCGGCGAGTTAACCGAGAGATTCGTCAGTTTAACGGGTTGGCCAATGAGCACTTCTAACACTGCTTTTATCCGGAGACTCCATATTTGATATATCATTAACAAAAGTGTTGGTAACCAGCTAAAATCAGGAATAATTAATGAAATCCGGCCGTGACAAATTATTCCGTATAGGCGGTATCCGATTGGTTATAATATTAAAATCAATAAAGACCCCGGAGAAATAACCTAATGAGAAAAGCACTGTTTACGCTGCTTATCATATGCACTTCATCTTTGACCTCCGATTTGATTCCGGAAACGTCCGCTCTCGAGGACGCGGACGGCAGAGACTTCGGCAAACGACTAGCAAGCCCCGGCACGAATACTAAAATAAGCCCGACGCTGACGAAAGTCCTTGATAAAATGGCTGGTACTGAGGCATTGAGAAACGGCGTCGAGGGCCTGAGCGCGGAGGATTTTTCCACGCCGCTCGT
>CADEFK010000035.1:1469-17325 GCA_902826595.1 uncultured bacterium | reverse complement strand
GACGTAATAGTAGATGACATAGGGTTTCTCGCAGAGCCCTTCTTCCAGGACGGCTCAGTCGCACAGGCGGCCGCGGGGGCGGTGGATAACGGAATAATATACGTCTCGTCGGCAGGCAACGACGGCGACGCCCATTATCAGGCCCTATTTCTGCCAACCGAGCCTGACGACCCGGACACGGAGCTCCATGATTTCGGGCTTGCGGCCGGTGAAGGGAGCGACGTAGGGATGACGATCGCGCTGCCACCTAACAGCAGCTCGGTAGTCGTGCTTCAGTGGAGTAACCCATTCGGCGAGGCCTCCGACGACTACGACCTTTTTCTCGTCAATTCAGACACGGCTGAAATTCTGGATTCGAGCACGGACACCCAGGACGGTGATGACGACCCGATTGAAGTCGCCGGGGTTTCCAATGACGGGCCCGGCACAGGATTCTTCGACATAGTAATCGACAAATTCAGCGGGGAAGACCAGACTCTCGAGATATTCTTCAACCTAGGCGGCACGCCGGTAGAATATAACGTTCCTGAAAACAGCATATATGGCCATCCCGCCGCGCCTGGCGTGATAGCGGTGGGCGCGACTGTGGATGGAGAAGTCGACTTTTTCAGCTCGGAAGGCCCTTCGTCCATATTCTTTCCCTCGGTAGTGACTGTCGCGGGCGTAGAGACCGGCCGCGCGGCTCCGTTGCTCGAAGACAGAGACACGCCCACAATCGTCGCCCCGAACAGGGTGTCGACGAGCGTTCCGGGTTTTTTCAACTTCGCCGGCACTTCGGCATCAGCTCCACACGTGGCGGGCGTGGCAGCACTAGTTCTCGAGGCCCTCGACACAGGAGCGGTGATAAGCTCCTCGGCTGAAGCGGATTCGATAGTATCCGCACGGCAGGTAGAGGAGGTCACGGATATTATCACCGGCACAGCGGACGACATCTTCCCCGGCGGTTACGACAACATTTCCGGGTTCGGCAGCATCGATGCCTGCGCCGCGGTTGCTGAAGCCCTCGGTGAAGACGAAAACGAGTGCGTCAATGCGCCCCCGCCCGGTGAAGAAGATGATGACAGCGGCGGCTGTTCCGTTTACGGCACCGGCGGAAACGGAATCGCGGGTACAGCCTTTACAAATTTACTGATCCTTCTGATTCCTGTCTTTGTAACGGCGCTCGGCCTCCTCAGAAGAAGGATTCAGTGAATGAAGCTTTTGATTATCGGGCTTGACTGCGCCGACCCGAGGTTCGTCTTCGGATGGAAGGACGAGCTTCCCAACCTCAGGAAGCTCATGGAAAATGGCACTTACGGACCAATGCGCTCCTGCCACCCCCCGATCACAGTCCCCGCATGGGCCGTGATGATGAGCGGGAAGGACCCGGGGGAGCTCGGGTACTACGGTTTCAGGAACAGGAAAGACCACTCCTACGACGGATACACAATAGCGAACGCGACGGCAGTAAAGTGCGACAGGGTCTGGGACATATTATCCCGCTCGGGGAAGAAGGTAGTCCTCCTGGGCGTCCCTCAGACATACCCGCCCAGGCCGGTAAACGGCTGCGTCGTGAGCGGGTTCCTCGCCCCGTCGACCGACAGCAATTACACCTACCCCGCCCCTCTCAAGGACGAGGTAGAGGAGGTTTCGGGCGGATACGTGCTCGACGTCGAGAACTTCAGGACGGACGACAAGCAAGCGCTCCTCGGAAGGATATACGAAAAGACCCAAAAGCATTTCAAGGTCGCGAAGCATCTCATAAAAACGAAGCCCTGGGACTTTTTTATGCTCGTAGAGATGGGGGTCGACCGCATACATCACGGGTTCTGGAGCTTCATAGACCCCGAGCACAGGAAGTTCGTGCCCGGCAATCCCTTCGAGAACTCTATAAAGGAATACTATAAATACTGTGATGGAGAAATAGGCGAGCTATTATCTCTCGTTCCCGAAGATACGGTAGTGATCGTCGTATCCGACCACGGCGCGAGGAAGATGGAAGGCGGGATATGCTTCAACGAATGGCTCATCAGGGAAGGGTACCTGACGTTGAAGCAATACCCCACGGAACAAACGAGGATTGCAGACGCGGAGATCGACTGGGGGAAGACGCTCGCGTGGGGGGACGGCGGGTATTACGGACGCCTCTTCATGAACGTCAAAGGCAGGGAGCCCGAGGGGATTATAGAGCCGGGAGACTATGAGAAGGTCCGCACGGAGCTCATGCGCAGGATCGAGGCGATACCGGGGCCCGGCGGCGAAGATATCGGGACCAGGGCATACAGGCCCGGTGACATTTACAGGGAAACGAACGGAGTCCCTCCAGACCTTATCGTCTATTTCGGGGCGCTCGGCTGGCGATCCGTCGGGAGCGTCGGACACGGAAACATATACACATTCGAAAACGATACGGGGTCCGACGAAGCCAACCACGACTGGAACGGGATATTCATACTCGATGAAAACGGCTGCAGGGCGGGGAATCTCGAGAAGGGATACAGGGGCGGAATCGGGATTTACGATATAGCTCCCACGATCCTCGATCTCTTCGGGATGAAGCTCGAGGGTGAAGCCTCCGGGAAAAGCCTCACGAGCGCCGGGAACGGCGGCCTCATCGGAAGAATCAAAAGGATCTGGAAGTAGATGAAAATCAGAATTCAAACTCAGGCACATTCCCGGCGAAAAATCCAAGCTCGTTACTAATTGACTACGGCGGGACAGGAAGGGAATAATATAGCGAAATGCGGAAAACAAGCGACTCGGCAAAACAGATTATCATATCGGCTCTGGCAGTCTCCCTATCGATCGCTATACTCGATGCATCGATCGGGATAATCGCAACAGAGACCAAATTCCTGATGTTCAGGTCTATACTCCTGCCTATAGCTGTAACCGCAGGGGTTTCATTCCTTCTGCTTCTGCTCTCGTGGCATCTCGCGGGAGCGAGGCTCGTGAAGAGATTCAACCTCGACATGATACCGGCCGTTATATCGCTCGGTGTGTGCATCGGGGTCACGGAATTGCTGATCTCCCTCAATTATCGCAATTTCGACGCCTACTGGACCATGTACAGAACGAAGCTCTTCGTATTCATTGTCATTTCCATCTTCGCGCTCTTTATATCCTACTTCATCTCCAGAAGAATATACCGGTCTCAAACAGGCGCGCTCGCGGGCTCCGTGCTGAGCATCCTTATCCCGCTCATCCTGACTATAATTATGATAATGATCTGGCTTAACAAAAACAGCGAGATAACGGCTTATCATTTATCCCTGGGATTTTTCTCGATAGTCATCCTGACCCTCGGTTTATTTTTTCTTCTGGTAAAATCCGGGTTCGATACGACGATCCCGCTTGTCGTTTTAATGTTCCTGGCCCTTGTCGCCGGCCCTGCCTTCTTTTTCATGACGAAAAAAACCTACGAGCCCTCAGCAAGCGGCTTTAAGCCATCCTCCGATCACAAGGTCAAACAAGTGATATTGATAACGATTGACACGCTCAGGGCTGACGCGCTGTCTTCTTACGGCGGCACCGCGACATCTACACCAAATATAGACTCCCTGGCCAAAGACGGGACCCTGTTCAAGAACGCGTACTCGGCCGCACCCTGGACGCTGCCGGCTTTTTCGTCCATGATGACCGGGGTTTCTCCGACCGTTCATAGAACATTCGCTTCCGATTCCGTGCTTCCGGATAAATTCAAAACTATTGCTGAATATCTGCGGGACTCGGGATATTACACCGCGGCGATCGGCGACAATTTTTATCTCCATACCGAATTCAATATGGATCAGGGCTTTCTGGAGTACAATTTTTACCCGAGACGGCAAATGGTTATCGACTCGTTTGGAGCGACGCTGATTAAAAAGAGCTTCCCGAACACCATGAATCCATACGCGTCGACAGATCAATTAACCGACCTGGCCATTGACTGGATCGGCAAGAACCGCGACTCCGATTTCTTTCTCTGGGTGCATTATTATGACCCGCACATTCCGTACGCGCCTCCAACGGAATACATCTCAAAAAACGCAGTGCCAGATGATTCCATCGGTTATCAGCTCTGGAACGCGTCCGCAATCAGGGACGGACATTTCGCCCCCAGCGCCTCGCAGAGGAAATGGATAAAGGAGCTTTACGACGCCGAGGTAAGGTACGTCGATGCGAGCCTCGGGAGACTGCTGGAAGCATTCAAGGAAGAAAGCCTCTACAAGAGCTCGCTGATAATACTCACGAGCGACCACGGCGAAGAGTTCTGGGAGCATGACGGGTTCGAGCACGGCCATACTCTATATAACGAGCTTCTTCGCGTCCCGCTCATAGTCAAACTGCCGGGGAAGCATTCGGCGCGAGTCGTGGAAGACGAGGTTACAACCCAGAGCCTGATGCCGACTGTGCTCGAGTTGACGCGGATCCCCAACGAAAGCGGGCATGCAACCGCGGAATCACTGGCCCCGCTATTAACCGAAAGCCCGTCTTCTTTCGCCGAAGAGCCCCTGGTGAGCACGGGACTTCTCTACTACGAAAACAGGGAAGGGGTAATATTTCACGGCAGCAAATACATAGAGAGCCTCGTAACCGGACAGGGAGAGCTCTACGACCTGAGAACCGACCCGAGGGAGCAGAGTCCGCTCGACCTCTCAAGGAATAGGTTGAAATCCGATCAGGCCAAAAACATAATGAATAACCATAATCGGAAATCGGAGATGCTGACCAAAGAGCTCGGCGTTTCAAGCACCGAGAAGGCAGCCCTGGACAAAGAAAAGATAGAGAAGCTGAAGGCGCTCAATTACATCCAGTAATGCTTGCAGGCAGGGTCCCCTTAAAAACCAGCCATATTATATTGTGGGAATGACATCACACAAAAAGTTCATTAAAATAGCTAAGTTAATGCCGAGGAATAATCTGAGAAACCTTCCCGCGATATTCGTTATTTTTTGCGCCCTCTCCGCCGCTTTTACCGACAGCGCCTATGCTTACATAGGGCCCGGCGCAGGCTTCGCGTTCCTCTCTTCCTTCCTGATACTGATAGTGACGTTCGCCCTCGCGATATTCTATCTACTTTCCTGGCCTTTCCGTTATGCGCTGAGGGCCCTTCTCCGGAGTGGCAGGAGGACGAAGAGCAGCGTGTCCCGCGTGATAATAATCGGGCTCGACGGAATGGACCCCAAGCTTGCGGAAGAATTCATGCGGAAGGGGAAGCTGCCTAATTTTACGAGATTGAGGGATCAAGGCACCTTCGCCTCCCTCGCCACTAGTTACCCGTCCATCTCCCCGGTCGCCTGGTCGTCTTTCATGACCGGGGTCGACCCCTCCCACCACAACATATTCGATTTCATTACGAGAGACCCCTGCACGTATCAGCCCATGCTCACCTCGGCCGAAATAGGGAAAGCCTCCAAGGTGCTCCCGATCGGGAAATACATGATCCCGCTAGGCAAGCCCAAAATGAAGCTCCTTCGGAAGGGCCGCCCTTTCTGGAAGATACTCGGCGAGCACGGGATATGGAGCTCCGTGCTGCGGGTCCCGATTACCTTCCCCCCCGAAAAATTCAACGGTGTTTTACTCTCAGGGATGTGCGTCCCCGATCTCAAGGGGTCCCAGGGTACGTTCGCCCACTATACGACAGACGCGACCAAGAACGAAGTGGAGACGGGCGGGGTGAGCAGGTTCGTAGAAATACAAAACGGAGTCATAAGCACACTCTTGTACGGCCCGGATAATAGCCTCGTCAGAAACGGAAAAGAAATAACCATACCGCTCAAGATAAAGATCGACAGAGGCGCGGGGAAAGCGCTCATCGATATATCGGGCCAGCGTTTCGAGCTTGCACCGAGGAAATATTCGCCCTGGATAAGGCTCGCCTTCCCGGCGGGTCTGGGCATAAAAGTACACGGCATATGCCGCTTCTACATTAACGAGCTCGACCAGGGTTTCGATATGTACGTAACCCCGATCAACATCGACCCGGAAAACCCGGCCCTCCCGATATCCCACCCGTTCGTTTACTCCATATACCTGGCCAAGCTCCAGGGCTCTTTCGGCACACTCGGGCTCGCGGAAGACACCTGGGCGCTAAACGAGGGAGTAATAGACGAAGACGCCTTCTTGGAGCAGGCTTATCTGCTCTATGAGGAGAGGGAGAAAATGTTTTTTAACGCACTCGAGAAAACACCGAGAGGGCTATGCGCATGTGTCTTCGACACGACCGACAGGGTACAGCACATGTTCTTCCGCTGCCTCGACGACGATCACCCGGCGAACAGGGGAAAGCAAACCGCGAAATATAAAAACGTTATAGAAGACCTGTATGTCAGAATGGACGGACTTATAGGAAAAGCCCTTGAATACACGGACGACAAGACAGTGCTGATGGTGATATCGGACCACGGTTTCACCCAGTTCAAGCGGGGTGTCAATCTGAACAGCTGGCTCTTTCAGAACGGGTATCTCAAACTCAAGGACGGCGGAAACACGAGCGGCGACTGGTTCGAGAACGTAGATTGGGACAGGACGCAGGCATTTTCGCTGGGGCTCGCGGGCATATTCATCAATAGGAAGGGAAGGGAAATGAAAGGGATAGTCGAGGAGGGGGAGGACGTAGCGCTCCTCAAGTCCGAGCTCATCAGAAAGCTCACCGAACTCAGGGCCACAGAGACTGGAGATGTGTCGATCCGGGAGATAGTAGACACCGACGCGGCATCTACGGGGCCCTACAAACACGACGCCCCGGACCTGCTCGTGGGCTACAACGCGGGGTATAGAAGCTCGTGGACGTGCGCCGTGGGACGCGTGACCGAGCGCGTGTTCGAGGATAATACGAAGCACTGGAGCGGCGACCACTGCGTCGACCCTAAAATAGTTCCGGGAGTAATTTTCTCAAACCGCAAAATCATGAAGGAGAACCCCGGCCTGACCGATATGGCCCCGACGGTGATGAAGCTGTTCGGTGTGGGGATCCCGGGCTACATGAAAGGAAAGCCTCTCTTCGATGAAATGCCCGGCGTTCCCAAGCAAACCGGGGGCGAATTCGGGGACGAGGAGAAGAAGAGCGCGAGGGCAGTCTAACATCCCGAAAAAAAGACTGCGCGAGGACTTTTCAGAGAGAAACCGAGTGCAATAACACGCAGGTTAATACGACAGCAAAATATGATGCAGAGTTCTAAATTCAGCCTGAGTAAAGCGATACTGTTTTCAGTGTTTATCCCCGTCATTCTTATATCGGGAGCTTGCGGTGAAAACAAGGCGACGTCTCCCGGGCACGGCGGGACGGGCAAGAAGATGATTATTATCGGGTTCGATGGTATGGACCCGAATATTCTGAAGCGGCTTATGGCAGAGGGAAAACTCCCTAATTTCAAAAAACTCAGCGAGTCAGGCGGCTTCAAACCTCTCGCGACGAGCGTCCCGCCTCAAAGCCCTGTCGCCTGGTCAAACTTTATCACCGGCATGAACCCTGGCGGGCACGGCATATTCGATTTCATCCACAGAGACCCCGAGAACATTTTCCCTTATCTGTCGACCTCGAAAACCAAATCCGCCTCAAAGATCGTCAAGATCGGCAAATGGGTTCTGCCGCTGTCGCCGGGCAAGGTTTCCCTGCTGCGCCGGGGTAAAGCGTTCTGGGAATACCTGTCGGAGGAGGGAATAGAGACCACCGTATTCAGGGTGCCCGCGAACTTCCCTACCACGGACGACAAGGCACGCCAGATTTCGGGCATGGGAACGCCCGACATGCAGGGAACGTACGGTACATATTCCTACTATACGGACGAGGACACGGACAAGTTCGAGAATCTCTCGGGCGGCAAGGTTTTTCCCGTCGACGTCTACAAGAACAGGGTCCGCGGCAGGCTCCCCGGTCCGATAAATACGTTCAGAGGAGACGCGCCCGAGAGCAGGGTCGATTTCACCGTTTTTATAGACCCGGAAAACCCCGTGGCGAAGGTTTCCGTACAGGACGAGGAGATCATACTGACGGAAGGCGAATGGAGCGACTGGATCAGGATAAATTACGAACTGCTCCCCCATTTGCAGAAGGCTGGCGGCATCGTGCGTTTTTACCTCAAAGAGGTTAGGCCGAATTTCAAGCTGTACGTCACTCCGGTAAACATAGACCCATCCAATCCGGCCATTCCGATCTCCACGCCGAAGGACTACTCCGGCGAGATAGCAAAGAGCGTTGGCCTATTCTATACGCAGGGAATACCCGAGGATTCGAAAGCCTTGTCGGAGTTCGTGCTCGAGGACGGCGAGTTCCTTGACCAGACGAACATAGTGTTCGGAGAAGAACAGGATATGCTCGGTTACGAGCTCGAGAGATTCAGATCCGGCCTGTTGTTCTTCTATATAGGCAGGGTCGATCAGCTCTCCCATATGTTCTGGCGCACTATGGACCCGAATCACCCGGCATATGATTCGGCGAGCAAGCTCAAGCTCGTGATCGAGAACGCGTATGTCGAAATGGACGGCGTGCTCGGACGCGTGCTCGACTCGATCGACGGCGATACCACCGTTATCGTCCTTTCCGACCACGGTTTCGCCCCGTTTTACAGGGCATTTAATCTGAACACATGGCTCAAGGACAACGGATACGCGCGCCTGACCGACGATACTGAAGGCGAGTTCTTCCAGAACGTCGACTGGGGCAGGACGCGCGCCTACGGGGTCGGGTTCAACGGCCTATTCCTAAACTTAAAGGGAAGGGAATTCAAAGGGGTAGTCGAGCCGGGGGACAGGGAACGGCTGCTCGACGAGATATCAGGGAAGCTCCTCTCCATTCGGGACCCCAAAAACGGCGAGCAGGTGATATCCAGGGTATACAAGGCGGAGGAGATATACAGCGGCCCTTACCTTAAGGATGCACCCGATCTGATCGTGGGTTACAATAGAGGATACCGCGCTTCCTGGGAAACCGTGCTCGGCAGCTTTCCCGGAGAGGTCTTGAGGGACAACAAGCAGAAATGGAGCGGGGACCACCTCATGGAGGCCGCGCTCGTACCGGGAATCCTGCTCTCGAATAAGGAGATAAGATCGAAAAACCCGTCGCTCTCGGACCTGGCGCCTACGGTCCTCGAGGAATTCGGAATACCGAAACAGGAAGGGATGATCGGAGATAGTATTTTCAAGGAAGAGAATCCCGGAAAAAATTAGCGTCATAATCAAGGAGGAACATCGATGTTCGGCGGATCTAAGATAAAACTGGACAAGGACCTGCTCGAGAGATGCAAGCAGTACGCGGAGGAAGCCGGTTATACCTCCGTTGAGGAATTCATCGCGTACACGCTCGAACGGGAAATAAAAAAGGGGCAGAAGCAGTCGCCGGAAGACGAAGAGAAGGTGACCAAGAGACTAAAGGGCCTCGGGTACATCGAATAGACACGCAATCCGTTTCAGAGACATCCGGCGAGAGATGATATGCAGAGTTTCAACAGAGCAATAAGCGGATTCTTTAACCTGGTCATTACACCCTTCAAGGCCATGGACCCCATATGGTCGCTCGCACTATTTTCGCTCCTGATCGGAATAATAATGCTCGTAATCTTCCGATACACGTCCGACCAGCAGAAAATAAGGGAGGCCAAGAGCAGGATCAGGGCCCATATTTTCGAGCTCAGCCTTTTCAAGGACGAGATCGGCATAGTGCTTTCAGCCCAGAAGAATATTCTTATTTACAACCTCAGATACATCAAATACGCGCTCAAGCCCATGCTCTTCATGATGATTCCGCTCGCGCTGATTCTGATCCAGCTCGAGAGCTGGTACGGTCACAGGCCTCTCAAGCCGGACGAATCAGCCATAGTCTCGCTCAAGCTCCGAGACAACGGGCTTGCGCTTTCGGATATAACACTCACGGCGGGAGAAGGCATCACGGTCGAGACGCCGCCTCTGAGGATTCCGGACCGGAATGAAATCGACTGGAGGATACGCGCCTTGGAAAACGGGGACCAGGTTCTTACATTTAACGTGCCGGGCGATGAGATCAGGCAGAAAGTTATAGTCTCCGAGAGGGGTCTCGTGCAGGTCTCTCCGCTGGCGTCGGCATCGGTGTCGGGTTTCACGGATACACTGCTCAACCCCGCTCTCAGTCCCCTTCCCGGAGACTCACCGGTAGAGCGGATCAGTATCGATTACCCAGCGATGTCGATTGAAATATATAAATGGCACGTGCACTGGCTTGTTATCGTGCTCGTGTTGTCCATCGTCTTCGGATTCGCCCTTAAAGGCCTGTTCGGCGTAGAGATCTGACGGGCTGGCCGGAATTCGGAATACATATTCACGCAACTATTACTTTGGGATAATATCGTCGCCGAACATTCCTTCAGGACGTGAGGTTGAGGGTAATGCGTCTCTTCTCGACGTCTGCGGCGGTTACCTTCACGCGCACCGTCTGGCCTATGTCGAACCAGCGCTTCCTCCAGTTCGGAACGCTGTCCCTCGGAACGAGACCTTCCACGAAGACCTCTTTGACCTCGACGAACATGCCGAAAGGCAGGACGCTGAGAACGACCCCCTCATACTCCTGTCCTATATAGGACTTCATAAGATAAGCCCTCTCGAGGTTGATGGCCTCCCTCTCGATCTCGTCAGCCGTCCTCTCTTTCCTGGATAGCTGTTCAGACATCCAGTCGAGGGACTCCTTGTCATATGGCGTGGAGCCGTGTTTCAACAGTGAGTTGGTAATCCTGTGGACAATCAAATCTGGATAACGCCTGATCGGCGAGGTGAAATGCGAGTAGTGCTTTATAGCAAGCCCGAAATGGCCTTTTTCCTCGGTCGAATATACGGCCCGTTTCAAAGAGCGCAGAATGAGCATGTTGACGGCCATTTCTTCGGGCCTTCCCCTGCTCGCGTTGATCACCCGCTGGAAATCAAGGGTGTCTAATTTCCCCGAGGCCGACAGTGAGTAACCCAGTTTTTTTAACCCCTCCGAGAGTTCGAGTACGGACTCTTCGTCAGGATTTTCGTGAATTCTGTATACGGACGGGACCTCGGCCTTAATCGTATATTCGGCTACCGCCGAATTCGCGGCGATCATGAACTCCTCGATCAGCCCGTGCGCCAGGTTCCTCTGCGTTCTCACGACGTCTACGGTCCTTCCGAGCTCGTCCCGTATGAGGTCGGGCTCCGGGAAGTCAAAATTGAGCTCGCCCTTTTCAATCCTCCTCTCTCTTATTTGCTGGTAAAGCTCGTTCATAATGAAGAGCTTCTCGGTTATGAGCTTCTCTTCTAGCGGCACCCTCTCCGAATCGCCGAGTCTCGCGGCGACCTTCGAGTAAGTAAGCCGCGCCGCGCTCCTTATAACGCTGTTATAAATCTTGAAATCCACCATCTGGCCCTTTCGGTTGAAGTCCATCTCGACCGTTTTCGTGAGCCTGTCCTTGTAAGGCACGAGGCTGCAGAGGTCGTTGGAAAGCCTTTCCGGCAGCATGGGTACGACCATGTGAGGCATATAGACGCTCGTCCCCCTGCCCAACGCCTCGTTATCTATATCGCTCCCCACTCCCACGTAGTGAGAGACGTCCGCTATCGAGACCAGCAGCTTGTATCCCGAGTGAGTCTTCGTGATGCCGACAGCGTCGTCGAAATCCTTGGCGTCGTCGTTATCGATTGTGAATATGACTTCTTCCCTGAGGTCGACCCTCTTCTTCAGCTCGCTTTCAGGTATTTCGTCCGGGATGTCGGCTAATTCCCTCAGCGTTCCGGGCGGGAATTTTTCCTCAAGCTCGTATTCCACGAGCAGGCCCTTCTTCTCGACCTCGAGGTCCCCGGCTTTGCCGAGCACGTCTACGATACGGCCTTTTACATTACGGCTGGTCGAGATCCCTCCGCTTATCTCGAATACGACGAGGCTGTGGTTCCTCAGATCCTTTATCTCGCGGGATTGCAGGTGGATGTGCGGTATCCTGTCGTCCTTCGGTATTATCTTGCCGGTGTTCCCGGTCTTGACGAATTTCCCGACGATCCTGCCGCCTTTGACCATACCCTTAATGAGGGCGGCCGATTTTACTGGCTCTTTCTTGACTCCGGCGGCTTCCTTCGGGGCGGTATATATGTACCCGCCTTTCGTCCTGCCTACCTTCCCTTCCGTCACCATTTTTCCTAGAACCTTTTTAAGGAGCAGCCTCCCTTCCTTTGGCACGCCGAGGCGCCTGGAGAGTTCCTTGGTCCTCATAGGACGGTGTGAGTTATTCTTTAAAAGCTTAAGAATTTCTTTCGGTTTTGGAATCCTCATTTCTAATTCAGTGGAAATTATAGGTCACCTTCGATGGGTAGTTTGTTATATTATCTATTAAGGACAAGCGGGGTCTCGTTCCGTAAGAGAAAATAATATGCAGTAATGTTACATATATTATCGATCAAGTTCAAACCCCCGCGTCCAGGGCGCTATTGCGGGCTTATTCCCGGAACCGCGACGCCGGGTGTTGAATATGGGGGGAAATTCAGATAATATTATTTTCACTCGGGGAATTATATAATGATTCCTGGGGATTATATAGAGTATAAGGAGTGTTGATACGATATGCTTAGAAAGAACATACCCGGCGCAATACTGGTGGTGTTAATAGTTTTCTCATTTATCGGTACGGGTTTCTATCTCGGAGTAAAGATAAACTGGCAGTCGTATTTCAAGATCCTTTCGATAGTAGCCGTGATCGCCTTCATCGTCTCTGCGATCATCAACACCGTGCCCGCAGGCAACAAGAATAAATAAGAGCTGTCCCCCCCTTCCAGATGCCCCCGGTGTCAGGGAGTAATTATAATTTCGCTCTGCCTCCCGGCAGAAGGGACGTCCTCTTCAGGATGATAACGCAATATATGCACGAGGTAGCTATGGAGATCCGAGTCATTCTCCATATAGAACTTGGCTTCTTTCAGAAAATCGTCCACGACGCTTAACGCGAAATCGATAGTGACCCTGTCCTCTGTGATATCGGCGCTGTCTTTGAATTCGGTCAGCGCTATCAGTAACCGTGTCGACAGTTCATTGGCATAGCTGTTTTCGCTCTGATGCTGATAAATGAGGCCCTTCTTCTCCGTATCGAGGGTGCTTTTCACGAGCGAGAGGGCGGAGACCACGTCGTCGTTCCTGAGCTTCCTGTTGGCGCGGAAGGCGTCGGCGAATATCTTTTCAATCCTCGCGAAAAGCCCGGGGTTCCGGTTGTATAGCTCCGCTCGCCGCACATAATTGACGGCGCCCTCCTTCCTGAGCCTCTGATGCATGACCTTGAGCTGCCGGTGCTTCTGACCCTCCACGAAATAGACGCAGTCGAGCGGGCACTTTATCTCGACTCCACGCTTCTCCCCGCAGCATACCGGGCAGATCGACGCCCTGAGCGCGGGACAATGCCTCTTCGCCTTGCCCTTGCCGCAACTCGCGCACTTCATCGGACTGTCCTATAAGGCTTTCGGAACGACATTCTCTCTTACCCAGTTAATAATTTCGTCGGTCGAAGCGCCGGGCTCGAATATAGCCTTGACGCCCTTTGTCTTGAGATATTCGACGTCTTCTTTAGGAATGATGCCTCCCCCGAAAACCGTAACGCCGCCCATGCCCCTTTCCTCCAGAAGACGTATTACCTCGGGGAAAATATAATTATGCGCGCCCGACAGTATGCTGAGCCCCAAGGCGTCGACGTCTTCCTGAAGAGCCGTCTCGACAATTGCCTCGGGCGTATTGTGCAGTCCCGTATAGATGACTTCGAATCCCGCGTCCCGGAGCGCCCGCGCGACTATCTTTACGCCCCTGTCATGACCGTCGAGGCCCGCCTTTCCAATTAGAATCCTTGCTCTCGAACCCTGACCCATATCGAACACCCCGTTTAACGATTGTAACTCTTTTCCGGATTCACCTCTTGCTTTCGTATTAAGGACAAGACGCCCGCGGACCCCGCCGCACGCCGGTTAAAAATATCCGGGGTCTCTATAAACGCCGTACACTTCCCTGAATATGTCGCATATTTCCCCGAGTGTCGCGTACTCCCTCACGGCATTAATGATAGAAGGCATGAGGTTCTCTCCGCTCCGGGCCGCCGTGACGATATCGCTTAGTCTTTCCCGAACGGCTTTATTATTTCTCTTCCTCTTAAGCTCGCGCAGCTTTTCTATCTGCCCGGTCTCGACCATCTCCTCGATTTTAAGGGTGGGTATCGTGACTTCGCCTTCAGTATTGTATTTATTCACCCCTACGATCGTCTTGAGACCCGTATCGAGCTCTCTCTGGTATTTATAAGCCGCGTCGGCTATCTCCTTCTGGGGATAGCCCGTTTCTATTGCCCTGAATATTCCGCCCATTTCGTCTATCTTGTTTATATAATCAAAGGCTTCCTTTTCTATCCTGTCAGTGAGTGATTCCATTAAGTAGCTCCCGCCGAACGGGTCGATCGTATTCGCGATGCCGCTCTCCTCGGCGATGATCTGCTGGGTCCTGAGCGCGACCGTGACGGACTCCTCCGTCGGCAGGGCAAGCGTCTCGTCCATCGAGTTCGTGTGGAGCGACTGGGTCCCGCCGAGCACGGCCGCGAGGGCCTGTATAGTCACCCTTGCCACGTTATTTATCGGCTGCTGCGCCGTGAGGCTTGCGCCCGCGGTCTGGGCGTGGGTCTTGAGCATCAGGGACTTCGGACTCTTTGCCCCGAAGCGCCCGCGCATGATCTTCGCCCACATCCTTCTTGCCGCCCTGTATTTGGCGATCTCTTCGAGAAAGTCGTTGTGTACGTTGAAGAAGAAAGATAACCGGGGGGCGAAATCGTCAACCTCGAGACCGCGCTTCACGCCTTCCTCCACGTAGGCGATACCGTCGGCGAGCGTGAACGCAAGCTCCTGGACGGCAGTCGAGCCGGCCTCGCGGATGTGGTAGCCTGATACCGAAACCGGGTGCCACTGCGGTACCTCCTCCGCACAGAACTCGATGATGTCGACCGTTAGCTTTACGGACGGCTCGGGCGGCGAAATCCATTCCCTCTGCGCTATGAACTCCTTAAGCATATCGTTCTGGAGTGTGCCTCTCAGCTTCCGCCAGCTGACACCTTTCTTTTCGGCCATGACGAGATACATCGCGAATATGATGCTCGCGCTGCAGTTGATAGTCATCGAGGTCGTCACTTTTTCGAGGTCTATGCCGTCGAAGAGGACCTCCATATCGGCGAGCGACGATACGGACACGCCTTCCTTCCCAACCTCCCCCCTCGAGCGCTCGTGGTCGCTGTCGTAGCCCATGAGCGTAGGCATATCGAACGCGGTGCTGAGCCCGGTCTGCCCGTGCTCCATCAGATACTTGAAGCGCCGGTTGGTGTCCTCAGGGGTCCCGAAGCCCGCGAACTGGCGCATGGTCCAGAGACGGCCCCTGTACATGGTGCTGTGGATTCCGCGCGTATAAGGGTATGAGCCGGGGAACCCCAGTTTGCCGTCGTAATCAAAGTTGTTCAGGTCGAGGGGCGTAAGCAGGGGGGGCACTTCCATGCCGGAGATTGTGGTGTAATCGGCATCCCGTTTCCCGGTGCTATCGTATTCCTTTTCCCAATCGTCTCTTGCTTTCCTCAGCCTTTCTGTCACGCTTTCGTCAACGGACATCCGCCCCTCCGACCCTATATAATTGAACAAATCCCGGAACCCGTGAATCACCCGGCACAACTTATTATAAATATTACCGAAAATTAAGCGTCTTGGAAAACAGTTATAAAATAAATAGTAAAAAAGGGCGGGTATTAAGTCAAATAGTGATAGGGGAGTAATGAAACAAAAAACCTATCGAATAACTGGACAGAAAAATTCACCTACCCGTCTGGGGGTTTTATATCATTTATTCAGCCCACTTCCAGGGTCGAAATTTATTCTTCATCAACCTCCACCGACTGGGTAATGACAATAGAGACCT
>CADEFK010000035.1:0-1369 GCA_902826595.1 uncultured bacterium | reverse complement strand
GTCGAAATTTATTCTTCATCAACCTCCACCGACTGGGTAATGACAATAGAGACCTCAATCAATCCATCCTCATCCGAGATTAGTGGACATACAGCAAAAAATTCAGGTGGAATCTGAAGCTGAATTCTGGCAATGATGATTTGAGTTCCACCCTGTCCATTAGATGCATTATATTGAACTATAAATTGCCCCGCATCTATACTCCCAAAGACCGGCACCTCCACAACGTCAAAACCACCTTCGAATAGCCCCAACGCTGGATTACTGAGAGATACTTCGGCCAACGTCCCCGGCTTAATTCCTATGGTATTGAAAATGAGTGTCAAGAAGACTTGCGGGTCGCCTGGATCATCCGGGACAGTAACTGGACCCGCTGTTGGAGGGGCTATTCCCACGCCATCAAGTGTCACAGTGGTAAAATCGCTTTCCTCATCGCCGTCAACCGGGTGTATCGTGGCAGAGATATTAACCGTCGCGGTTTCTCCTATACCAATAAGCACGCCCGCCAGATAATTAATAAACGCGAATTCATCCTGGACGGTTACGCTGCTGTCGAACAGGCATCCCCTCAACTGAGGCGGGAGACCGCTCCCGGAGAATGTTATCTCGAATTCTATGGGAGTACCATCCGGAACAAGATTGGTATCCACCTGTATGAACGAGTCCTCGCAAGCATTCCCGTAGAGTGTCGCCGGATTGACGCTTAGGCCGATTATGGCCGTGTTTATGGGGTTCTCGGAGCTGTCGCCGTCGAGTCCGTCGAGACAGGCGTATTGAGTGCTCAGGAGCAAGACAAAAAACAATAGAACCGAGGAAACCCGCACCGATTTATGTTTAAACAAGTTGCTTATTCTCATAAGAATCCATCCCTCCATATATAAACTCATACTTCTATGGCACGTTAACTGTGAACTCGACAACATCGACCGAGCCGCTCTCGGTGGAAGCCTCCAGGAACGCGGGGTCGATTATGTCTTCACCGCTGAGCAATATTATGACGAAGGCTATTCCGCGGTTGTCCGTGAGGGTCTCGAACGGAGAATCGACGAAAGCTCCCATCGCAAACCACTCATTTAACGGGGTGTGCGAACAACTCTCAGGCTCGCAGGCGTGATCATCGGCCAGCTGAACCGCTCTGGAAGCGCCTACATTGTCTCCGTTTGTATCCACGACAAAATCATTCTGACCGGCGAACGAAGCAATCCATGTGACCCTCACATCATTGAGAGGCTCGCCTTCAGGGCCGAGTACGATAGCTTGCACCAGGCGTGTAGTCAGGTTATTGCCTATAATCACGATATCACCGGGGGGATCGAGTATCTCGACCGTAGAGCCGAACGGGGCGAAAGGCGGGTTCGCCCCGCCGCAG
>CADEFK010000034.1:14835-20457 GCA_902826595.1 uncultured bacterium | reverse complement strand
TTAATTCTGATGGTGGAGCCGAAGGGGATCGAACCCTCGACCTCATGAATGCCATTCATGCGCTCTCCCAGCTGAGCTACGGCCCCACGGACCGATATTAATTTAAGTGCTCGTTCGTTTAAAGTCAAATAAAATAATGTATAATTCCTAGCTTCTACTCACTTTTGCCTCGGGTAGAAAGGAGAATTTTGATGAATGTAGTCAACGTCGGCCTCATCGGCGCAGGCACTGTCGGGTGCGGGGTTATCGAGGTCCTGCGCAAGAACAGGGACATAATCGAAAAGCGTACCGGAATCAGGCTCAACCTTAAAAAGATAGCCGATATAGACCCCGACAGAAAAAGGCCGGTAAAGATACCCAGGGGCAAGCTGATTAAGGACGCAAGGGAGCTCCTCGAGGACGGATCGATCCAGATTATCATCGAGCTTGTGGGAGGAACGGGGATCGCGAAGGACTTCGTGATGGGGGCCATAAGGAACGGGAAACACGTAGTCACCGCCAACAAGGCGCTACTCGCGCATTACGGCAGGGAGATTTTCGGAGCGGCCGCGGAGAAGGGGGTCGATATAGGGTTCGAGGCGAGCGTGGGGGGCGGGATTCCCATTATCAAGGCGACACAGGAGGGTTTCGCCGCGAACAACATTGTCTCCATTCACGGAATAATCAACGGTACGTCCAATTACATACTCTCGAGAATGACAGAGGGGGGATCGGAATTCACCGAGGTCTTGAAAGAGGCCCAGAAAGAGGGATACGCCGAGGCAGACCCTTCCTTCGACGTGGACGGTATCGACGCCGCGCACAAACTCTCGATTCTCATCATGCTCTCCTTCGGCATATTCATAAGCTTTGGAAAGATTCACGCGGAGGGGATAAGGGGGATAACCCCGCTCGACATCGCGTATGCGGACGAGCTCGGGCACAAGATCAAGCTCCTTGCCGTCGCCAAGTCTAGGGAGAACGGACTCGAAGCCGGGGTATATCCCGCGCTCGTGAGGAAAGAAACGCAGCTGGCCGACGTATCGGGGGCTTTCAACGCGATTTACCTGGTCGGAGACGCGGTGGGACCGGCGATGCTTTACGGCAAAGGGGCAGGAATGATGCCCACGGCAAGCGCCGTCGTGAGCGACGTTCTTCAGATAGCGAAGGACCTGTCCCTCGGGAACACGCACTCTTCGCCCCCCAGGTTTTACGGCGGCAAGGGCTCATCTCAGCTGATTAAAATGAGCGATACGACGAATAAATATTATTTGAGGTTCCAGGCCGAGGACAGGCCCGGAGTGCTCGGCAAGATCACGGGGAGCCTGGGGAAGCACGGGATCAGCATCGAGTCCGTCATACAGAAGGGCAGGCACCTGGGCGGCGGAGACGTTCCCGTGGTAATTATGACTCACGAGGCCCTGGAGAAGAATCTCCTCTCCTCCCTCAGGGAAATAGACAGGTTCTCCACTATCAGGGCGAAAACGGCATTCATAAGGATCGAAGACCTTTGACCGAGCGAGGCGGGATCACCGTCTCGCTAATACTGAATCTTCACAAACGGGAACAGGGGGAAACAGCTCTTGTATTGCAACCGTATTAACCGGGCGCGAATCCAATGACAACAAAGGTTGATTTCGAAGAGATATTCGATTCGCTGCCGGAATCCATCATAATCATCGACAAAGAGCTCCGCGTGATCGACATGAACGACAATGCAGAGAGCACTTTCAGGATTTCGAGGGAAAAGGCCCGGGGGCAGAATTCGAGCGCCTTCATGCCCGAAGAGATCGACCGCGTCGCGCTGATGGCGATGGGAGAGGGGAGAACGGTAATAGGGGACGAGATAAAATCCACGCTCAGGAACAGCGAGCGTATATCTATACAGGCAATCGCCTCGCCCCTCTTCACGAGCAAGGGCGATTTGAAAGGGGCGATAATCCAGATAAAAGACATGTCGGGCACTATGTTTCTCAACAGCAAGAGCATACAGGAGATATCCGCTTCCAAGTTCGAGAACCTCGTCTTAGGGCTGGCGCACGAGCTTAAAAACCCGCTCAGCGGCATCAGAGGCGCGGCGCAGCTCCTGGCCGAAGACGCCCCGAATAAAGAGGCGCTGAAATGCGCCGAGATCATAACGAAGGAAGCGGACAGACTGAGGGCGCTGCTCGACACACTTAAACAACTCGAGCCCTTCGCCAAAGAGGTATTCGAGCTTATAGACATCCACGAACTGCTGATGGAAATCATATACCTCGAATCTATGTCCGGCACCGGAGAGCGGATACAATACAGGCAGAACTACGACGTCACCATACCGCCAATAAGCGGCGACAGGAACGCATTGAAGCAGGTATTCCTGAATCTTATCAAGAACGCTGCCGAATCGATCGCCGACAAAGGCCAGGTCGAGGTCTCGAGCAGGTGGATCACCGAGCACAGGCTCAAGGGTCAGAACTCGATGTCCGTAGAGATCAGGGATAACGGCAGCGGGGTGCCTGCCGATTCACTGGAGAAAATATTCAACCCCTTTTATACTACCAAGAAAGAGGGCTCGGGCCTGGGACTTTTCATTGCGTATCAGATTATCGCCAAGCACGGGGGGGCGATCTTCGTTGACAGCGAAGCCGGGGCCGGTACGACCGTCAAGGTTTTCCTGCCTATTTCGGGCGTATAATATCCGTGCTTAAATATGAATTGAAACTAAAATACGACACGAGGCGATGAGCGATAAAAGATATAACATGAAAAAAAAAGTGCTGGTCGTAGACGACGAAGAAAGTATAAGATGGGTGCTCGGGAAATGCCTCGAAAAGGCGGGCTACACGGTCCGCTACGCAGAGGACGGGACCAAAGCCATAGAGTGCGCGTCATCCGACGGATTCTCCTCGATAATCCTCGATATCACAATGCCCGATATGAGCGGGTTCGACGTGCTGAAGGAATTCAGGACAAGGGGGATAAATCCCCCGGTAATCATTATAACTGCGCAGAATACCGTAAAGAACGCGATAGACGCCATGAAGCAGGGCGCATACGATTACATAGCCAAGCCGTTTGACCTGGACGAGGTGAAAATCACCGTTCAGAGGGCGATAGAGAGTTACGAGAACTCGAAGAAGCTCGAGATGCTCAGGGCGGAGGCCGGGGATGCGGATTCCCTTCAGGACATAGTCGGCAAATCCCAGGTGATGCTCAATATATACAAAATGATAGGCCGGGTGGCGGAACGGGACATTACGGTACTCATCGTGGGGGAGAGCGGGACGGGTAAGGAGCTCGTAGCGCGGGCCATACATCAGAACAGCATGAGGAGGGAGGGCAAGATTGTCGCGGTAAACATAGCGGCCATCCCCAAGGAGCTCCTTGAGAGCGAGTTGTTCGGCTATGAAAAGGGGGCGTTCACCGGGGCTTCCCTCCCGAAGCAGGGCAGGTTCGAAGAAGCACACAAAGGCACGCTCCATCTCGACGAGATCGGAGACATGCCGCCCGAGCTCCAGACGAAGCTGCTCAGAATATTCGAAGAGAGGAAATTCTACAGGCTCGGAAGCGAAAAGCCCACCCCTGTCGACGTGAGAATAATAACGTCGACCAACAAGAACCTCGAAAAAGAGGTTGCCGAAGGCAGGTTCAGGGAGGACCTGTACTACAGGCTCAACGCGATCACTATAGAGATACCGCCGCTCAGAAAAAGAATAGAAGACGTAGTGCCGCTTATCGAGCACTTCCTGAGCAAATACTCAATAGAGCTCGGCATGGCTAAAAGGACTATCTCCGACGAAGCCAAAGAGCTCGTCGTCGCCTACGGGTGGCCCGGCAACGTCAGGGAGCTCGAAAACATCATAAAGCGAGTCCTCGTCCTCACCTCGGACAGCGTAATCACGAGGGAGACCCTGATCGAAGCTGCCCCGCATCTCGAAGGAAGGGGCAGGAAGGAGCAGGGATCGTTCGACCAGATAATAACTGACGAGCTCAGCTTTCTGATCCAGGCCGGTGGCGCCGATTCGCAGGGGCATATCCACGATAAAATCATCAGAAAGGTCGAGAAGCCCCTCATAGAAGCCGTGCTGAGGATCACTGGCGGGAACAAGAAAAAGGCCGCCCAGATACTGGGCATTAACAGGAATACGCTGTCAAAAAAGATGGAAGAGATGGGACTTGAGGGAAAGGATAACGATTAATTCTTATCAGTGTCAGGCAAGCTTGTTGAGGCCCTCTATATGCTCGAGCCCCTCTTTCGCGGCTGCCTGCTCGGCCTGCTTTTTGTTACTGCCAACCCCTTTGCCCATGCACTTCCTGCCGAGTTTTACCTCTACATGAAAGCACTTGTCGTGAGGAGGCCCTTCCTCGAGCACAACCTTATATTTCGGCACCTTCTTGAACTGCCGCTGAGCAACTTCCTGAAGCCTGGTCTTATAATCCCTGAATATCTCCTCGTCGCCGTTTAGACAGTGCTTCAGGAGCTTGGTAACTATCCGGTAGACCTTCTTGTATCCCCCGTCGATGAATACAGCCCCAATTACCGCCTCGAACGCCCCGGCGAGATTCGACTGCCGCTTCCTGCCGCCGGTATTCTCCTCTCCCTTCCCGAGGAGCATCTGCTTGTCTATCTTGAGCCCTTTCGCGAAATGGGCGAAATTCATCCGGCTCACGATAGCGCTCCTCATTTTGGACAGCTTGCCCTCGGAGGCGGCGGGGAAGAGATCGTACAGAACCCGCGCGACGATGAAACCCAGAACAGCATCGCCCAGAAACTCCATCCTCTCATTGCTTTCGACAGAAGTCTCGTTGGCGAAGGAACTATGAGTTAGCGCGGTTTTAAGAAGCTGTGGGTCCTTGAAGTTATAATTGAGCTTCTTCTCGATCATTGACTTAGAAAATTATCATCAAGAGAGACTAAAATCAACCTGCCGGTCCGGAGCCGGTTGCAATATATATGCTGTTCCGGGGAGATTTGAAACGGCGGGCCGCTCAGGCCGGGCCCGATAAAGGAGGGCATGATTTTCCAAATTATATTCAGATAGAGAAATCCAAACCCGAATTCGATCGTAATATCGAGTATAATAGATACGCTCGTGAGGGCGTAAAATAGATACGAGGTGAATAATGACTATCAGATCGGCATTGCTAATCGCATGTTTATTGTTAGTGTCCGCGGCGGCGTATGACTCCTATGCGCAGGACAGCCAGGGCGGTAAACGCACGCTGAGCGTGACGGGAAACGGCAAGGCGGACGCCGCGCCGGACGTCGCGTACCTGACCCTCTCGGTCGAGACACTCGCTAAGAACGCTTCCCAAGCGGTCAGGGATAACGCGGAGACGTCGAATAAGGTCATACAGGTGATAAAATCGAAGCTCGGCAAGACCGACAAGGTCTCGACAGCCGGATACAGCCTTACGCCAGTCTACGAATATAACAATCAGACAAACAAGTCCGATTTCAAGGGGTACAGGGCGAGCAACAAGGTCATAGTCGAAGCGCATAACCTGAAAGGGATCGGGAATATCATCGATGCCACGGCCGAAGCCGGGCTCAACAATATAGAGAGCCTTTCGTTCGATACCACCAGGAGAGACGAATTCAGGAGAGAGGCGCTCACACGGGCCGTGAATGACGCGAAGACGACGGCCGAGACTTTAGCC
>CADEFK010000034.1:5339-14735 GCA_902826595.1 uncultured bacterium | reverse complement strand
CTCTCAGGAATTCATAAGTGTAAATTCCCGTATCGTGCTTGTCGTTCCAGATGAACTTGAGCGCGTACTGCCCGACGGGCTCTATGCCGAGAGGCTTGACGGACGAAGACTGCACCCTGAGCGGTATCGTTTTTTTGAAAGGCAGCCTGCCGCTCTTGCTTGTTTTTCTGAGCTGTCTGCAGGTGGCGCACGGGCATTCCTGTCTCAGGTCTTCGTAAGGATAGATGCTCAGATGCCCGTCGTCCCATATGATCTGGAGCGCCGTATCGCTGAATTCGGTTATTTCCTCGGGCTTGTATTTTATAACTATCTCCCCCCTGCCTGAATCTTTGAATATTGCGTCTATATTGTACCGAATCCCGCGGCAATTGACCCGCGTCGTCAGCGGTTCGCAATCAACTCATAACATCGATCTATATCGTTGACATATTTTATACGGAAATTGTATAATCATTTCCAAATGAAAAACGATGTCGCGGGGACGGTAGCGGAGTGGGTCAAAGAGGCGCGGAAGATCGTGGTCCTCACGGGATATGAGCTTTCCGCCGAGTCCGGACTGCCTGATTTCACTGACCCCAGGCTGAACCCCCACATCAGGGACTTCCGCGAGAGCAGGGAAGTGAGGGCCGGGTACTGGAAGAAAATCATGGATATCTACCCTTCGCTCATCAGCGCCGAGCCGGGTCCCGGGCACCGGGCGCTGGCGGAGCTTGAAATGCTGGGGAACCTCGACTGCATATTCACTCAGAGCGCGGACGGCCTTCATCACAGGGCGGGAAGCTCGACGGTCATCGAGCTAAACAGCAGCATTCTCTGGGTGACCTGCCCGAGCTGCGGCAAAGATTATTCGATTGACGAGATCGCGGGCATGCTGGATAAACGCGCGGAGGTCCCCGCTTGCAGGGAATGCGGGAGCGACCAGCTAAAACCCGCGATTTCATTCCCGGGGCAGCCGCCTCCTCACTGGGAAGCCCGGGAAGCGTGGATGAGGCTCCACAGCGCCGACCTCTTTCTCATAGCGGGAGCGTCACTCGACAAGGAGCCCGTCGCCTCATACCCCTACCTCGCCAGAGAGAGTAACGCCAAAGTGGTGATCATAAACGAGAAGGAAGGCCCGGCGGACGATCACGTAGATGCGGTCATTTACGGCAAGCCGGGCCAGGTGCTGGGCTACATTTTAAAGAAAGTGAAGGAAGGCATTACCATCTCCTGACCGATAACGGTATAATAGAGACTCCTGAAACTAATCCGCGCCGCTGGTACAAAAGAGATATTCCGAGGAGAGAAATGGCTGAGGAAAAACCGCTCACGACCGACGTAAAAAGATACGTATCAAATACTGACAGGGACATTTATACGGTGAGCAATATCCCCGAAGAGGTCATCGCCGTAATATTCGCCTATGTGAGCAGGAGCCCGAAGAGCTTCAGGGACAACATAGGGGCGGTCATTCAGGAAGAGGAGCTGGGCAGGGAGAGGGCATCGAAGTTCCACGAAAAGTGGGTGCTCAATTACGGGCACGCCTCAGTCGCCGAGCACGCCGCCGTGCACGTGGGCATCGAAAGGGTTTCCCGGCTGTTCTCGTCGATACTCGAGCTGTCAAACGAGTACCTCTCTTTCACGGAATACTCCCAGAGGTACCAGAGACCGTCGAGAGGGGATTTCTACATACCGGTCGAGCTCGACCGGGCGCCCGCGCTTAAGAAAGATTATATAAAGCTTAACGACGGCCTCTATACCGTATATTCCGTGTTGAATGAAAAGCTCTTCGAGCATCTAAAGAAAACGGAGCCTCCGCCCGAGGGTGCGGATGAGAAGGCTCATTCGAGGGCGCTCGAGAAGATCGCGTTCGAGGACGCGCGGTACGCCCTCACGCTCGCAACATTTACGAATCTGGGCATGACCGCGAACGCGAGGGCGATCGAGGACTCGCTCACGAAGCTCCTGTCGAACAAGTACGAAGAGGTCAGGCGGAGGGCTCAAGAGATAAAGGACGAAGTCAGATTCTCAGTGCCGACTCTGGTGAAATACGCGAACGAAAACAGATACATCAAGGAGACGAGAGAAGAGCTCGACAAAATAGCGGGATCGCTGTCCGTGCAAAGCAATACCGGGCGGTCAAACGGAGGCCCGGCCGTCAACCTCCTCGACTGGACGGGCAAGGGTTCCCCGAATCCTGAAGGGACGGCCACCGACAAAATTATAAAGACCATGCTGTTCGAGCACTCGGACTCGAGCTATGAAGAGATAGATGAATCGCTCAAAGGGCAGGACCCCACCTCGAAGCTCGCTATCCTGAAAAAATCGCTCGAGAAGCTCGGGAAATACGACAACCCCGTAAACGCGCTCAGGCTAGTTCAGTACGAAGCGGAGTTTGTCATAAGCGAAGCCTGCTGGCATCAGCTTCTCAGGCACAGAAAAACCGACTGGATTTACAAAGACCCCTCGGTATCGCACGGCATCACCGTGCCGCCTAACATAGAAAACGCAGGGATCGCGGATATGCTCGTCAGGGCGGCCGGGGAAAGCGAGAAACTTTACGCGATGCTGATGAACGAAAATTTATCCGAGACCGCGAGCTACGTAGTAACCAACGCCCACAACAGGCGCGTTATAGGCGGCTTCAGCCTCTGGGAGCTATATCACCTCATAAATTTAAGGATGTCCGAGGGCGCGCAGTGGGATATCAAGAACGTAACCGGGATGCTCGCGAATGAGATCTCTAAACATCATCCGAACCTCGTGGCCCCCGCATTGAAAAGGGTAAGATAGTATCCGGCATAAAAGCCGCTAGAACGATAGAGTAGACCCCGATATGGCAAACCAGGAGCACGTTGCAATAATTAAAAAAGGTGCGGACGAGTGGAATAGATGGAGGGAAGAGAATCCGGGCGTGAAGCCTGACCTCGCATGGGCTAACCTCGTCGCTACGGATTTAACCGGCGTCAACCTCGAAGGGGCGAACATGAAGCTCGCGTTCTGTAAAGGCACGAGCCTGAATGGGGCAAGGCTCAGCGGGGCTACACTGTTCGGGACAAATTTAGAGGGGGCGAACCTGGCAGGCGCCTCGCTCGAAGGCGCCACGCTCGAAGGTGCGCACCTGATAAAAGCCGACCTCTCGGGGGCGAACCTCCGGGGGGTAAACCTGAAACTCGCAAATCTGCAGGATGCCATACTCGAAGGCGCGGACCTGACCGGATGCGCGAAGCTCTCCGCGGAGCAGCTTTCCGCGGTAAAAACCCTACGCAATGCCAAGCTCGACCCGGCCCTTTCCGAACAGATATCGAATACGCACCCGGAGCTGCTCTGAAAATTTAATCCCACCCACCCGGGCCTCGCCGCGGGTGGCGGTTTTCCTTGACTATTCCTCCCCCATCCAAAATACTACATCCGAATGGAAGATACTCCCTCTTTTCAGGAATTGTTCAAATCACAGATTTACACCGTATCCGCGCTCAACACCAGGATTAAGGAAACGATAGAAGAGGAGCTCGGGTTCGAGCACGTGTGGGTCGCGGGAGAGATATCCAACTTCAAGGGAAACTACACGAGCGGGCACTGGTATTTCTCGCTCAAGGACGCCTCGAGCCAGATATCCGCCGTCTGCTTCAAATGGGCGAACCAGGCGATCAAATTCCTCCCCGAGAACGGCATGGAAGTCATTTGCTCGGGACTCGTGGGCGTTTACGAGAAACAAGGGGTCTATCAGCTGAACGTGAGGGATATGGAGCCCAAGGGAGTCGGGGCCCAGGCCCTCGCGCTCGAGCAGCTCAAGGAGAAGCTCCTGGCCGAAGGGCTGTTCGACGCCGAGAGAAAGCGCCCCCTCCCCTTCCTGCCGCGGAAGATCGGCATCGTAACCTCCCCGACGGGAGCCGCGATAAAGGACATTCTTAAAGTCCTCGACAGCAGGTTCCCCAACCTCGAAATAACCATATCTCCGGCGAGGGTCCAGGGGGACGAGGCTCCCGGAGATATGATAGCGTCCCTGAAAAGGCTATACAGGCTCCCGGGCCTCGACCTCATCATACTGGCGAGGGGAGGAGGCTCGAAAGAAGACCTGAGTGCGTTTAACGACGAGGCGCTCGCGAGGGAGATAGCGAAGTCCCCAGTTCCCGTCGTATCCGCAGTAGGACACGAAATCGATATTACTATCGCGGACCTCGTTGCCGACGTAAGGGCGGCCACACCGTCGAACGCTGCAGAAATAGTGGTAAGGGAGAAGGCCGGGCTCCTTCAGGATTTAGCCGAGCTCAAGTCTAAAACAGCATTCGCTCTCCTAAACCGGGTCGAGTTCCACGCGAGGGAGATCGACCAGATGCAGTCGGATATGGTAAGGCTCTTTCAGATAAAGCTCGATAACGCCGTATCGGAGACAGGCGCGCTGGCCGGGAAGCTCGACGCGTTAAGCCCGCTCAAGGTGCTCGACCGCGGCTACAGCATAACGTACAAGCTCCCGTCGATGAAGACCGTCAAGGATTCGAAACAACTCAAGCGCGGGGACAAAGTTCTGATTGCTTTTAACAGCGGAAAGGCGAGATGCTCGGTAACTGAAACCGAGGATTAGCCGAGCAGGAGGTTAAACTCGGGGACTTCGATAATAAGGGCTCCGGTGCTCGTGATGAGAGCCTGCGTATCCGCTTCCGGCATGGAGTCCGTAAGTATATGCCTGACCCTGCTCCCGAGGTCGGCCGTGAGTGCTTTCCCCGGCTGCCGTCCGTTCAATCCGGAAAGTGACTTCCTGCACAATTCATCGAGACCCGCTCGCGTCTCGAATAATACCGTCGGCATTACCTCGACTATGTCCTGATAGAAATCCTTCCTGCCTTCGGCGATAGCGGCCCTGTTCCCTTGATAAAGGGTCAGGTAATTCACGAACGTCGAGAAGGGGCTCGCGTCCGTTAAATAAGAAAAGGCCTGATCTTCGGCAGTGAGCTGAGGGCACCTGAGAGAGGCGTTTTCGAGAGCCTCCATCAAACCGCCTTCCGATACCTCTGCCGTATGCGCCTTTTCCGCTCCCGGGGACAAGAACAGCGCCGCGGGGAATTCGGGTCTTATATTTTTATAGATGCCGGCGAGCTCGTCCTCGAGTTTTTTCCTCTTCATCAATCCGAATTTGAGTACCGCTCTGTAGTTGAGAACCCTGTCGTTTGTTATCTTGTCGTCGGGAAATACTATAAACCTGTCTACGCTCCCCATGCTCTCGAGAGAGTCCAAAATGCCCTCCGCCGGGTGCCCCCGCTCTAGGAATACAATCTTCGGACGTAGCTCGTTTGCCGCCCTGATAACCCCCTCGGCGCTTTCGTCAGGGGACATCGGGACTATTACCCCGCCGAGATGCATGACCGCAATCTCGGAAGATATCGCCTCCAGCCTGTTCGAAGAGACCACGAGCGCCCTGTCCCCCCTCCCGAACCCCAGGTCAAGAAGGAAAGCCGCTATATTCTTCACCTTGCGGTCGAAGTCGAGCCATGTAAATTGTTTCCAGCTCCACCCGTCACGCCGCTGGTAGAGGAGTCTGGTTCCATGCTCCTTTACTCGATTTTGAAGAAGTTCTGGTATAGTCTTTTCGCTCATGAATCTTTACCGTTAGCGGCGTTAAAATAGCCTCGTCAGGACAGAGTGTAAAATATACTATAAAATGGTCAGTTTAAAACCATGAAGAAAGTTATAAAAATCAAGCCGTTTGAGAGCGAGCTCTTCGACATTGCCAGGCACCTTGTCACCCAGCTGAAGAATGCCGGATACAAGGCTTTCTGCGTCGGAGGGTGCACCAGGGACATGCTTATGAATGTCCCGCCCAAGGAATACGATATTACCACTAGCGCCACCCCTGAAGAAGTTTCAGACATATTCTCGCATACGATACCCGTCGGAGTGAGCTTCGGCGTTATCCTGGTTCTCATAGGACACTACAGGTTCGAGGTCGCCACCTTCAGAAAAGACGAGGGTTACTCCGACAGCCGCCACCCTGACTACGTCACGTACAGCACGGATGAAGAGGAAGACGTCCTCAGGAGGGATTTTACCATTAACGGAATGCTCTACGACCCGGTCGGGGAAGAGGCCATAGATTATGTAGGGGGGCTCGACGATATCAGGGACGGGATCATCAGGACTATAGGCATTCCATATCAAAGGTTCGACGAAGACAAGCTCAGGCTTATGAGGGCTGTGAGGTTCGCGTCCCGGTACGGGTTCGCGATCGAGAGGGACACATACGGGGCCCTCCGGGAACTCGCGTCCCAAATCAATCTGGTGAGCGCCGAGAGGATAAGGGACGAGCTGGTAAAGATCATCACCCAGAGCAATCCGGGAGACGGGCTCGGACTTCTCCGGGAGACGGGTTTGCTTCGTCACATTCTTCCGGAGGTGAATATCATGCACGGGGTGGAACAGCCCCCGGAATTCCATCCGGAGGGAGACGTATTCACGCACACGTGCCTCGTGCTCGATAAAATATACGAGAGCACCGGCGGTCTCGCCTCACCGGAGCTGGCTATGGGTGGGCTCCTCCACGACGTCGGGAAACCCCCTACGTTCTCGGTCTCTGACCGGATAAGGTTCAACGGCCACGACAAGCTCGGGGCCGACATGTCCCGGGAGATATGCAGGCGGCTCAAGTTCTCCAATAAACAGATAGAGCTCATTTACGAGCTCGTGCGGGACCATCTAAAGTTTAAAGACGTCTTCTATATGAAAAAGAGCACGCTGAAGAGGTTTATCGGGATGCCGGATTTCGACGAGCATATGGTCCTCCACCTGGCGGACTGCCTCGCGAGCCACGGCTCTACCGAGGCTTACGACTTCGTCATGAAAAAGTTCGAGGAGCTCAAGGACGAGGAGATAAAACCAGAGCCTCTCCTCGGAGGCAAAGAGCTCATAGAGATGGGATACAGTCCGGGCCCGTTATTCAAAGAGATACTGAATCTGGTTGAGGAAGCCCAGCTCGAAGGGGAGATAACGAGCAGGAGCGAAGCTCTGGAGCTCGTTTCGAGGAAATACCCGATCGGCAAAAACGCAGGCTAGCTTAAACGCGGATTATTTGAAAGACGCTTCGTCAAAATCAGATGAGATGTACCAGAAGTTTCCCTTTTGTATCCATGTGTCCTTGACCATGACACTCTTCTCCGATACCGAGGGATATTTATAATAAGTAAAAAGCACCCTTATCTCACACTCACCCGTCTCCTTTTCCTTTGCCGGTTTCATTTCCCCGGGACTTTCTCCAGGCTCGTTATCGGTTATGTAGACCATTTCCTTTATCTCGTAGCCCGTTATGTTGAGGTCCTTCTGGTTTGCATACACGAAGGCTTCGAACTCTTTGTACTTATCAGTGTCTACAAACTGCGCCGCTTTCTCGTAGTACTTCCACATTATCAGATTGTAGAATAGATCGCTCGATTTGGCGAGGGATTCCTGGTCTTCCGTCTGAACCAGACCGGTCGTCTTACCGCAACCGGACAAGAGGAATATTATCAGCAGGCATGATACGGCTTTCTTCATAGTAGAAGGGTAATGCCGTGGGACGGATATATCAAATAATCACATACTGGGGGCCGTTGCCGGCCCCCAGCACGCGGATTATATCTTTCCCTGCAGCAGGAATGCTATGAGAAGAGCATAGATAACGAGAGACTCGATCAGTGCAAGACCGATAATCATCGGAGTAAGGATCTTGGAGCTTGCGCCCGGGTTTCTCGCAATACCGCTCAACGCAGCCGCGGTCGCGCGTCCCTGACCGAGACCGGCGACACCGGCCGCGATCCCAATTCCCAATCCGGCGCCGAGGGCGAGTCCGAGCTTGGTGAGCTCGCCGCCGCTCCCTTCCTGCGCGAAAGCCGCATCCGGAATAAAAGCAGCGAGTATAGCTACCCCGACTATCGAGAGAATCGAAAGTGCTGTTTTCATTTTTTACCTCCTTTTGTATAGTAGGTCATTTTTTAATTTTTACCAGAACCTTATTCGATTTCAGCTTCATGAGCCGTGGCGAGTGATATATATATCGCCGACAGCACGGTAAATATAAACGCCTGAAGAAAAGATACAAATATTCCGAGACCGATAAATATCGCGGGTATTATGTAATGAACCAGATTCGTGAAAACGCCCAGTATAAGGTGGTCTCCCGTTATGTTCATAAAAAGCCTGAGGGAAAGCGATACCGGACGGACAAAATGGCTTATGACCTCGATTATGAACATCAGCGGGGCGAGAAATATCACGGGTCCCGCGAAATGCTTCAAATAAGCGAGCCCGTTTTCCTTAAACCCGTAGAAGTTATACATAACGAATATTACAAGGGCGCAGGCCACGGGAACGTTGAAATTCCCGGTCGGCGGGAGGAAACCCGGAATAATACCCAGAAAATTCGCGAACAGGATGAAGAAAAAGGAAGCGCCAAGGAGAGGGAAATACTTCTTGGCATTCTCTTTAGAGCCCAGCATGTTCGTGAACAAATCGAAGAGGAAGTCGATTGTGAGGATCTCGAATATGGTCCTGATCGAGAACTTCTCGTCCGGCAATACGGATCCTTCCTTTGAAAGCGCTTTCTTTATGGAGAGCCCGGCGAGGGTAAGGAAAATAAGCACCAGTATAGAGCCGAGTATATAGTCGTATTGTCCGAGTCCCATCAGGGTAAACCAGCTAAAGTGTTCCATCTTTACTCCCTTTCAGGCTTTCGCCGATGATGACTATTACAAGCCCCGTGACCCCGATGAAAAACCCGTATAAATTCACTTTCGCGAATAGGAATAGCGCGGCTACGATCGCGATGAAAACAGCCATTTTCAGTATAAATGCGAATATGCCGAAACCCTTCGGATACGAATTCGCGACGAGCGCGTTGACGAGAAACCTTATCGCCATGAAATTCGCGGTAAACAGAATCCCCCCCGCAGCGGCTCCTACCGCGAGGTCCCTCGAGCCCGCGAAGTAGCAGACGGCCATGAGAATTGCCGTTACCGCCAATCCGCTTCTCTCTACACGCCCTATGCTCGGTATATTAATCAGACTCGCTGTCCTTTCCGTCATTTACCCGTTTGATCATCCTCAATAATATATTGAACCCCGCGAATCCCCCGGCTAACAAGCCCAACATCGTGAACCACGGGGTGCTGGTCCCCACGAGCTTATCCAAATATTGTCCGAGAAAGATTCCGGCAATGACCGAAAAACCGAGCTCGAACCCGATGGCGATAAACATCAGCCATTTATATTTTCCGTCACTCTTAACGGTACGCCCCCCCTTATAATATCAGACCGACTTAAGAGCTTTATGCACGGCGTCAAGCGTACGATCGACGTCCCTGTCAGTATGGGCGAGCGAAAGAAAAACCGCCTCGAACTGAGAAGGCGGAAACATAATACCAGCCCTGAGTAATTTTTCAAAAAATTTGG
>CADEFK010000034.1:0-5239 GCA_902826595.1 uncultured bacterium | reverse complement strand
AACTGAGAAGGCGGAAACATAATACCAGCCCTGAGTAATTTTTCAAAAAATTTGGAATACTTTTTTGTATCGCTTTTGAGCACTGTCCTGTAATCCACCGGATTCGCTCCCGTAAAGAAGAGCGTAAACATCGAATCCACGGAATTAACGGCAGCCTTGATACCGGCCTTTTTTATTATATCCCTTATACCATCGGCCATATTCAGGGATAGTCCCCGAAGTTTTTTATAATTCCCCGGTTCTTTTAGCTTACTGAGCGTCGCGAGCCCGGCCGCCATGGCGAGAGGGTTCCCGGAAAGGGTCCCCGCCTGGTACATGGGGCCCAGAGGGGCAACCATGCTCATTATATCCTTCCTTCCTCCGAATGCCCCCACAGGGAGCCCGCCCCCTATAATCTTCCCCAGACACGTGATATCAGGCGTTACCCCGTATTTGAGCTGTGCCCCGCCCATGCCGAGTCTGAAGCCCGTTATGACCTCGTCGAAAATGAGGAGCGAACCCGAATCGCGTGTAATCTTCCTCAGCCCCTCCAGAAATCCTTCCGCCGGTGGGACAACCCCCATATTGGCAGCCACAGGCTCCAGTATTACAGCCGCGATCTTGTCACGATATTTATCATACAGCCCCCTTACGGAGCCGAGATCGTTAAAATTGGCGAGCAGCGTCTTCTCGGTAAACGATTCGGGTACGCCCGGGCTGCTCGGCGTTCCGAACGTCGTCGCACCCGATCCGGCCTGAACTAAAAGATAGTCGGCATGACCGTGGTAACACCCTTCGAATTTTACTATATAGTCTCTCTTCGTATAGGCTCTGGCAAGGCGCACGCCGCTCATAGTCGCTTCGGTACCCGAGCTTGTCATCCTGACCATGTCTATGGATGGGAACGATTTGACGATAATTTTGGCTAACTCTATCTCATCTTCGCAGGGAGCCCCGTAGCTGGTACCCCTCTCGGCGGCTTTCTTTACCGCTTTAACCACCACGGGCGCAGCGTGACCCAGTATCAGCGGTCCCCAGGAAGACATGTAATCGGTGTATTTATTCCCGTCTGCATCGCAAATGTATTGACCCCTGGCCCTGGAAATGAAAACAGGTGTGCCGGACACGGCCTTAAATGATCTGACAGGGCTGTTAACGCCGCCCGGCATAAGCTGTTCGGCGGCTTTGTACAGTTTTTTCGATTTCGTGAGTCGGAGTTTCATTTCAACAAACAGGAGTGGGTATCAAAAACAGCCTGTAGTAAACATGTATTATCCCCCGGTGTCAAGTAATAACTGGCGAACCGGACAAATTGCGGGATAAAAAAAAGAGAGAAACCCCGTGACGGGGTTTCTCTCCGTAATTTAACCTCACGGTTCCCATTGCCGGGAACTATGAGAAATCTCTTATGTTCAAGCAATCAGGACAAGCTTATATTTTAGTTGGCGTACTGAAATATAAGTCTTGCACCTACTTTCGCAGTCGGCGATGTTACTACGAAGTGAGCCCTTCTGTTAAGCTGATAGGCTTCTTCGGTCGTTCCCGCACCGAACTGTGTTGTTTCGCCGCCGCTTGCAGTCGTTACCCTGGCAGGGTCAATACCGAGCTGGACGAGAAACGCCTTCGTTGAGTCGGCCCTTCTCTGAGCAAGCTGCAGGTTGTATGCAGGTGTACCCCTGATGTCCGCATACCCTTCAATCAATACAGTCAGATTAGCATCCGCCTGTAAGGTCGCCGCGTTTTCTTCGAGCACCGCTGCAGCATCCGGCCTTATGTTGTACTTATCGAAGTCAAAGAATATATCTTTGAGTTCGGGTGCCGGTGGCGGGGGTGGCGGAGGCGGCGGGGGTGGTGGTACCGCACATTTTAGTTTCGCTTCATCTGCCTTTGCCTTGGCATCGATCAGCATTCTGCGAGCTTCGAGCTCACTGCAGAACTCACTAGCTAGAGCTTTGCCCTTTGCTAGTGCTGATTCAGCGGCTGCCAGCTCGTCTTCACCACAAGGGGCTCCACAATAATCGCCTCTTGTCGGATCGTCACCGCATACACGCTGCTTACATTGCTCACAAGTAGCTTTCGCTTCAGCTGTAGCCGATTCAGCAGCTGCCAGCTCTTTCGTCGGCGGGGGTGTCGCGCAGCTAGCCAGATAGAGCAATGCAACAACTAACAAGGGTAGGCCCAAAAACAGGATTTGCTTATCCCTTTTCATTCTACTGCACCTCCTTTAAGAGTTTTTTGAGTACTTAACGAGTACATAATAATAAACAGTTTAACGCTCAACTGCAAGTTCCGAAATTTTTTCTTTTGCCGTCTTAGCTTCATCCGAATTCGGATACTTATCTATCAGCGTCTGGAAGAACAATTTGGCCTCTTCCTTCTTGCCGATTTCGACCAAAGACATGCCCTGTTTCAGGTACGCAAGGGGCACCCTCTGGTCCTTAGGATAGGTATCTATGAACCTTTGATATTCGAGTATCGATTCTTCGAACTGACCTTCCCTGTAGTATGATTCCGCGATCCAGTAGGTCGCGTCATTGGCTTTCGCGGATTTGGGGTACCTGGACAGGTATTCCTTGAACTTCGCCCTCGAACCCTCGTAATTGCCGTCGCTCAGCTCGGTATAACCCTCACTAAACATAACCTCTTCAGTATTGACCGAAGCAGTTTCGGGCGGTGTCTGTGTATGGGAGCTCGACTCCGTTACAGGCGGCGCGGAACCCAGGCTAAGCTGATTAACCTTCGAGTCGAGTTTTGAGTAGGCCTGGTTTAACTCCGCGATCTTGGCCTCAAGCTGATAAACCTTCTCCCTCAACTCTACGTCCGTACCCGTGGCGGCCGATTCTGTCTGGTCCATCGATTTAACCTCGTTTGACAGCCTCTCCACCTTGGCTTCAAGCCTGGTCTGGCGGGCGTAAACGCTGCTGACATCACTCTGAGTGGCCACACATCCTAAAGACATAATAGAAATCACCGCCGCCATAATATTAATTGCTTTCGCTTGCATAGGTCATACCTAGAAACTGGGAGAACCAACCGCCGGCACAAAATGCGCCCTTCTGTTCTGCTGGTAATCATATTCACTCGTACCCACTGCGAACTGTTCGGTTTCTCCTTTGCTTACAGGCTGCACCTTGGAAGGCGAAATCCCGAGCCCAACCAGATAATTCGCTACAGATTCGGCTCTCCTTTGGCCCAGGGCCAGATTATATTCCTCCGTGCCCCTTACGTCGCAAGAACCTTCTATTACTACGACCTGAAACTTGTCTCCGCTGTTCCTAATTATACTTGCATTTTGGTCTAACACGGGCTTGGCGTCAATTCGTACGGCGGATTGATCATAATCGAAGAATATGTCGACTAACCCGTACTGCGATCCGGCCGGGCTCAAATCCTGCAGGCTCCCTTCATCCGCTGTCTGCGCATACGCCTGGCTCTTTGCCTTGCCTTCGGCTTCTATGGCCTTGAACCTGGCCTCTTCCAAAAGCTGGCGGGCTGCGTCTTTGTTCCCCGCAGCCATCATTTCTTTCGCTTTCTCGATTAATTCCTCAGCAGCCTGATATTCCGGCAGGCCTTCAGCCCCCGCATCCTTTGCCGCCTGTAAGGCTGCCTCTGCATCGGCCATCTCTTTATCCAGATTAGATCCGCAACCAATCGCAATCACCAACGTAAGCACAAAACAAATACTCAAAGCACGTAACAACAGCCTTTCCATTAAGCTCCTCCTGATTGTAATCAAACTTATACCTGAGATAATTACATTATTTTGGTTGTTAAGTCAAGACATTTTAATCAAAAATGCGTTAAATCTCAAATAAAAATGAAGAATCTTTAAACCAAATAATCGCTATCAAATCCTCGGCCGCAGTGTTATTATTAAAACGAGGGGGCATATATGTCGATTTACAGTAAAATACCGGTCTTTTCAAGGTTCTTTATATTCCTCCAGCTCCTGCTGATAATATTCAATATCGACTCCGGACTCGCGGGAACCATTGACGGGAATGAGACGCTTCTGCCGTTAACCCCCATGAACGACTCGGTATTTGTTGACATAACGAAGGACAACAGGCCGGATATCGTTCTGGAAAAAGAAGCGGAGAGAAAGTCTCTCGAAGACTTCGGGGATTTTGTTCAAAACACACGCAACGTTTATTTCACTATCTGGCTTATACGCCTGGCCCAGGTAAATATGCTGGATATAAACAGAAAAGAGCAGCAGATGATAATAAATCCGCTCCGGTGGTGGAAAAACACCCTCGGGTTCCAGAATGACGGCAAGAGAAGGGGCGATCTCGAGTGGAAGGACGGAGACAGGTTCACAACGAACTGGATCGCGCACCCTGCGTTCGGAGCCTATACATACCTTTACTACAGGTCCAAGGGCTACGACCGCTTCACGTCCGCTTTCGGCTCCGTCGTACAGAGCACGCTGTTCGAATATACGATAGAAGGAGTGATACAATCGCCCTCGATCCACGACCTGGTCATCACGCCCGGCATAGGCGTCCCCGCGGGGATAATACTCGAAGAGGCCTCCAACCTGCTTGCTTCGAGCGGCAGCGGGTTTCTGAACGCCCTCGGGTACGTCATCAACCCGATGAAAATTATCGTCCCCGACCGTGATAACGTAAATTTGAGCCCGCTCGTGAGCGGACAGGTCGTTATCGGGTTCCAATGGTAAAAGAGACTGATCGGCCTGAAATTCGGCCGGAAAATAACGGCCTATAAAACAAGACTCGGGAAAAGACGATGAGCAAAGAAGAAGGTCAGGCGGTCGCGGGAGCATTCTGGTCTCTTTCCCCGGTAGTTGCAATTACAAGTACATGGCAAGGGAAGCCGAACGGACAGATAGCTGTTACGGCGGTCACGTCTTCTATCGTGCATTCCATACCGAGACTCCTCGTCGGGATATGGAAAGGAAATTATACGCACGAATTCATCGTCAACAGCGGGGCGTTCACGATTCACCTGCTGAGACCCGATCAGCTCGGCCTCGTAAGAGACTTCGGCTTCTATACGGGCAGGGACAGGAACAAGTTCGAGAACGTGCATTACAGGACGGGCGTTACAGGGAGCCCCGTACTCACGGACGCGCACTCCTACGCCGAATGCAGGGTGCTAAACGCGATGGACGGAGGGGACATGACGGCGTTCCTTGTGAGCGTGGAAGACGGCGGCATAATAAGCAGGGGCCAGTGGATGACCTTAAGTCATTTTTACTCGGAAGCTCCGCCCGAATGGATCGAGGAATACGGAGATA
>CADEFK010000033.1 GCA_902826595.1 uncultured bacterium | reverse complement strand
GCCACAAGATCGTATGTGAGGGGACGGGGCGGTATAGCTCCTGAAAGTCCTATCTCTATTGACCTTGCCTCACAAAGCCATATCCATATGGGAAGGACCGTTTCCTTCTTCTTGTCCGTGAGAAGGACAATCGGCGTCCGTGTCACCCGGTCAAACCCGAGTGCTCCGATTTCCATCTCCTGCAGGTTCTCGTCGTTCTTCTTTTCCGCCCCGGGAGCGGCCGAGACAGAGACAAACATGACCGCGCAAAACGTCATAACTATCGATCCGGCCCTGATTCTCATAAAGGGATACCTCCTGTATCTAGAATATCACATGCCCGTAAAACCAGTATTTACGGGTGCGCCTGGGGGACGTAAAAACGGTGTATCGGAAACGACGGGCGGGGGCTTATTTCTCCCCTATGACATATAGGCATCCTTCGGGCCCTATTACCGCGGAATGAACGGCGCCTGCGGCAACATCGAACCTCTCGCCCGGCCCGTATGTTATGGTTTTTCCCCCGGACGTTACAGTGATCGAACCTTCTATGACAATGTGAGCTGTCAGCCCGCGGTGTGTATGGTCGGGATAGCGGGCGTTCGGACGGTCCCTGTGAATGAAAACCCCTGAAAACCCTTCCCCGCGGAGCTTTTGCTCAAGGCTCTTTTCGTTCATAGCTATTTTTTAAGGGTTTGATTCACGAATGAAACCGGATAAAAGTATCAAAACCTCGTTATCGTACCTTTTTCGAACCTCGGGTTTTTTATCGTGCCCAGGATTTTGCCGCCCAAGCTCCCGTCCCTCTGTGTCGCCAGGTACGGTGCCAGGAGACCCTTGTACTTGGCCATCTGAGCGCCCTTCATCTGGAGGCGGTAGCCCAAATCGATAAGTCCGCCTTTTGGTATCTCCCAGAAAAGTGGCGTCGATCCGGTTATCTCCAAATCCACGTCCCTGCCCGTCACGTTAAATGCGAGGATGTTCGTCCTCTTCCCGTCGATACTCCCCTTTACCACCGACTTGAGGTCGGTAAAGCTGGGGAGGCTCAATCCCTTGACCTTGATGTCCTTCATGTAGAGCCGGTCAATCTCGAACTGGAATTCCCCCTTTGGCTGCGGCTCCAGCACTATATGCATGCTGCCGTCAATCACCCCGCCCAGGGAAAACAGCTTGGCGTCGTCGGAAGAAAGGAGGGCGGGGATCGAATCTATGGCTACATGTTTCACCGTAGCCTCTATTTCCCTGGTGCGCGACCCGGCCATGCTAACGCTGCCCACGACTTCTCCGTTCAGGAGCTTCGCCTTGAAGGGGAACTTCTTGGTCCCTAATATCAATGCCAAAACCGAGGGTCTTATGCTGAGACTATCGATCTTGAGAAACCTGTCCTTTGTCTTGTAGAGCTTTACGCCGCCGAGCTCAATGCTCAAGAGCGGGGAGATGCTCGCCTCTTCGATGTCCACCTTGTAGGGAGTGCCGCTCTCTATCTCGGCGATTATGCGTTTTTTTATGAGCTCTCCGGGAAAGGTAATAAAAATAAAAACGATGAACGCCGCCAGAAAGAAAACAACGTAGGAAAGCGGCTTGATATGTCTCATCTTCATGAGCTTTTCTCTCATATCAGCCGAGCTCCCTGAACTCGAAGGTCGACACGCGAAGCTTGACGGTCATGGAATCGGATTTATTGAATTTCGTGCTTATATTCAAGTTCGATACCTTGAGGAATGAAGGCGTATTCTGAAGCTTGTACAGTATATCGACCAGGTCCTTGAGCGACAGGTCCTTAAGCTCGACATCGATGCTCCTCTCTTCATAAACATCCTCGGATTCGGATGTTCTTAAGTTTACATCCTTTATGGAAAAATTCTTTCTGTCTATATTCTCGTCAAGGAGTATCTGCTCGACGACGGATATAAGGGGCTCGCTCTCTTTTTTTATCTTGCTTGTGAGCTTGGTTATTTTCTCCGTCGACGCTTGGTATTCGCTCTTCAAATTCTCTATCCTCTCGAGCTCCGTCTCGAGCTGGCTGACCTGCTTCTCGAGTCGCTCCGCACCAGACCAAAAGGTATGAAAGATAATGTACGCGGTAAGAAGACACAGGCCCGCGACTCCGATCCTCATCGCCCTTACGTCCCTTTCTGACGAAGAAAGACGGGAGAACCGCTCGCGTAATTCGCTCAAAACCCTTTTAATGCCCTCGACAGCTGATCCTATTTCCATATCACGTTTCCGTTTTCAGAACCAGGGATAGCTCGAACTTCGTTTTACCGTCTACCGTGTTCCCGGTCTGATTTCTCGTTACAGACTCAAATACTTTGGATTTCGACAGGGCCTCTTCAATTTCCGTAACTTCCTGGTAGGAATCGCACACGCCCTGAATCTTGACTTCGTTATCGCTTTCGAACTTTATGTCGTTTACAATGAGCTTCATGCTCGCGGGCAGGCTGTCGGATATGCCCCTCAGCACCTCTAGCGGCGTGCTCGCGCCCTCCACTCCCCGGATTAATTTGAGCTTGTCCCTCTGTTTCGATACCTCGCCTTCCATGAACTGGGCCGGCTTCGGAATTACTTTCACGCCGGGAAACGTATCTTTAACGACCTGCGCGATCTGACCTTCGAGGACTTTGACTTCTTTTTTGAGCTCGAAATATCTCGATGCGCTGTTGTAAAGCAACAGAACAAGCAAGAGTGCCAATAGAACCGCGGGCGCCATGAAAACCCTTCTCAGCTCCCGGTCGGAGCCTGAGTACTTGAACTCGTCCTTCCTGTAGTTAAGGCACCCGCTTTTAAAAGAGCTTCCGTAGAGGGCGAGCGCGTATGACCTCGCGTACAACGCTGTGTTCTCGGCGCCCAGATCCGGGATGAAGAGCTTTTTTACATCCCTTCCGAATTCCTTCTTAAAAATCTCGGAGATGCCGGGCGCCTGAGACAAGGCCCCTGAAATCAGAATCGTGTTTATTTTTTCTTTCAGCTCCGTCTCGAAAAAATGAAGCGTTTTCTTTATCTCGCCTATTACGGGCGAAAGACATAGCTTCAGATGCTCGCCGCTTTCCCCTGAAAGCTCAGCCTTCGTGAACCCGAATTCCTCCACCGGAACCCCTCTCGATCCGCATAGGTTTTCGATGAAGGACTCGGCCGGCTTCCTCGAAGATCTCACGCGTTTTATCCCGTTTTCGTCGAAAAGCGCAAAGCTCAGGTCCTGCTCTCCCATATCAACCAGCATTACGGGCCTGAGACCTTCCACGAGCTCGTTAAGGGCGCCGAGCGCGACGGGCGTGTAGGTTATTATCTTCGGGTCGATTCCGGCTTTATTTAAATAGCCTATTGCCGACGCTACTTCTCCTTTTTCAAAAACGCATACGAGCGCCTCACTCCCTGGATCCTCCTTAACAAGCTGGTAGGCGTGGCTCTTATCATGCGGATCGAACGTGGAGATGTTCTCGAGTTCGAAACCGTATACCTGGTCTATCTTTTTCGGGTCTGCGAACGGGAATTTAATAACCCTAAGCGAGATCGGGTCGTTTGAGATTGAGGCTGCGACATCGCCTTTGGGCAGTGAGTGCTCCCTGAATATATTATTTAATGCTTCCGGTGACTCGAGAGCGAATCCGGAGGACTTGGTCCTTATGATCTGCAGAAGCTGGACGTCTCTCAATCCTCTTTTAATCAAGGAGATCCTTGCGTCGTACCTGCCTATGTCTAGCCCTGCGAATCTACCGTACATGTTTAAGTAAATTACTTAATCTTGTCCTTTAAATCTAAAGTAAAGCCCTTTTAAAGTCAAATGGATTCTATACCGCCTTCGCCCTCGAGAGCGTGAACACGGAGACACGGGAGGCTCCCGCTCCAAGGATCTCCCTGGCACACTCATCAGATGTTGAGCCTGTCGTGAAAACATCGTCTACGAGAAGAACGGACCTCCCCTTGAATGCCCCCCGGGAGGTAACCGAAAATGCTCCCTTCACATTCCTCCTCCTCTCCTCCTCGTTCCTGAACTCGATCTGCGGCCGGGTGTCGCGTATCTTCTTAAACGTAAACAGGTCACACTTTATTCCACTGTGCCGCGCCAGTCTAAAAGCAAGTACCGCCGACTGATTGTATTCCCTGATTCTAAGCTTGCTTATATGCATCGGAACGGGGACTATGAGATCGAATCCGTCCCGGGGGAAAGGAAAATTTTCAATCAGCAGGGACGAGAGGAAACCTTCGTGACCGAGCCCGCCCTCATATTTGAACTCGTGAATCATGTCCCTGATGCCGCCTTCGTACAGCACGACGGAACGGGCCGTTTCAAAAGAGAAACTCCCCCTCAGACACCTTCCGCAAAGATGACCGGATTCGCTCATGGGCGGACCGTCATCGGCACCCTCATTATTTTCATCGCTGAAAAAACCGAAAGGAGCCCCGCACTTGCCGCAGGAGGAAAACTCCCTCAGGAACTTCATCTCCGAGTGGCAATTGCCACATACGGGATGCACGCCCGCGAACGGGGTTTCGCATACGGAGCAGATTTCCGGAAATATAAGATCGAGCATCATGCGGGTGCAGTGAAATAAGCGATTACAGCCATCATGACGCCTAGAGGGATATGATGAGGCGCTATACCCTCATCGGCATTATCACGGATAAATAAACCTCTTCGCCTTCCGGCCTGAGAACCGCGGGACTGAGCTCATCGATAAGTCCGATCTGGACCCTTCCCCCGGTTATCACCTCCAGGACATCCATCAGGTACCTCGCGTTGAACCCGAGCTCGATCGGGTCGCCCGAATATTCGAGCGGGACGGTTTCTTTCGCCTCGCCTACCTCGGGTGAGACGGAGATGAGCGTCATTCCGCCCTTGTTGATTATGAACTTCACGCTCCTGGTTTTCTCGGAGGAGAGAATCGAGACCCTCTTGAGCGCCTTTAGAAACTCGTTTCTGTCGAGCGTGAGAGTGGCCTTCGTGACTTCGGGCGTAACCTGGCGGTAATCGGGAAAATCTGCGTCTATGAGCCTCGCGATGAGTATAATATTCTCCCCTTCGGCCATAAAGAAGTTGTCCCCCGCCCCGATCCTCACCTTGTCCGAAAGCTTGAGCACCTTCCTCAGCTCGGCCACCCCTTTCTTCGGCACTACGAAGCCCTTTCCAAACTTTACCCTGCTGTCGATGTTCTTTTCGACCAACGACAGGCGGTGACCGTCAGTGGCGACGAGCCTCAGGCTCTTGCCGCCCGCTTCCTCGAAGAAAATGCCTGCGAGGTTCCTCCTAAGCTCGTCCGGGGAGACGGCAAAAATAGTCTTCGATATCATCTCATCCAGGAGCGAGCTCTCGACCGAAAAAAGGTTATCCGAATGGAGCTCCGGAATGATGGGAAAGTCTTCGCTCGGAAGCCCGGCCACCTTGAATACCGCGGACGCCGCTCTGATTTCCACCCAGTGGTTCCCGATTTCCTCGACCTCTATCTCACCCGCTTCGAGCTCCTTCACAATCTCGTACAGTTTCCTTGCCGGCAGCGCCATACTTCCCGGCTTCGACACTTCGGCAGGGGACCATGTGCTCATGGTGGTCTCCAGATCCGTAGCCGAAATACCTATCCTGTTTTTATTGACGTTCAGGAGGACGTGAGAGAGCACAGGCATTGTTGCGCGTCTTTCCGATATACCCTGAACAAGCCCCAGTTTGAGCGAGAAATCTTCTGTGCGTGTTTTAAACTTCATTGTTTCTGCTCCTGCTACGATATTCAATCATATTATATATATATTAGTAGTAATAGTAGTAGGGCCTGTTAAATTGTGGAAAAGTACTCAAACCAGTCTTAACTAAACGGGTATTTGTGTTAATAAACCTGTTGAAAATTCGGGTGTTTTATCCCCGGCCATCCACAGGCGTCGTCCTAAAATGCATAATCCCGTTTCTTCCACAAAACTGTCCACATGGTTATTCACGCCCTATCCACCTGTCAGACTCTCGACCTTTCTCGAAAGCGTCTTTACCGTGTTTTCGAGGGACGGGTCCATGCCGAGGTTGTTTTCTATCTTCTTGACCGCGTGAATTACTGTCGAGTGATCCTTACCCCCGAACTTCTCCCCGATTTCCGGGTATGAAGCCCCGGTGTACCGTCTGGCGAGGTACATGGCGACCTGCCTGGGCAGCGAAATATTCTTTTGTTTCTTGCTGGACTTCAGGTCCTGAACTCTCAGGCTGTAAAAGTTCGCTACTTCTCTCTGTATGCTCTCTATACTTAAGAACTTCTTGTCCTGCTGCTTGAGCAGGGTTCGCAACACTTCCTTTGCGAGATCGAGCGTGATTTCGGTTTTGAGGAGCTTGGCGTGCGCGATAATGTTCGTTAACGTGCCCTCAAGCTCCCTGATATTGGAAGTGGTGTTTTGGGCTAGGTACAGCGCGACCCCGTTAGGGAGGGTTATCCCCTCGGACTCGGCCTTATTTTTGATTATCGCTATCCTGGTCTCGGTTTCCGGTGGCTGTATATCCGTGATGAGACCCCATTCGAATCTCGACCTGAGCCTTTCCTCGAGGTAAGACATGTCCTTCGGGGACTTATCGCTCGTGAGCACTATCTGCTTCTTCGATTCATAGAGCGTGTTGAACGTGTGGAAAAACTCCTCCTGCGTGCTCTCCTTCCCGGCTATGAACTGAATGTCATCTATGAGCAGGATATCGCAGCCGAACCGGTATCTGTTCCTGAATTCCTCCATTTTATTCGACTTGATGCTGTTGATGACCTGGTTTGTGAAGTGTTCGGCCGAAATGCAGCACACCCTGGCCATGTTCGATGTGGATTTGATGATGTAATTTCCTATCGCGTTTATGAGGTGTGTTTTTCCGAGTCCCACGCCGCCGTATATGAACAGCGGGTTATACGCCTCGCCGGGCTTTCTTGCGACAGCGGTAGATGCCGCGTGTGCGAACTGATTGCTCGGCCCGACAATGAACCTGTCGAAGGAATAGTTGGGGTTAAGCGATCCGGTGAATAGCTTTCCCGGTCCCGTATCTCTTGTCTCCCTGATCTCGTTGTCGGTTCTTTTATCGTCTCCGGGATGTCTGTCCTGCTCCGTAACGATTTTTACTGTTACAGCTTTACCGTAGATTTCCTTTATCGTATCCCCGATGAATTCCAGGTAGTGGTTGTCGATCCAGTCCTTGTCGAACTCGCTTCCGGCCCTGAGTGTAATCGAATCCCCCGTTTCAGACAGGGGCTTGAGTGGGGCGAACCAGAAAAATACCTGCGGATTGGATTTCTTTTTTATTCTCTCGAGAACCCGGTCCCAGGCTATAACGCCGTGAGTTGAGTCTTCACCGGTCGTGTGAGGCTTCGTAGGCCGGAACGATTGTCCGATAAAGAATTCGAGGCCTTTTCCCTCGTCTTTTTTTTCTGTAAACAGCGTTCTGAGATTATGCTTCGGGGGCGTTCTTTTAGCGGCCAATGTCCTCTGCTCCTCCAAATCAAGAGACAACTTATCCACATTCCATCAACAACGTGTGGATAGTTATTTAATCAGTTTTAGATTGTGAATTAAGCCCCACCCAAATCCGTAGGTTACATCCTAACAGATGCAAAAATATATTGTCAAGTTTTATTTTTTTTCCGATGGATTTCAGTTGATTAAGATTTATTGTTGAAGATCGGGAGTCATTTTCCGACGTAGTCGGCGGCGTAATCGGACGGGCGCAACCATCCTGTGAATATTGGGTTTTTGACTATTTAAAAACCGGAATTTTTTAACACGAATCGCGGATGAGCCCTTAAACAAGGCTTTTGCCGAGCGAGGCGCGAACTCCCTTCTCGACGTCGACGCGGTGAAGTATGAGAGCGCCCGCTATAAAGAACACAATGAGCGAAAAAATGCTGAGCCTGCTCGTTCCCGCAAGCTGGGAGACGACGGCAAATACCAGGGGACCTACTATGCCCGCGAACTTGGAACTCATGCCGTAGAATCCGAAGAACTCGGCCGTTTTCTCCTTCGGCAGCATCGACCCGTAGAGAGACCTGCTTAACGCCTGCGTCCCCCCCTGGACCGTTCCCACGAGGAAAGCAAGGATGAAGAAATGGAGCGCTGTCTCCATGAAATAACTTCCGATAGAAATCACGGTGTAGACAAAGAGCCCCAGCATTATCGAATTCTTGGCTCCTATCAGCCTGGCCAGTTTTCCGAATGCGAACGAGAAAGGGATTCCCACGAACTGGGTCATCAGCAGCGCGCCTATCAGCGCCGTCTGGCTGATCCCTATCTCGGCCCCGTAGATCGTGGCCATCTTGATTATCGTCCCTATACCGTCGTTGTATATCCAGAAGGCGGCTAAGAAGAGAAAGAGCTCCCGGTATTCTCTGAGCTCCGAGAACGTGTGAGACAGTCTTTTAAAGCCGGCGGTCAATACGTTCCCGTCCAATCTATTACGATTCGTTACTGCGGGCTCCCTCACGTTCAGTATGAACGGGATCGTGAACACGGCCCACCATATCGATACTGTTATAAAAGAAATGCGGGTGGCGAGCGCCTTGTCCGGCATGAATTGTATCAGTCCTATGTCGAGGGCCAGGAGTATCCCTCCTCCGAGATACCCGAGCGCGTATCCCTTGACTGAAACGCGGTCGATCGCTTCCGGACCCGCTACGCTCGGGAGGATCGAGTTGTAGAAGACCTCCGACATCGAAAACCCTATATTTCCGAAGACGAATAATAGCGATGCCAGGAGCCAGTCCCCGCTTGTCACATAATAGAGGAGCGACGTTGAAAATATTCCTATTGCCGCGAATATGAGGAGGAACTTTTTCTTGATACCCGAAATATCCGCGACGGCCCCCATCACCGGGGCCAGCAGTACGGATACGATGAGCGCAATGACCGTCGTGTAGCCCCAGTATATGGTAGCGGCGTTCCCGGGCAGGTCTCCGGCCGCGATCTGGCTGTAATAGACCGGCAGCACGGCGGAAATGACGATTGTGGCAAACGAGGAGTACGCCCAGTCGTAGAGGCACCAGCTCAGAACTTCTTTCTTTTTTGTCTTCGCGACGGTGTTGTCGTTCACGTTTTTTACCGAGCCCTTCCGGTAGGCTTTATAATCAGACCCGGCTTCCGGCGTGTATTATCATTGGAAACGGCTTAAAAGTGAAGAAAGGAGCCGAATGAAGGGGGGGCAAATATAGATGGTAATTATTCCCAAATGATAATTACTTGAATTTAGGCACGGATTATGAGATAATTTTAATGATAAGACGTTTGATATTGCAGGTTTTTGAGGTGTTTCAAGCTCGATATAATACGCGGTAATGGAGGTTTTCATGCTCGGTAAGGAAATTCAGGATGCGCTAAACAATCAGATAAAAAACGAGTATTTCGCGTCATATACGTATCTATCGATGGCGGCTCACTGTGAATCCATAAATTTGAGAGGATTTGCGAAATGGCTCCGCAAGCAGAGCAGTGAGGAGCTTGAGCATGCGATGAAGCTCTTCGATTATGTAATTGACCGGGACGCCCAAATAGTCCTTCAGGCGATAGAAAAGCCGCAGACGAAATACAAATCTCTCACCGATATGTTTCAGCAGGTCCTCGACCAGGAGAGAGAAGTCACCGGGATGATAAACAAGCTCTACGAAAAGGCTATCAACGAGAACGACCACGCAACGGCCGTAGAGCTCCACTGGTTTATTCGTGAGCAGGTGGAGGAGGAAAAGAACGCGACCGAGATCCTGGATAAGCTCAAATTCGCGGGAGACAACAGCTCGGCGATACTACTTCTCGACAGCCAGCTTGGACAGAGGGCTTAACCTCCGTAGTGAATTCGACGTGAGTCGCATTCTTGGCTTTCGGCAGCTGAACGGAGGCGCGCGGCTTCGATAGAGCCAACGTGCTTTCACTTCCGATATATCGATACAGGCAATTAGGTGCCGTTGAAATTCCAGTTCTGGTATGATTTCGCAAGTCCATATTCCTTTCTCTCCGCAATGAGGATTGAGGGGCTAGCTTCGTCAGCCGGCGTCGAGATAGAATGGCGCCCGTTTCTCCTGGGACCTATATTCAAGAGCCACGGGTGGGACACTTCGCCTTTCAATATTTACGAAGCCAAGGGGAGCTACATGTGGAGGGACATCGAGCGTTTGTCCGCCAAATATGGGATACCGTATCGTAAGCCCTCTGTATTTCCGAGAAACGGGGTTCTCGCCTCGAGAGTCGCGCTAGCATCGGAATCCTGCGAGTGGCGGAGCCGTTTTTCAAAACTCGTGTTCACCGCCAATTTCGCTGAAGACAGGGACATATCGGATGAAGCCGTAATTGTCTCGATACTTGAGTCGCTTGGTGAAGAGCCCGGGAGTATTATAAGATCCGCCCTCTCGGATGAAAATAAAGGCAAGCTCAGGCTCGCGACCGAAGACGCAATCGGAAGGGGCATTTTCGGGGCCCCGAGCTTCGTTGCGGATGGCGAGATTTTCTGGGGCAACGACAGGCTCGAAGACGCCCTCGACTGGTACGGGAACCGAAGGGAACGGGCCGGCTGATCGGGAAGCGGGCATGGAACTCCGTTATATCGACGAGAAGAAATTTATGAGCTCGTCGCAAACTTCGTCCGGTTTTTCCTCGGGGAGGAAATGGCCGCAGTCGAGAGCCCTTCCCCGGACATCAGCGGCTTTCTCCTTCCACGTATCGATGACATCGTAAGTCCGGTTTATAAAACCCTTCCCGCCCCAGAGAACCAGCAGGGGGCACGTGATCTTCTTTTCGAAGTCCTCCTCGTCGTGGACGAGGTCTATTGTCGCAGCGGCCCTGTAATCCTCGCAGCTCGTGTGTATGGCGGCGGGGTCGCTGAAATACCTGACGTATTCCCTCACCGCTTCTTCGTCGAACACGGCTCCGGGGGCGCTCCATCTCTTCAGCTTTTCTCTTAAATAATATTCGGGGTCGCACCCTATCATCTTCTCAGGGAAACCGTCGGGCTGGATCAAGAAGAACCAGTGGTAATATCCCGTAGCGAACGCCTTGTCCGCCCGCGTGAACATCGTGTGCGTGGGAGCGATGTCAATGACGCATGCGGCTTGCATGCGTTCCGGGTAATCGAGCGCCATCCTGTGCGTGACCCTCGCTCCCCTGTCGTGCCCTGCCGCGAAGAAACTCTTGTACCCTAGCGACTCCATGACCTCCACACAGTCCCTCGCCATGGCGCGCTTTGAATACGTCGAGTGATCGGGTGCGGATTCGGGCTTCGAGCTCTCCCCGTAGCCCCTTAAATCCATGCATACGACGTGGAAATGTTCCGCGAGCCCGGGCGCGGTAAGATGCCACATGACGTGCGTCTCGGGGTATCCGTGGAGCAGGAGGAGCGGCTTTCCCTCTCCGCCGTGGACGAGGTTGATCAGAGCGCCCGAGGTCTCGATTTGAGCTTTTTGAAATTTGTCACCGAACATGGGGGATTATGACCTCCGGAGAAATATGAAGCAGCTCCGAGAGATGTTATGATACATATTGCCGCCGGATTCTAACACTGTCCAGCCACATGATCGGATAGCTTCCAATATGTTATGTACGCGGATTCCCTGGCCTTAGATGCCGGCGATCGCGCGAGAGACTCCAACCCGTGAGCAATAATGACAGCGGAATAATTTTACTATTTAAAAATGAATGTCTTACATGTATACCATAGTTCTGATAAATAACGCTGTTCAGTGAGGCGTCGTGACAGATTTTTTGCCGGTTATTCTGGCCGCAGGGCTGCTGTTTTTCCTGTCATTTGCCAATGGGGGGAACGATGTTTCAAAGGCCATAGCCACACTCGCAGGGGCCGGGCTCGCTTCCGTCCGCGGCGCTATCGCATGGGGAACGCTCTGGACAGTGGCGGGCGCGCTAGCGGGGTTGCTCTGGGGCAGCTCGCTCATAAAAAATTTCAATGGGAGCATCTATGTGGAGTCTCATGATTTTTACATGCCGCTTGCGCTCGCGGTATCCATGGCGCCCATTCTCTGGGTCGCGCTGGCGACGTGGCGAGGCTGGCCGGTATCCACGACCCATGCCATTGTCGGCGGATTTGTCGGTGCTGGGTTAATGGCTTATGGAACTCAGGGCATCGACTGGTCCCACACCTTTTCAAAAATTGCTTTGCCGCTTCTGGCCAGCCCGTTTATGGCAATTGCGCTGGCGTGGTTTTTAACCCCGGCGCTAAAAAAATCCGCCCGTTTTACAAATCGCATAAGATTATGTTTGACCCCCGTACCCAGGCTCACGCTTGCAACCTCACGCGGCGCTACAATCCGTCAGGCGCAGGCTCCGGTCGATGATTGCCTCGTCTGCGCCTGTGACAGCCCGCAGGCGGGTCTGACCCACGGTCTGACTTTGTCGGTCGACAATATGCACTGGCTTACAAGCGGGCTGCTCTCTTTTGCACGAGGGCTGAACGATACGCCAAAACTGATCGCCGTTGTCATGCCCTTCCTGATGCTTGACGGCCTTGCCGCCCCGGCATGGCTCTTTTTCTTGGGGGCGCTGGCTATGGGCGCAGGAAGCTGGTTCGCAGGAAAAAACGTTACTGAGGTGCTTGGGTTTAATGTGACGAAGATGAATCATGAGGAGGGGTTTTCCGCTAATCTTGTGGCCGCCTTTCTGGTGGTTGGGGCAAGCCGTTTCGGCCTACCGGTTTCGACTACACAAGTCTCGGCTTCCGCGATCATGGGAGTGGGTCTCAGCGGGCATAAGGGTCTCAACACAGATACAGTCAAATCGATGCTGTTCGCATGGCTTGTAACCGTGCCGGTTGCGGGGCTGTTCGCCGCTCTGATTTATTTGGCCGGTGGATTGTTCTAGAGGGTTTTTGAGTTTGATCCATCTCATCCCCGTGAAAAGCGTATAGGAGTCACAAGATGATTAAATCTGACCCCTGTCGAGGGAGCGGTACTGGATGGCTTCGGAGATGTGGTGGGCGAGGACGGATTCGGAGCCTTCGAGGTCGGCTATAGTTCTCGATACCTTGAGAATCCTGTCGTATGCTCTGGCGCTGAGGCCGAGCCTGTCGATCGCAGTTTCCAGGAGCTTGACCCCTTTCTCGTCGGGCTTCGATGCTTTCCTGACCATGGAAGGTGACATCTGGGAGTTCGAGTGGATCTTCGTCCTTTTGAACCTCGCCTTCTGAATCTCCCTTGCGCGGTTGACGCGGTCTTTAATCGGCGCGGAGCCTTCACCTCCCGCCTCGTCCGCGAGCTCCTTGTATCTCACGGGCGGGACCTCTATGTGTATGTCTATCCTGTCTAAGAGCGGTCCCGAGACCTTGGCCCTGTACTTCTGTATCTGTATGGGGGAGCAGGTGCACTCTTTTTGCAGATCTCCGTGGTATCCGCAAGGGCAGGGGTTCATCGCGGCGACGAGCATAAAGTTGGCCGGGTAGGTGATCGACGTTGACGCGCGCGAAATCGTCACCATGCCGTCTTCGAGGGGCTGGCGCATCACTTCGAGGACGTTCTTTCTGAATTCGGGAAGCTCGTCGAGAAATAATACGCCGTTATGTGCAAGGCTCACCTCGCCCGGCTTAGGTATCGCACCGCCCCCTATCAGACCCGCGTCACTTATCGTATGGTGCGGGGGGCGGAAGGGCCTCGTCGCGTATAGCGAAGAATGGTCGGGGAGGAGGCCCGACACCGAATATATTTTGGTCGTCTCGAGCGCTTCCTCGAAGCTCATGTCGGGTAGTATCGTCGGGAGCCTCCGTGCGAGCATCGTTTTCCCCGTGCCGGGGGAGCCGATCATTAGCACATTATGTCCCCCGCTCGCCGCGACTTCGAGGGCGCGCTTCACGTGCTCCTGCCCCTTTACCTCGTGGAAATCGACGTCGTAGGTCTTGGCGTGCGTGAAGATCGATCCGATGTCTACTCTCGTCGGATGTATTTCCCTCTTGCCTGCGATGAACTCTACTATGTCCTGGAGCGATTCCACGGCGAATACGTCCACGCCTTCGACGACAGCGGCTTCTTCTGCGTTTTCCCTGGGGAGGATTATCCCCTTAAGCCCGGAGTCCCTTGCGCATATCGAGGAAGGCAGGGCGCCCTTTATCGGCTTCACCTTTCCGTCGAGAGAGAGCTCTCCGAGAATCACGTATTGAAGCAGGGGCTCATGGTCGACGTAACCCAGCGCCGCGAGTATGCCGAGCGACATCGGGAGGTCGAAGGCAGAGCCTTCTTTCCTGATATCCGCAGGGGCGAGGTTGACAGTGACTCTTCTCACCGGAAATTCGTAGCCGCAGTTCTTTATAGCCGCCCGCACGCGCTCCTTGCTTTCCCTGACGGCCCCCTCGGGGAGACCCACGGTGTTGAACTGAGGCAGACCGAAAGCGAGGTCGACCTCTACTTCGACCAGGTACGCGTCTACTCCGAGCACTGCGCTTGAAAGGACCTTGGCGATCATAGCTCGGGGCTTAGTATAACCTGAAATCATTTTGATGTAACACTTATGTAATAAAGAAAGTAGTATTTAAACGGGCGGCACCAACAATCGCCGCCGATGGGAATTCGTCTCAATTGGAATGGGCTTGTTGTACGGGTAGGGGCAGACGATAAAAAGGGGAAATTCAGGAGCCGCTTCCCGGGGCCTTCTTTCGTCTGTTTGAGGGAAAGCGGACGGGCAAGGGATGAGCATCACGACAGGCGCCTGATCCGGGATTTATGTTGACATGTTTTAGCGAATATCCTAAACTTAAACTAAATCATAAAATACCGAGGATTGAATAGATAATTATTTATGACAGGACCCGACCCTCATTTGTGTTGCCATAATTCAGTCTTGGTAAAAGCCCCCGCCATAAAACCGGATTTTATTATTAAGATACTGCTAGATAAGTCGGCTTCCGGGATTTAATCCGCATGATAAACGAACTCAGCGCTCTTCGTCTCATCGAAGAGCAGTTTCAGGGCGCAACGAAGTGCGTTGAGGTGGGGATAGGCGACGACGCCGCCGCATTGAGGGTGAGCCCGGGGAAGCTGCTGCTCGCGACCACGGACTGCCAGGTCGAGGACGTGCATTTTCTAAAGTCCCTCGTTACTCCGGAGGAGCTTGCGAGAAAGTCGGTCGCCGTGTCCGTGAGCGACGTCGGGGCCATGGGCGGGGTGCCAAAGTTCATCCTCGCCTCACTCGGTTTCTCGATGAACGAGGACGAGCGGTTCCTGAGGGATTTGATAAGGGGATTCAGGTCCTCGGAGGAGGAGTTCGGAGTGAGGCTCGTGGGAGGGAACCTGAGCTCGTCTGAAAAACTCTTTCTGGACGTCACCTCGCTCGGCGAGGTGGAGCCCGAGAACCTTGTCAGAAGGAGCGGGGCTATGCCGGGGGATGCGATATACGTGAGCGGGACCCTCGGGGACTCCGCCCTCGGGTTGAAGCTCCTCTCCGACGGGAAGACGTCGGATGAATATTCGTATCTGATCGGCAGACACAAATGCCCCAAGCCCAGGCTCGCTCTCGGCAGAAGGCTCGCTCTAAGCGGAGCGGTTACTTCGATGATAGACGTGAGCGACGGCCTCCTCCTCGATCTCGAGCGTATAACCGTACAGCAGGGAACGGGAGCGAGGATTCATTTGAGTCAAATCCCCTTGTCCCGCGAGTATTCGGCGCACGTCGCAGGGTATGCGGAGGATTTTTTTGAAACGGCATTGAGCGGCGGGGAAGATTACGAGCTCCTCTTCACTTCGCCTCCCGGCAGGAGAGACGAGGTCCGGGAAATATCCCGCGCCCTCGATATAGACATAACGGAGATAGGCGAGGTGGCGCCGGAGCCCCTGCTCACAGTGCTCGATCCGAGCGGAAATGAAATCGATATAAAAAGAAGGGGGTTCATTCACTTAGGCAATTAAATGGACGACGTACCGTTAAGTTATAACTTATTTTTAATCGTGCTCATGCTGTTTCTATCGGGCTTTTTCAGCACGTCCGAGGGCGCACTTTTTTCCCTGAGCAGGCACCAGCGCGACAGACTCAGGAAAGAGGGCAGGAAGAGCTCGAAGCTCATAGAGAAGCTCCTGCACGAGCCCTATAAGCTCATAATAACGATCCTTTTTGCTGACGAAGTAGTAAACGTCGCATACACAGCCGTCATAGGTCTTACTGTAAACGAGCTACTGAGCGGTTATTCGGAGCAGTCAATCACTATTATATCGATAGTGATCGCTTCACCGAGTCTCCTCCTCCTTGGCGAAATCGGACCCAAGACGCTGGGCGTAAAATATCCGAGAATTATTGCCCGTATCATTTCATACCCCCTTCATCTGTTTCACCTTTTGATTACGCCTATCAGGTGGATTCTCGTGATACTGTCCATAGGGTTCACCAGGATACTGGGCGGAAAGATCGAGTACGAGCACAGTAAGGAATTTACGCCTGAAGAGGTAAAGGCGCTTGTCGGACTCGGCAGCGAAGAGGGGGTAATCACCGATATAGAGAAAAAGCTCGTCAGCAGCCTCTTCAAGCTCGAAGAGGTCCCCGCTTATAAAATAATGACACCGAGCATCGACTGCTTCCTCTTGCCCGCGAACCTCTCCCGCAGGGAAGCCGTATACGAAATCAAGAAGAGGGGATTTTCGAGGACCCCGGTCTACGAAGGCGATAAGGACAATATCATCGGGGTGCTTTACGCCAAAGACCTCCTCACCTACGATCTCGCGGACGACACTATCTTGAAGAGCTTCCTGAAGCCGCCTTATTTTATTCCCAGGACGAAGATGGCGTTCGATCTCCTGAAGGAGCTTCAGCACGAGCGCACGCACATTGCGATAGTCGTCGATGAGTACGGCCGCTTTGACGGTTTGGTGACGATGGAGGACATACTGGAGGAGCTTTTCGGCGAGATCGAGGATGAGAGAAGGGTGGTCAGGAAACCGCAGGTCAGGTGGGAGGGCGAGTCGCTCATCATACCGGGCGGCATGAAGATCGAGGAGTTTAACGACACGTTCCTGTTCACGGTCCTAAGGTTCGGCGGTCTCGAAAAACTCGGCGAGGATCTCGAGGAGTCGATCCTGCCCGCGCCCGAAGACCATGAGACCGTCGCCGGGTTCATTTTCGATATGTTCGGGAGGTTCCCCGAGGAGGGGGAGAGCGTTTCCTACGGGAGCCTGGTATTCCTCGTCAACCGTGTATCGGGCAAGAGAATAACCGAGATAAAGGTCCAGAGAATGAGGGAAGAGGTGGCCGTTGTCGCTTGAGATTTTAATTATAATAATCGCTCTATCGCTCCTTATACAGGGATTTTTCGCGGGCTCCGAGATAGCCCTTATATCCTGCGACAAGGTCAAAATGAAGCTGCTCGCCGACCGCGGCTCAAAGAGCGCGAAGCTCGTTATGAGCGCGTTTTCGGAAGTCGAGCGGTTTATAAGCACGACGCTTGTCGGCATTAATCTTTCACTTATTACGAGCACTGTTATCATGACCTTTTACATCCATCATGAATTCGGGGCCGGAAAGGAGTATTACACGGTCCTCATACTCTCCCCCCTGATCGTCATATTCGGGCAGGTGGTGCCGAAGGCGGTGTTCCAGAAAAAAAGGAATACGATCATACTCTGGTCGATATACCCGCTCTGGTTCGCGTCGAAGGTCTTTTACCCGATCCTGATCGTGGTGAACATTTTCACGAAGAAGATACTGACCCTGATAGGCAGCACGGAAAATACATTCATCACGAGGGAAGAGCTCATCGACGTCATAGAAGGCGACACGTCGATACCGAAAGTGGACTATAAGGAAAGGATGATAAAAAGGATATTCAGATTTTCGGAAACCACCGTGGACGAGATAATGATCCCCCTTGTCCACGTGACCGCGCTCAGCGACGAGTCTAAAGTCGGCGACGCGGTTCGCATGATTAAGGAGACCGGGTATTCGAGGATCCCGATTTATACACACCGCGTGGACAACATCACGGGAATGCTCCACTCGTTTTATCTGCTCGGGGCCGACCCGAACGAAAGGGTCAAGAACTTTTCGCGGGTGCCTTTCTACGTGCCTGAGTCGAAGCTCGTCGACGAGCTTCTCGATGAAATGAAGGAGGGCAGGGCGGGAATGGCCGTCGTGGTGGACGAGTACGGGGGGGCCGTCGGGGTTATCGCGCTTGAGGATATCATAGAAGAAGTCGTCGGGGAGATAGAGGACGAGTACGATAAGGGTATCAAGCTCTGGAGGAAGACGGCGGAAGGCGAGTATCTGGTAAATCCGAAAATCGAGATAGACGTGATAAACGACGACCTGGGGTTGGGCATACCCGAGAGCGTCGATTACGAAACCCTGAGCGGTTTCCTCTTGTCCGAGTCGGGCTCGATACCGAAGACCGGCGATAAAATAAAGGTCAAGAACAGCGTTTTCACAATCACAAAGGCGACGACGCGGTCTATCGATGAAGTAAAGCTCGTAATCAAGAAGAAGAAGTAATTCCGGCGGGCGCGGCGTCAAAGTTCTTTTATTGAGGACATGAGCCGGGATTCCTTTTCCCGCATCAGCTCTTTTTCCCTCTTTTTCTTGTGGTCGTATCCCAGAAGATGAAGTGTGCCGTGGACGATGAGCTTCTTTATCTCGTCGTGGAGCGTATTTTCGTACTTTATGCTGTGTCTTTTCGCGGTGTCGATTGAAATTACTATGTCGCCGAGGAGCGTGAAATCAGGCCCTCCGCCCTGGGGGAAAGAGAGCACGTCCGTGGTACGATCTATCTCCCTCCATTCGCGGTTGAGCTCCCTCATTCTCCCGTCGTTTATAAACGACAGCGAGAGCTCCGTCCCCGAGGGGAGCCCGAGATGTTTAAGTACGGCGTCTGCGATTTTCCTGAGCCGTTTCCTGTACGCCACTTCGAGCCCGCCTGTTTCGTCCGAAATCGATATCTTCACTATCAATATATTACTCGCGTACGAAGGCGCGCGAAAGCTTGAATCGCATATGCCGGGCCCGAGTCCCGGACTTGGACAGTCCTTTAATTTCTGATATGATTCTAACCATCTATGAAGCAGAGAAAGGCGAAAACCGAAAGGGTCACTTCCGAAGTGAAGGTCAAGGTCGAAATCAACCTCGACGGCAAGGGCGTATACGGTATAGAGACGGGGATCCCGTTTTTTGACCATATGCTGTCGCAGTTCGCGAAGCACGGTTATTTCGATCTCAAGATAAACGCTGCCGGGGATCTCGACGTGGATTTCCACCACACCGTGGAGGACGTCGGGCTCGCCCTCGGGGACGCCTTTCAGAAGGCTCTCGGCGATAAAAAGTCGATAAGACGCTTCGGGGAGGCGTTCGTGCCGTTTGACGAGACCCTTGCCTTCGCGTCAGTCGATCTGAGCGGGCGGCCCTATCTCGTCTATAATGTAAAAGTGCCTAAAAGCAAAGTCGGCGAGTTCGACCTCGAGCTCGGGGAGGAGTTCTTCAAATCATTCTCGAACTCCCTCCAGTGCAGCCTGCACATTGAGCTTAAGTACGGGGAAAACCTCCACCATATGATAGAGGCGGTATTCAAGGCGGTCGGGCGTGCGCTCGACAACGCTACGAGGATCGACTCGAGATCGGGCGGCATCCCTTCCACTAAAGGGAAACTCTGATCCATGATCGCGATAGTCGATTACGGGATGGGCAACCTGAGGAGCGTGAGCAAGGCGTTCCAGAGCCAGGGCTTCAGCGTCAACGTGACGAGGGACCCGGGCGGCATCCGTGAAGCGAGCGGACTCGTGCTCCCGGGACAGGGCGCTTTCGGGGACTGCGTCAAGAATCTCGAAGAAAACGGCATATTTCATCCGATAAAAGAATTCATTCGATCAGGGAAGCCCTATCTGGGCATCTGTCTCGGCCTTCAGGTTCTCTTCGAGGGGAGCGAGGAGTCGCCTGGCGTCGCCGGACTGGGATTGCTTAAGGGCAAGGTCGTGAGGTTCCCTTCCTTTAAAAAAGAGCGGCTGAAGGTCCCGCACATGGGCTGGAACAGGATCGGGATAAGAAAGAAAACGGCGCTTCTCGAAGGTATCCCCGACGGGAGCTGGTTCTACTTCGTCCACTCTTATTTTCCCGTGCCCGAAGACGAAAGCGTGATAGCTGTCACTTGCACGTACGGGCTTGAATTCACTGCGGCCGTCGCGGCGGGGAATATCTTCGCCTGCCAGTTCCACCCCGAGAAGAGCAGCGGTTACGGGCTCATGCTCCTCAGGAATTTCGGTCTTCTCTGCGGAGAAAAGATGAAAACCGCAAACCCTTAATTCACCGGTTTCTGCGTTCCGGTATTCGTAGAGGGAGGGGTGTTCTGAGAGGGGACAGGGGGCGCAGCCGAAGCGGTGTCCCCGTAAATCGCCTTATACGCACCGTAGCTCCTCAAAATTCTCCTGATATAGTTCCTGGTCTCCCTGAACGGAATCTCTTCTATAAACTCGTCCTTCTCAAGCCCGTAGAAATCCACTTTCCAGTCGGCCGCCCTGCCGGGCCCGGCGTTGTAGCTCGCGAGCGCAAGCTCGACGTCCCCGTCGAACTGGTCGAGGACCTGACTCAGATAGAATATGCCCATCTCTATGTTTATCCTGGGGA
>CADEFK010000032.1 GCA_902826595.1 uncultured bacterium | reverse complement strand
TTGTGCAGATTATATACGATGTCAATGTGAGTTATTTGTAATCAGCAAAGAGCGACCAGTTCTTGCGCTTACTCAGAACCGTAGCTCGAAATGATATGCGATATTGAGGGTGGATTTTTCTTTTCTTCACAATCAAAAAGCCCATACCAATCCCCCGCCCGATCTTTTATACTTTTTGCATGTATCGTAAAATCGCAAATTCCCGCACAAGGGGTACCGGGCTCTGAGCACGCAGACGCCGGTCATAAAAGGCAGGGGCTCGGCCGAGAACCCGGCAAACAGGTTCGAGAAGATAGAGTTCGAGCCCACAGAGGAAGAGATATCCGAAGGCATATCCCCGGAGACCGTCTTTTACAAGGATGCGTCGAGGTCCATAATCACCTACAACGACAGCCCGGACGTCGGTTTCAACGCCGGTATAAACCCTTACAGGGGGTGCGAGCACGGCTGCATCTACTGCTACGCGCGGCCTTCGCACGAGTTCCTGGGCCTCTCACTCGGTCTCGACTTTGAATCCAGGATCTTCGTCAAGGAAGACGCCGCTGCGCTCCTTAGAAAAGAGCTTTCGTCCCCTACATACGTCCCCGACACTATAGCCATAAGCGGCAATACCGATTGCTACCAGCCGGCCGAGCGCCGCTTCCGTCTCACGCGGGCCTGTCTCGAGGTGCTGGCGGAATTCAGGAATCCCGCCGGGATAGTCACCAAGAACCATCTCGTCACCCGCGATATGGACGTACTGAGAGGCTTCGCCGAATGGGACGGCATAATGGTCGCGGTGTCTATAACCACGCTCGACCCCGCGCTCAGGATGAAAATGGAGCCACGCACGTCCGAGCCGCATTTGAGGCTCAAGGCGATAGAGGAGCTTTCCAAAAACGGCATACCGGTGATAGTGATGGTAGCCCCGGTCATACCGGGCCTCACGGATCACGAGATTCCGAATATTATAAAGAGCGCTGCCGACGCGGGCGCGAGGAGCGCCGGCTTTATCATGCTCAGGCTCCCCTACGGCGTGTCAGACCTCTTTACGGCCTGGCTCGAGAGGAATTACCCCGACAGGAAGGAAAAGGTCCTTAACAGGATCAGGTCCGTCCGCGGCGGAAAGCTCAACAGCGCGGAGTTCCATGACAGAATGAGGGGAAAGGGTATATACGCCGAGCAGGCGCGGGACTTGTTCGATGTCGCGTGCAGGAAAGCGGGATTCGACGGCAATAATATCAAGCTTTCCACCGAATACTTTAGAAGGCCGGGCGGAGCGCAGCTCGACCTGTTCTGAGCCCCCGCAGACCTTGAAAGAGGTCCGCGTGCGGAACCCGGATACAGGCTTTTGTGGCTACTGCCCCATCGGCACGGCGTTAATAACCTCGACGCGGATTTCCTGGGGTATCGCGTTCAGGAACCCGGCGTCTATGTTCTTGAATGTCTTCCTTCCCTTTGCGGGCAGGACGTCGTATATCGTGGTCTTGTTCGAGAACATCGGTGTCTCTTCCCTGAACGAAAAGAACTCCACCCTGAGCTCGATCTTGGCGTACGTTATGTCGCTCAGGTTGTTGAGCGTAATCTCGGATATCTTCCCTATTGTCCCCGTCACGCCGCCGCCCCATTTTAGGTCCTCGACTACGATGTCCTCAGACGGCAGGGGCACTTCTTCCTCGTATTCATATTCCTCTTCCTCTTCATCCCCGACCGCTTCCTCGCCCTCTTCGGCACCTGAAGCCACCTCCTCCCCGCCTTCCCCTGTCATGGCGTCCTTGACCGACTCCGTACCTTCGGCGGGCTCTGTGCCCTCTTCCGGGGCCGCCGGTATCTCGCCCCTTTCCTGAGCGAGTTTCTGCTTATACCTTTCGGACAGGGAAAGCTCCTCCTCGCTCTCAGGTATGGTGCCGCCCTCTTCGCCCGGCGCCTGAGTGCCGTCGCCCTGGGCCGTGGTCTTTTTCTTTTTCTTCTTGACCGCTTTCTTCCCCTCTTTCTTCGCCATCTTTACCTTGAGCTCCTTCTCGGAGATGGGCTTCGCGCTCATGACGCTTATATCGACGCTCCGGGCGTCCGGGTGCCTGAACCCGACGTTGATATTCGTGTAGGTGCGCTCGCTGTTTGCGGGGAGGAGGTCGTGTATGACCGCTCTGCTCGTGAAGCCCCTCACGCCGACCTTAGCCCCGGGTATGCCCAGGAAATCGACCCTGATCTTAATGTCCTTCCAGTTGTCGCTGCTCTTGTTTACGAGGGTTATGCTCTTGAGAACCCCTTCCGTGCCGTATTGTCCCCCGGTCCATTCCCACCCCTTCACCTGGATGAGGTCCTTCGCCTGAGCGGGCGTGCCTTTCTCTATGAGGTCGGCTGCTGCTACGCGGGCGATCGTATTTTGGAGCTCGGCGCTCATAATCCCGAACTTCACGTTGTAGAACGTCTTTTCGCTCCCGTGCGGGAGTATGTCGCGAATAGTCCCTCTGATCGAGCCGAGCGGGATGTCGTTCTTCGTATACAGGTCTACCTCGATGGATATGTTTTCGTAGTCGTACTTGCCGACGTTCTGGAGCGTGATCTCCTTCATGATGGCGGGCCTGCCCATGCCGCCCGAAGCCCATTTGTAATCTTTTACGAGGAGCACGCTCTTGGGCGATTCCAGTGTCCTGTCTACGGCGCGGGACGCGGTCGTCGCTGCGCCTGATAAAAAAATCCCCAGGAGCAATGTCGCGAAAATACAGAAGCGCATGCCGGGATCGAGGGCTTTGATAATTTTGCGGCAGGGAAAAAGATGCATCGTGTCTCCTTAATTTTACGCTGAGAATAGGATTAGATTATACATAATCGGAGTCGAAATTGTAGCAATCAAATATATCGGTTTTTTCAATGACTATAAAGTTTTCAGGCGCATGCCGGTCAAATCCGCGGGTCTTCCGCATCATACGGGCCGGGCTCCCCCCGTGCGCGCCCGCTTCGCTCCCGCCCCCTTACAATAATAATTCTTTTTAAGTAGATTATATACAGACCCGATGCTGAAATCATATATGCGGATTCTTAAAAAACACTCTGAAGACGTTTTTGGGGTAGGGGCCAGTACGACCCTGTCCGTATACACGGTCTTATCCATAGCCTGTGTCGTCCTCCCGACGCTTTTCTTCCTCGTTCTGATAATCCGAAAGATATTCTGATCCCCTTCCCTTCAAAGCCGCGGGCCCTCGTGTTTGGTCTCAGTCCAGGCGCCGAGCCCCACGGCCACAGTTCTTTTGACTCGTATTCCACTTTTATGTAAACTGGCTCGTACCAGATGGGTAAGATAAGGATTTTATCCGATAATCTTGTCTCCAAGATAGCGGCGGGGGAGATAGTGGAAAGGCCGGCCTCGGTTGTAAAAGAGCTGATAGAAAACTCGATTGACGCAGGAAGCAAAAAGATAGATATAGAGCTCGAATCGGGCGGGAAGAGGCTCATTAGGGTTTCCGATGACGGCGAGGGGATGACGAGGGACGATTCTCTCATGTCGATCGAGCGCCACGCGACGAGCAAAATAAAAGAGTTGAAGGACCTCTTCTCCGTTAGCTCGCTCGGCTTCAGAGGGGAAGCTCTTCCGAGTATAGCGAGCGTATCCAGGTTCAGGCTGGTAACTAGGACCCGCGACCAGGTGATAGGCACCATAATCGCCGTCGAAGGCGGCGTCGTAAGGGGCGTGGAAGAAACAGGGGCGCCCCCGGGCACGACTGTCGAGGTAAGGAATCTTTTCTATAATACCCCCGCAAGGCATAAGTTCATGAGAAAGACCGAGACAGAGCTCTCGAACGTGCTCGATATCGTCGAGAGGGAATCCCTTTCGAGGCCCGGCATCGGTTTCGAGCTCCGGAGCGAAGACAGGACGCTGCTCCGCCTCCCGGGGAGAGAGACCGTCTCGGAGAGGATATCGGAGCTATATCCGGGAATCGGACTCCACGGGGTCTCGGCCGAGGGCATGGGGGTGCGCGTTTCAGGCTTGATGGCGGGCCCGCTCGATACGAGGTCCACGACCCAGAAGCTCTATACCTACGTGAACGGGAGGAGCGTGAGGGACAGGTTCCTGACGCGGGTGCTGATCGACTCCTACGGCAGGATGGTCGAGAAGGGGAAGTTCCCTCAGGGTGTGCTCTTCATCGAAATACCCTCAGGGGACGTGGACGTGAACGTACACCCCACCAAGAACGAAGTCAGGTTCGGAAACGCGAGGCTCGTGGGCGACCTCATCAGGGAGTCGATTACCGGGATGCTCGAGAAGGCGCCTTGGCTGGGCGGTCAAGGGCGCAGCTCCGGACACGCGCCCGGAGGTTACGTCCCCGCCCGCGAGAGCGGCGCTGACTACGGCGGCCGGGGACCGGATGGCGTTGAAACCGGCCGCGGCGCGAACGGTTTCCGGGTATATAATAATGAAGCCGATACGCCCTCAGCCCACGCCCCGGCAATTGACGGTGAGCCGAATCTCCGCCCGGGAGTGGAGAGTCCGGTGAATGGGCTTTTCGGCGAGAGCGGGTTTTATTCGGGTCTCAAGATATTGGGACAGCTCGGGGACCTCTATATAATATGCGCCTCCCCTGAAGGCATGATTCTTGTCGACCAGCACGCTGCCCATGAAAGGATTAATTATGAAAGGCTTAAAAAGGCGTATACCGGAAACGGGACCATCCAGACACAGGACCTCCTCGTGCCGGAGGTGGTCGAGCTCTCCCCGCACGAATCGGACGTGCTCTCGGGACACTCCGCTCAGCTCCAGTCCATGGGGCTCCACATTGAAGGTTTCGGAGAGAATGTATATATAATAAGGAGGGTCCCGGCCCTCCTTAAAAATACCGACCTCAAGCGTCTCGTCAGGGACATAGTGTCCGAGATGAAGGAGTCGGGGGCGGAGAAGAGCCTGACCGACAAAATAGATATGGTGATTTCTACAATGGCGTGCCACTCTTCGATCAGGGCTAACTACGAGTTAGGCCCCGAGAAGATGAAGGCGCTCCTCTCGGAGCTCGACCTTGCCGAGTTCCCTCATTCGTGCCCCCACGGTAGGCCCGTTGCGAGAGAGATTTCCTATGCCGACATTGAGAAGATGTTCAAGAGGACATAAACGATGAAGGAACAGATTATTTCGAGACTCAGGGAAAGCGCCGACATAAAACTCCGTTTCGCCAAGGAATCGGCGGCTGAGGTGGAAGAAGCCGCTTCCGCCATAATCAAGTCGCTTAAATCCGGCGGAAAGGTGCTGATATTCGGCAACGGGGGGAGCGCGGCCGACTCCCAGCACATTGCGGCCGAGTTCGTGAACAAATACGCGAGGGAAAGGAAGGCGCTTTCGGCCCTGGCCCTGACCGCCGACTCCTCAATCCTCACTTCCATACCCAACGACGGCAGCTTCGAGGACGTCTTTTCCCGTCAGATAGAGGCTCTCGGCAATAAGGGGGACGTCGCCTGGGGTATGACGACGAGCGGGAAATCGGCGAACGTATTAAAAGCGTTTCATACGGCGAAAGCGCTCGGCCTGAAGACCATCGCCTTTACGGGACAGGACAAGGGCCGGGTCGAGAAAACGGTCGATTGCCTGGTTAGCGTCCCTTCCAAATCCACTCCCCGGGTACAGGAGCTCCACATAACGCTCGCGCACATCGTATGCGAGCTCGTCGAGGAGTCCTTTGCCGCGAAAAAAGAGCCGTCCAGGAAAGAGTCCCCGAAGGCGGAAACGTGAGCCCCGGGCGGAGAGTGAATTTTCATCATATCCTTGAAATGTACGATTGATAGGAAATAATTTCATTGCCCGTGGAAATCAGATGCCCCAAGTGTGGAAAGCTCTCCCCCTGGGAGGGGAACCGGTCGAGGCCCTTCTGCTCCGAGAGGTGCAAGATGGTCGACCTGGGCGTGTGGGTGACCGAGGGCTACAGGGTGCCGGGAGGCCCCGAAGAAGATACGGCGGCGGATGAAAATCCCCGCGACGGCGAAGAAGAAAGTTAGTCTCTGTTTTTGGCTTTTAAATAAATCGGGAGGTAAGAATTAAATGGGCGTTGTCGAAACTAATCAGTTCCATAAGGGTCTCAAGATAGAATATGAGGGCGAGATCTGGGAAATTATCGAATACAGGCATTCCAAAATGGCGCAGAGGAGCGCCGTTATGAAGACCAAGATCAGGAACTTGGTAACAGGAGCGGTTCAGGAGAAGAACTTCAGGTCGGGCGATTCGTTCCGGGTGCCCGACACCGAAAGAAAGTCCATGCGGTTTCTCTACAAGGACGATATAGGGTTTCATTTTATGGATAACGACAATTACGAGCAGTACACCCTGAGCCTGGCCCAGGTGGGCGAGGTCGCGAGCTTCATTAAGGAGCAGCAGGAAGTGAACATCCTGTATTTCAACGGCGAGCCCATGGGCGTCGAGCTCCCGACCGCGGTCGAGCTCGAGGTAAAGGACACCGAGCCCGGCATGAGGGGCGACACGGTCACGGGGGCTTCGAAACCCGCGCTGCTCGAGACGGGCGCCACAATACAGGTACCCTTGTTTATAGATGTGGGCGATGTCATCAAGGTCGATACCAGGACCGGGGAATACCTGGAAAGGATGAAAAAGAAATAAAGGCGTGTGTTAATTAACTATATATAAATATGCGCAAGGCTGATCGCATGCACCGATATTTTAGCTTGTCCGGATTTCGCCGGTCTCCGAAGGTTGTTATGAATTTTCCTGACAGGGATAACCGCAGATTCTGAACCCTCCGCTTCCGCAGGTCGATTCAGGGGGTTTCGGGGGTCCGCGAAACCTTTTCCGAAATCTTAAGTTAATAAACAACAAGGCTGAATTGGCTCCAAATGGACATTGACATAGAGCTCATGCTGAGGGCAAAGTCTGGGGACGACGGTGCATTCAGCGAATTAATGAGGAGGCATTACAGAGGGGTTGTGAATTATATATACAGGTACACCAATGTGAAAGAGAATTCGGAAGACCTCGCCCAGGAGGTGTTTCTGAGAATATACAGGTCCCGTAAGAGCTACAGGCCCGAAGCCAAGTTCTCGACATGGCTCTACAAGATCGCGACCAACGTAAGCCTGACCCACGTCAAGAAGAAGAACGCCAACCTGAGCCTCGATGAGATCTACGACGAGGGAGGGGAAGTCGGGGATCCAGAGATCGATGTCGCCGACGATTTGATATACAGAAAGGAGATAAAGGACGTAATATTTCAGGCTATGGAATCTTTGCCAGAGAGGGAGAAAGTTGCTATCATGCTTTGTAAGTACGAGGGGCTTTCATACGAAGAGGCGGCCCGGGTGCTCGAGTGCACTGTGGGCGCGGTCAAGACGCATGTTCACCGAGGAAGGATGAAATTAATAGACAGGCTGAAACCGTACTTGCCGGGAGGAGGAGAGTATGGAATGTAGAGACTGCAGGGAACTAATTATCAGCTTTTCATCGGGCGATCTGCCTTCGTCCGGCAGAGAATCGATCGAGGCGCACATCGGGGAATGTCCCGAGTGCGGACTCTACATGTCGCAGTCCGCAGGTGTGTGGAATTTACTCGACGAGTGGCGCGAGATCGAGCCGCGCGGCGACTTCGTTTCCAGTTTCTGGGACCGCGTATCAAGAGAAGAAAGAGAGCCCGCTTGGGGAGTCTTGCCCCGCCTCCGGAAGCTCGGGCTCAGCTGGACCCTCGCCGGCGCCCTGGCATCTGTGCTTATCGTGGGCATATTTACATTCGCTCTATTCAAACCCGATTCCGGGTTCATGACCTATGCCGATAACGATGCGCGGGACGAGCAGATTCTCCTCGAGCTCGACAACGCCACTACGAGAGAGACGACCGATGCCCTCTCTATCTACGGCCCATGGGAAAACTCGGTACAAATCATGAAAATAAACGGATACGGAGATATGAATTGAGGGTGTCGTTCGCGTTAGTGGCCGCAGCGTGTCTGTTATCGGTAAATGCGTTCGGTTTCATGAGCGCCGAGATCCACTATAAATGGTGGAAGAGTCCCAGGATCAAGGAAAAAATGGAGCTCACCGACAAGCAGGTCGATACGATCGATAACATTTTCTCTTCTTACAGGGAGCAGATAATGCTTTTCCAGAAGGAGCTCAAGAGGGAGGAGACCGAGCTTTTGAACGTTCTCAGAAAACCTGAATGCTCGAGAGACGAGGTTATGGAAATAACGGACCATATCGAGGATATGAAGGCTACCCTTACACGCATCAAGGTCGAGATGTATCTGAAGATTAAAGGCGTTCTCACCGCGGAGCAGCAGACTATCCTCCATAACATCAAGGAACAATACAGGGGGAGGTCGCGCTGACCGCGGCATCCCGGAACCCGTTTCATCAATGTCTCCCCGCCCCGCACTCGTTTATCGTCCCGCTCCCGGCATAGAGCCGGCAATTCTGTATTTACACGCGTTCCAACGGGTATAGAATTTATTCCGGGGGGCGTTGTGATTCGGCCGGAACCGGGCCTCCGCGTATCCATACGAGATGAGAGTTTCGAGAGCGCTCACGGTATTCACCCACCTTCTTGCCCTCGCGGGCTTCCTGTCGATTTCTCTCGCCGGCGCGGTCGGGCCGCCGCTGATCGCGGTATTTTCCTTCTCCCTCATCCTGAGCTTCTATAACGATTGGTATGGCAAAAGCTATTACCTCGGCCGCGGCATATCCACGCTTTCGGGGCTCCTCATCGTTCTCTACGTCGCGTCGGGCGTCATGTTCATGGGAGCGGGGCTCTTCAAAGGCATTCTGGAATTCCTGATTCTCCTTCAGGTCCTGAAGCTCCTCGGCGGAAAGAGCCTGAGGGACATAACGCAGATTTACGCCCTCAGTTTTTTTCAGTTCATAGCCGGAACGATAATCACCGTTGATTTCTCCTACGCGGCCGCGTTCATCATATATATCGCGGTCGCGGTATGCGCCGTTATCGTTTTTGAGATGAGGAGGGGCGCGCTCGAGTCCGGAGGGCACGTGAGCGATGAGCCGCAACTGGTTACGCCCTCTTTTCTCGGCGCGGGCGTCGTTCTGAGCGTTTGCATGCTCCTGACTGCGGCCCTTATTTTCATATCCGTGCCGAGACTCGGGGGGAGCTACTTCAGCTCGGGCTTCCTCCGTACGGGGGAGCTCAGGAGCGGCTTCTCGGACGAGGTCAGGCTCGGCAGGGTCGGCGAGATCAAACTCGACGGCTCGCCGGTGATGACGGTCAGGATCCTTAACCGCGATATCTCCGACATTCCCTACCCAGTTTACTGGCGGGGGGTGGCCCTCGATGAATTCGACGGGGAGTCATGGCGGTCGGGTCAGGCGGGCTACAGGATATATAAACCGGGCCCCGATGGAAGGGTCTCTGTGAGGGGCGGGCCCGGGGGAGGCGCCGGGGACGTCATCGAGCAGGAGATAATAACCGAGCCCCTCGATACGGAGGTCCTCTTCTCCGCGAACGTGCCGGTGGGATTCGGTTCGGTTCCCGGGGGCAGGGTGGCAGCAGTCAACGACTCGTACAGCCTTCACGACAGGTTATCCAGCAGGATTAAATACCGAGCATTGTCCGATATAGGCGTCCCTTCGCCACGTGAGCTTCGGAATGACGGCCCGGCCGTCACGGACGACATCAAGCCTTACCTGCAGCTCCCGCCCCTGGGGGCCCGCGTAAAGGAGCTCGCGCTTGAGATCACGTCTTCGGATGCCGACGTTTATGACAAGGCCGTATCGGTAAAGCGCTATCTTCTGACAAATTACACTTATACGCGGACCCTCGAGCGCGGCGACTCCGCATATCCCCTCGAAGAGTTTCTGTTCGTCGGAAAAGAGGGGCACTGCGAATATTTCGCCACCGCCATGGCGGTCCTTCTCAGGGAAGCCGGAATCCCTTCGAGGGTCGTGAACGGCTTTATAGGGGGGGTTCCTAACGAGCACGGCAATTTTTTCCTCGTGCGTGAAAGCGACGCCCATTCCTGGGTAGAGGTATTTTTCCCGGGGCACGGCTGGGTGACGTTCGATCCCACCCCCGAGGGCCGGATCGGGGTGGACGCAGGCGCTTTTCCGCTCCTTGCATCCTATGTTGATTATCTGAGATACAGGTGGAACAGGTACATAATCGATTTCAGCCGGGGAGATCAGCTAAGGCTGCTGGACGAAGTCGGGGATAAGTGGAGCTGGAGAAATAAAACGATCTCCGGCGGCCGGGGATTCGAATCGCTATTCGACCGGAGGGCGGCCGCCCTGATCGCGTTACTCGTGCTATTTATATGGCTCGCGGCTTCAAAACCCCGCATCCCGCTCCTCTCCCGGCGCAAAATCAAGGGCCCCGGTGGAAAGGCGTCCGCCATCTACGCCGAGGCGCTCGGGTTTCTGACCAAGAAGGGGTTCGCAAAGCCCGATTCCATGACGGCGGGCGAGTTCGCGGACTCGCTCGCCCGCAATTCTTACCCCGGCTCCGCCCTGATGAAGGTTCTTACCGAGAAGTATTTGAGCGTGAGGTTCGGGGGCGACCCGGACAAGGAGGGCCTCAGGCTCCTGGCCGGTCTCCTCAGGAAACTCAAGAGAATCAAGACCTGACGGGGGTTACATGCCCCTGCCGGACTCCCTGCCGTTCTTGCTCTATCGGGTCTGTTAGGGTAAAATCATAAGACAAAAGCGGGTACGTCCCGCTTTTTTAATTGAGAGAGCAGGGCGTAATGGCTTCACGGGAAAATGATATCTTGTTTAATGTCAGGGAGTTGCTGGAACCGCTCCTTGCTGGCAAGGATCTCGAGCTCTTCGATTTGGAGTTTAAGGGGCAGGGCAGAAGCGGCGTGCTCAGGGTGTTTATAGACAGAGAAGAAGGGGTAACAATAGACGACTGCACGCTTGTTAGCAGGGAGCTCGGGACACTACTCGATATACACGACATGATCCCCGGTTCATATACCCTCGAGGTCTCTTCCCCGGGTCTCACCAGGGCGCTCAGGAACCCAGAGGACTTTTTAAGATACAAGGGAAAGAAAGTGAAAATTAAAACAAATAAGGATTTTGAAAAGAGGAAAATATTCATAGGCAAACTCCTCGAATTCAAGGATGGTCTTGCAACTGTTGAGACAGAATCGGGCAATTTCTCCATACCGTACGTCGATATAGAAAAGGCTAACCTGGAGCTGGACTTCTAAGGGGGCAAACGAATGGCTACGATGACGGAATTAAGCCGTGTGATGGATTCTGTTTGTAAGGACAAGGGCATAGAAAAGGGTGAGATTGTAAGCGCCGTAGAAGAAGCTGTGCTCTCCGCGGCTCAGAAGCTATTCCGCATGCAGGACAAGGAAAAGGAGCTGGAGGTCCATTTCAACGAGGACGACGGCGATGTTGAGCTCTTCGAATTTAAAACCGTCGTTGAGGATATTGCCGACCCGGACATGGAAATCTCGGTCGACGAGGCCGTGAAGCTCGACCCGGAGGCGGAGCTCGGCGACCAGATAGGGGTGAAGATAAGCCCGGACTTTACCAGGATCGCGATACAGAACGCCAAGCAGAAAATACTTCAGAGCATTAAAGAGGCCGAAGGCAAGGTCATATACGAAGAGTTCAAGAACAGGAAAGGCGAGCTCATCAGCGGTATCGTGAGGCGCGTCGAGAGAAAGAATATAATCGTCGACCTGGGAAGGACGGAGGCGATACTCCCTCCAGAGCAGCAGGTCCCCAGGGAGTATTACAAACCCAAGGAAAGACTCAGGGCAATTCTCTACGAAATAAAAGAGACGAAAAGGGGCCCTCAGCTCATCCTATCGCGCTCGCACCGCGATTTCGTACGGAAGCTGTTCGAGTCCGAGGTGCCCGAAATCGGCGACCAGATAGTGTCGATAAAGGCTATAGCCAGAGATCCCGGGGGGCGTACGAAAATCGCCGTCACCTCGAACGACACCGATGTCGACCCCGTCGGCGCCTGCGTCGGCATGAGGGGGGCGAGGGTCCAGAACGTCATCCAGGAGCTCAAGGGAGAAAAGATAGACATAGTCCCATGGTCCTCGGACGCGGCGAGGTTCGCGTGCAACGCGCTGTCCCCGGCGAGGGTCAGCAAGGTCATCATAGACGATGACAATAAGTCGATGGAAATAATAGTGAACGACGACCAGCTTTCTCTCGCCATCGGGAGGAGGGGTCAGAACGTCAGGCTTGCGTCCCAGCTCTGCGAATGGAAGATCGACATAAAGACCGAATCTCAGGTCAAGCGCGAGCAGCAGGACGTCGTGACGCTGCTCATGTCGCTTCCCAACGTGAAGGAAGTGACCGCCAATCTCCTCTACGGCGAGGGATTTCACAAGCTCGAGGACATTGCGTTCGCCGATCCGGAAACGCTGGTCAAGTCTGCCGGGCTCAAGAGCGAAGAGGACGCGCTCAAGCTCCAGACGGCCGCGAGGATCGCGCTTAAGGACAAGCTCGAGCAGATGTCCTTTACCGAAGGGGAAGCCCCGGTTATAGAGGGCGGGAACGCGGCCGAACAGGAACAATAGGCCAGAGCTTCATATAACCGGACGGATATTGCTCGAAAGGTCAAGGGAACAATACCGAGAGATTTCGTTTATCGCTATTGCAGGCGCGCTTCCGGATCTGTCTCACTTTTGCAATCGCCTGTAAACTTTGGTATTCTTTTCTGGATAAACTTAAGTTTTTTAATTTATTGTAAATAAGCGATCGTGTACAGGATGCGTTATATATGTCTAATGTAAGAGTCTACGAGCTCTCAAAAGATTTAAATAAATCGAACACTGAAATACTCAACGTGGCGAAGGGGCTGGGTATATCCGTAAAAAGCCACGCAAGCTCCATTACCGAAGAGGAAGCGAAGAAGATAAGGGACAGGATTTCGGCTTCGGGCGGGGGGGGCGCAGCCTCGCAGCAAAAACCCGCGGAAGAGCAGAAAGAGAAGGTCAGGGTATTCCGTTCGGATAAAGGGGAAGAGGTGGTCGAGCGGAGACAGGGCGAAAGGGTGGTACTTCGCAGGAAGAAGAAGCTGGAGGAACCCGCAGAAGAGGAAGTTGTCGGGGCGTCTCCCGAAGTACCTGATAAACAGCAGGAAGGCTATGCGCAGGGATTGAACGACGCGGGCGAATCTGCGGTCAGGGAGCATCAGGCGGAGGTGCCAGGGTCATCTGAAAAATCTGGTGCCGGAGAAGATACGCTCGGCGCTCTGCCCGGGGAAGAGAGTCCCGACGATCTCATTGAGACTCCGCTTGCCGAAGCGGTTCCCGGAAAGGTCGTGCCCGGAGTTAAAGCGGGCGCGGTGCCCGGAGAGAAGGTTGTCGAGAAGGACGACGCTGAGGAAGCGGCCAAGAAGGCAAAGAAAAAGGTTCGCAGGCTCAAGCCGAAACGTGAAGAAATAATAGATGAAGATACGCTCGAGGAGCTGAGGAAGGCTTTCAGGACGAAGCTCCCGGGAAGGAAGAGAGAATACCTCGTCGATGACAGGCGCGCGAAGCCGCGTACCACCGCGACCACAGCGCACAGGGAAAAGGCGTTTGACAGAAACACGAGAGAGATATTCAGGCCGAGGGAGCACCTGCCGGAGACCGCGGAGGAAGCAAGGATCATACCGTTCCCGGCGAAACCCGCCAGGCGGACGCTGAAAATCGGCGAATCCATAAACCTCGGCGAGCTTGCTAAAATGATGAGCTTGAAGGCAGGGGATGTAATAAAGAAACTCATTACTATGGGCGTCAGGACGACGCTCAATCAGGCGCTCGATCATGAGACCGCGGCGCTTGTGGCCGAAGAGTTCGGGTTCGATGTCGCTGTCGATATATTCGAGGAGAAAGACATACTACTTGAAAAGTACGCTGAAGAAGGCGACAGGGTCCTCACCCCGAGGCCGCCTGTAGTGACTGTAATGGGGCACGTGGACCACGGCAAAACCACGCTGCTCGACGCCATAAGAGAAACTAACGTGGTCGCGGGCGAGGCGGGCGGCATTACGCAGCACATCGGTGCGTATGCGGTCGATGTGGACGGCAGGAAGGTGTCTTTCGTGGACACCCCGGGACATGAAGCCTTCACGGCCATGAGGGCGCGGGGAGCGAAGGTCACCGACGTCGTAATCCTGGTAGTGGCGGCCGACGACGGGGTCATGCCCCAGACCGTGGAAGCCGTAAATCACGCCAAGGCCGCGCAGGTGCCGATAATCGTGGCGATAAACAAGATAGACAAACCGGAAGCGAATATTGAAAGGATAAAGAGGCAGCTCTCCGAAATCGGGCTCCTCTCGGAAGAATGGGGGGGCGATACTCTCTTCGCCGAGGTCTCGGCCAAGCAGAAGACCGGCATACGAGAGCTGCTCGAGCTCGTCCTCCTTCAGGCGGACATCCTCGAGCTCAAGGCGGACGCGTCGACAAGAGCGAACGGCTTTGTGATAGAGGGCAAGCTCGATAAGGGCAGGGGGCCCGTTGCCACCGTCATCATCAAGGAAGGGACTCTGCATATCGGCGATTACCTCGTTTCGGGCACGACCTCAGGCAAGGTGCGGGCGCTCATCAACGACAAAGGCGGCCGCGTAACGGAAGCCGGGCCCTCGATGCCCGTTGAGATAATGGGCCTCTCGGGCGTGCCCGAGGCAGGGGACCTCATCTATGTCGTCAAGGACGAAAGGGCGGCAAAGGAAGTGGTCTCCCACAGGGAAATGAAGCAGAGGGAATCCGCTGCGGCTAAGGAAAGGAAACCTTCCCTGGAAAACCTGTTCCAGAGCCTCGAGCAGGAAGAGGCGAAGGAGCTCGCGCTGATAATCAAGGCGGACACGCAGGGCTCGGTCGAAGCCGTCAACGAATCAATAGCGAAACTCAGCACCGACAAATGTCAGGTCAAGATCGTTCATACCGGCGTCGGCGCGATAACCGAAACGGACGTCGCGCTCGCGAGCGCGTCAAACGCGATAATAGTCGGGTTCAACGTGAGGCCCGACGCCAACTCGCTTGAATTGGCCGAAAGGGAAGGCGTCTCTCTCGAGCTCCACACCATCATCTACAAGCTCATAGACAGGGTCAGAAGCGCTATGGAAGGGCTCTTAGAGCCTATAGTCAAGGAAAAGATTACCGGACACGCCGAGGTCAGGGAGACTTTCACCATATCTCGCATTGGCACCATTGCGGGATGTATGGTCTCGGACGGAAAGCTCTCGAGGGATAACAGCGTGAGGGTGGTGAGGGACGGCGTCGTGATCTTCGAGGGCAAGCTCGCATCTCTCAAGAGGTTCAAAGACGACGTGAAAGAGGTAAATACCGGTTACGAGTGCGGTATCGGCATAGAGCGGTTCAACGACATCAAGGTCGGCGACACGCTGGAGTTCTACACTCACGAGCATTTCAAGCAAGAGCTCTGACCCAAGGTAGATGGTTATAGGCATACTGCGCATTGATCTATATATGAACGGCAACAGATCCCTCAAAGCCAAGAGACAGACCCTGAAGAGTCTTATCCAGAGAATAAAGTCCCGGTTCAACAACGTTTCGGTATCCGAGGTCGGGTCGCACGACCTCTGGCAGAAGGCCACTATCGGCATCTCTTTGGTCGGCAGCGAGTCCCGGATCGTGAACTCGGTCCTCGACCGTGTAACCCAGTTTATAGAATCGACCGGCGCCGTCGAGATGGGCAACAGGGAATTAGAAATAATACATTTTTAGGAGACGGGTTTGGGGCTGACATTCAAGAGGTCGCAAAGGATATCGGACGAGATCGTAAAGGAAGTGTCCGGAATGATAGTCAGGAGCGAGATCAGGGACCCGCGCATAAGCTCCGTATTTATCACGGGCGTAAAAATAGCGGAGAACCTCAGTTTGGCGGAGATATTCTTCACCGTGCTGGGCGGGGAGGGCGAGAAATCGTCCGCGCTCGATGGGCTTCTACACGCCAAGGGCTTCATAAGGAGCAAGCTCGCGAAGAGGCTCAGGATGAGGAAGGTGCCGGACATAAAATTCAGCTACGACAGCGCCCTCGAAAAAGGCTACAAGGTAGACGAGATCTTGAGAGGCATAGCCGGTGAAAAGTGAGATGAATATTATTCTGGGTCTGATCGGGGATGCTGAAAGGGTTATGATAACCTCCCACGAAAACCCGGACGGCGACGCCATAGGCTCGATGCTCGCGCTCGGCCTCGGCATTGAGCAGACCGGGAAGGAAGTCGTTTATTATAATAAGGACGGGGTGCCCGAGACCCTCCGTTTTCTCCCCCATTCGGAGAGGGTAGTGAATTCGCTCGACGCGGTGGAAGGGACGTTCGATCTTGTTTTTGCCGTCGACTGCACCGGGACGGACAGGGCCGGCAGCGAGTTCGAGGATTTCCTCAAGACCGGCAGGTGCGGTAAAGTCGTTATAATGGATCATCATCAGACCAACAACTCCTCCGCGGATTTCCACCTTCTCGACCCTCATTCTTCCTCCACCGGGATTATCGTCTACTCGGTTTTAAAACGGCTGCCGGTCGAGATAACGCGCGATATAGCGGACAACATTTACACCACGATTATAGGCGATACCGGTTCGTTCAGGTACTCGAACACCAACCCTGATACCTTCAGGGTGGCCGCGGAGCTCGTCGAGTGCGGGGCGGATCCGGCCCGGATCTCGGAAGCCCTCTTTGAAAACGAGCCGCTCAGAAAGCTTAAGCTCATCAGTCTCGCTCTGCCCACTCTCGAAGTGTCGGGGGATAACAAACTTGCCTCTGTTTATGTGGACAAGGGCATGTTCGACCTGTCGGGCGCCCGAAGGGAAGATACCGAAGGCATAGTGAACATACCGAGGAGCATAAAGGGAGTAGAGGTCGCCGTGTTCTTCAGGGAGGAGGCGGGTAACGACCACTCTCTCTGGAAGGTAAGCTTCAGGTCGAAGGGGCAGGTGGATGTGGCGAAGATAGCAGAGAGTTTCGGAGGGGGAGGGCACTACAGGGCGGCCGGATGCTCGCTCGCGGGGGACCTGGGTGAAGTCAAAAAAAGGATATTCGAGTCTTTAAGGGAGGTCCTCCCTTGAACGGCGTGCTGGTTCTCGATAAGCCGAAGGGCATAACTTCGCAGGCGGCCGTCAACACGGTCAACCGTATCCTGGGAACCAGACGGGCAGGGCATACGGGGACGCTCGACCCGTTCGCAACCGGGGTGCTGCCCATATGCGTCAACAGCGCGACGAAGCTAATTCCATTTATGGAAAGCGGACATAAGAAATACGAGGCTATGATGAGGCTCGGGATCAAAACCGATACCCTCGATTTGACCGGCAGGGTGATGGAAGAAAAGGAAACAGGTATTATCAATAAATCCGGACTATTAGATGTATTTTCCAAATTTCGGGGTAAAATTACACAGGTCCCGCCCATGTATTCCGCCCTCAAGAAGGACGGGGTCAGGCTGTATGAGTATGCCAGGCGGGGTATGGAGGTCGAGCGGGCGGAAAGAGAGGTTCTGATTAACGAGCTCGAATTACTGGATTTCGATCCCCCATTTGTCAGATTTATGGTAAAATGTTCCCGCGGCACGTATATAAGGGTGCTCGCTTCGGACATCGCCGACGAACTTGGGTGCGGCGGACACCTTACCGAGCTGAGAAGGATCGAGAGCGACGGCTTCAGCATTGAGGACGCCGTTACGATCGAGGATTTAAGGAACGGCTCGGCAGTCCTGGCCCCGCTCGATCAAGCCCTCTCGCATATGAAGCGGATTCACGTGGACAGGGATCTCGCGGGCGAAATAAGGGAAGGCAAGCAGTTAAGGAAAAGTAGCCTCGACGGGCTGAACGCCCCCGTGTTCGATGCGGGGGAGAGGATCATGGTGTACGAGGGCGAGACTCTCGTGGCGGTTACGGAAGCCATGATGAGCTCGGCTGAAACGGAGGGCCTCGGCGGCGGGGTTGTAGTATTCAAGCTGCTGAGGGTATTTAATTGAGAGTGGAACGAAACAAACTGAAATAGAAGTTTAAGGAGGGCATCAGATGTCGATCGAGAAGGAAGAAAAAACTCAGATTATCAGCGACTACGCTCAGCATCAGAAGGACGTCGGCTCGCCCGAAGTCCAGGTCGCGTTACTTACCCGCAGGATCAAGGACCTTTCGCTCCATACGGAAAAGTCCCCTAAGGACAATCATTCGAGAAGGGGTCTCGTGTCTCTTGTCGCGAGGAGAAGAAGGCTTTTGAATTACATCAGAAAAATCAAACCGGAGACATATCCGGATCTCATTCAGAAACTCGGACTTAGAAAGTAGGGTTCAAAGGAGGACCAGTTTTGACTACACAACCAAAAAAGGTTGACGCCCGGATCTTCGATAAGCACTACGGGCTCGAAACCGGATCGCTTGCCAGGCAGGCTAACGGGGCAGTGTTTGCGCGTTACGAGGACACGGCGGTGCTTGCTACCGTCGTCGCCCTGGATGAAAAATCGGAAGGGGAGGATTTCCTTCCGCTGACCATCAATTACCAGGAGAAATCTTCCGCGGCCGGAAAGATACCCGGCGGATATTTCAAGCGTGAGGGCAGGCCGAACGAAAAGGAAGTCCTGACTTCGAGACTTATAGACAGGCCGATAAGACCGCTCATCCCGAGCGGCTTTACGTATCAGACTCAGATAATCATTACCGTATTCTCGGCCGACGCCGACCACGATCCCGATGTGCTGTCCTTGACGGCGGCTTCCGCCGCGCTCATGGTATCGGACATCCCCTTTGACGGTCCGCTCGCCGCTGTAAGAGTAGGCAGGGTCGGGGGCGCATTCATCTGCAACCCCACGAAGAAGGATCTCGCGGAGAGCGATATGAACATCATCGTCGCCGGGACGAAAGACGCAATCGTCATGGTCGAGGGCGGCGCGAACGAGGTTCCCGAAACCGAGATAGTCGATGCGCTTATGTTCGCGCATCAGTGCGTCCAGGAGTTCATAAAGCTCCAGGAAGATTTGATATCCGGTCTGGATATTCAGAAAAGGGTATTGGATTCCGCAGACGCCGATGACCCCGTTCAGGCGGAGGTCCTTGCCTATGCCGGGCAGAAATTACGGGAAACCCTTATATCGGCGTCCAAGTCGGAGAGAAAGCAGCGTATCAAGAACATACGTGCGGAAACGGAGGAGCATTTAAAATCCCTCCACCCGGATGAGGAAGTCGGGGTCTCCAAACCATTTGAAAAAATATTGAAGGACCTCGTAAGGGAGCTGATAGTAAAAGACAAAGTAAGGCTCGACGGGAGGGGATACGCCGACGTCAGGAATATATACGGCGAAGTCGGATTCCTTTCGAGGGCACACGGCTCCGCCCTCTTTACGAGGGGCGAGACCCAGACCGCCGTTACGGCGACCCTGGGCACGAAGTACGACGAGCAGAGGATAGACTCCCTCGAAGGCGACATCACAAAGACGTTCATGCTCCATTATAATTTCCCTCCCTACAGCGTGGGCGAGGTGAGTTTCAGGCTCGGGCCGGGACGCCGTGAGATCGGCCACGGGGCGCTTGCCGAAAGGTCGATAATTCCCGTACTCCCGAAAAATGATCAATTCCCCTATACTATAAGGATTGTCTCGGACGTCCTCGAATCGAACGGCTCTTCATCCATGGCCACCGTATGCGGTGCGACGCTGTCACTTATGGACGCGGGCGTTCCCATATCCGCTCCCGTTGGCGGCATAGCCATGGGGCTCATCAAGGAAGGGGACGATTTCGTCATCCTCACCGACATACTCGGGGACGAAGACCATCTCGGGGATATGGATTTTAAGGTGGCCGGCACGAAAAGCGGCGTAACCGCTCTCCAGATGGACATCAAAACTACCGGGGTCACGAAAGAGATACTGACTGCCGCCCTCGATCAGGCGAAGAACGCCCGGATGACCGTACTCGATAGAATGAACGATATAATCCAGGCCCCGAGAGAGGACATTTCGGCTTACGCTCCAAGAATAATCTCGATACAGATAAGCCAGGACAAGATAAAGGACGTTATAGGTTCGGGCGGGAAGACCATAAAGAAGATCGTCGAGATAACGGGCGTGCAGATAGATATTGACGATTCCGGAAGGGTGAACATAGCTTCGCCCGACAGGGATGCGTGCGATAAGGCGGTCAAGATTGTCCAGGGGATCGTTTCGGAAATCGAAGTCGGCAAGGTATACCGCGGGACCGTAAAGCGGATCCTCGATTTCGGTGCTATCGTGGAACTGGGATACGGCAAAGACGGTCTGGTGCACATATCCGAGCTTGCGCCTACGAGGGTCAAGAACGTCACCGATATCCTTCAGGAGAAGGACGAGGTGCTCGTAAAGTGCATAGGCAAGGAGCACGACGGCAAGATCAGGCTGAGCAGAAAAGCCGCTCTCGATGAGAATATAGAGAATTACACAAACAGTGCGATGTAAGGGAATAACTCGTTGCCGGTCCCTATGTTTATTCCGGGACCGGTGAATTTCCTTTTTACCGTTTTTGATTGATTCGTCACGCGTCTAAAGTGAAATCCGATAAACCCAGGCTCCTCGTCATACTCGGACCCACCGCATCGGGCAAGAGCAGGCTGGGCATGGATATAGCGGAGACCCTCCGCGCGGAAATCGTGAGCGCGGACTCTCTCCAGCTTTACAGACACCTCGACATCGGCACGGCCAAGCCCTCACGCGAAGAGCGGGGCGAACATCAGGAACGAGTGAATGGAGGCGGCCGGCACGTAGTACGAGGCGTCGGCCATCGGCACAGACCACGACAGATGCCACTTGCCGCGGAACGTGCACAGCTTCTCGCCGCGGAGCCACTCGGCAGACGGGTGGTTGGCCAGCATGGCGGCGCTCTCCGGGCTGGTCAGGTAAGGGGCCAGGAAGTAGCGCGCGAAGAGCCACAGCCCGCCGATCA
>CADEFK010000031.1 GCA_902826595.1 uncultured bacterium | reverse complement strand
CCTGCTTATGACTTCCCCTATAACGTTCTTTTCGACTCCGTCGGGCTTTATTATAGATAATGTGCGTTCCAATTCCGTGCCTCCGAGGTATTTTTGCCCCTTAATTTTTTCAGTTAATACCGTTTTGTCAAATAATCGGCCCTCCAGCCCGCGCCGTCCGGAGCGGGCAAGGCCGGTTATTTCGCCTGTAAACCGGCGTTTCCGTCCCGGAAACGGGAATTTTTTAAAAATCGATAAAAAAACTTGCCCAATCCGATTCATTGGCTAATACTTATTCTGCTGCGGATCAATACTGCCCGGTCCGCCTCAGGATGATGGAGTCCAGCGCGGAGGTGCCGGAATCTCTTCATCGTCATATTCACACAATACATCCGATACCACATCTCGCCAGCCGCCGCGCAATCGGGCCTGCCGTCATGCGCCGCCCGGAGCGCAGCTCTTATATTCCGGGAAAGACAAATTCGATAATTATGATAAAGTAATAGCTGTGCCAGGGACGGCTCCGCAGCCCGCACCGGCAAGCTTAGAGAAGGGGACGCATGATAATACTGGATAAACGGAAATATGAGCGCATCGTGTCCGAGCTGATCGACGCCAAGGACATAAGGGAGCTCGCCGAGAGGCTTTCTCTCGACAGGGTCTATTACTACCACATACTGAAAGACATATCCTCGGGTCAGCGCTCACCGAATTACAAGCTGCTCGAGGCCATAGCCGCAAGGCGGAAGCTGAGCGTGGATTTCATAGTGGAGCAGTCGAAGTCCGTTCTTAATTTCTTCCTGCCTTATTATCATAGCTACCAGTCGGACTCCCTCGATTACTACAAGATATTGAATGTCCCCAAGACCGCCTCGGAAGAAGAGATAAGGCGGAGCTGGATAGAGCTTATGAAATCCCACCACCCGGACAAGGCGGGGGACGAAGGGCTCGATACCTCAAAGAGGATAAACGAAGCCTACGAAGTACTCAGCAGTACCGCGAAAAGGGAGGCTTACGACAACAAGCACCTTCCCGCGATGCCGGTCATAGTGCCTGAGAACGAGATGAGGAAATACTATTACGCGGCGTCGCTGATGCTCGTCGTGTTCCTCGTAGTCATGTACGCGTCGGGCTCGGGTCTCATATTCGAGTCCCGGGAAGAGAAAGAAAGGCTTGTCAGGGAGTTCGAGTCGCCGGACATGCCTAACACGGTCTACAAGGGCGACCTGCTCGATTCCGAGAAGGTGGACAGGCGCATTTCCGAAATAAAGCCGCTTCCGCCGGCCCGGGAGACCAGGCGGGCGGCAGCGGAGAGCGACAAACAGCCGCAAGAGGAAGCAGGCGAGATAGCGGCGAAAGCGCCTGATAAGCCGGCCTCGGATATAGCGGACGAAGGCGATGCCGCCCTCGCGCCCGGGACTGAATTGGCTTCGAACGATTCTCGGGGCGAGGCCGCTCCTCAAATAAAGACTGAAAACGACGAAAGCGCCGCCGTTAAGAATAGTGAGACTGTCCCTCCGGACAAAGCGGAAAAACCGGCCGCCGAACCCGAGCCTGAAAAAGCGGTCGAGATTGCGGAGGTAAACTCTGACGAACCGGAAAACAAGCCCGTTCCCGCCGAACCCGAGCCTGAAAAAGATAAAGCTCCTGCAAAGGCCGAGGAAGAGGCCTTGAAAGCCAAAAGCCCGGAGATTCCGGATGTTAAGGAAGCTCCCGCCGCAATCGCGGCCGCGGACCCTGCCTTAAAGAACCCGGACACTGCCGTGGAGAAGGAAGATGCCGCGCGGGAGTCTCTATCCGTTGCCGAGGCCGAAATAGGAGCTGAAGAAAAAGAAACAGCCCCTCTGAAGGAGACAGCGGAAAAGCCCGATACGCACGATCAACCGAAAGGAGAAATAACCGAAATATCGGTACCTGAAAAGGAAAAGACCCCCGCCGCGGGAGAATACTATACGGTCCGGAACGGGGATTCGCTCTGGACGATAGCGCACAAATTCGATACTACCACGGGCGAGATAACGAGGCTGAACGGACTCGTAAACAATAAGATCGACGTCGGGGATAAATTGCTTGTTTCGGGAGACTCGCCGGTAAAACCCTGGCCGGCTCCGGAGCTTGCCGCCGCCGATGTAAAAGAGAAAGACGTAGTCGAGAAGGCCGAGAAGGCGGTTACTGCCGCAAAAGCGGAGCCGGCTCCCCAGCCTGTCGTGAAAAAAGCAACACTGCCGGAGCCCCTGATAACGAAAGCCGAGCCTCCCGTGAAGGCCCCGGAGAAGACGGACATCACCGCGGATTTCAACCCGAACCTCGCGACCTCAGCAGTCGCGATCAGGAACACGGCGGTGAACGCACCCCCGCCCGTTCCCCGGTCGGAGCCGCCCGGCCAGGATTCGGTATACGGCTTCGTGTCGGAATATGTGTCGGCGTACAGGAACAGGGACTTAAACCGCGTGAAGGCCCTCTTCGCCTCAGACGCCGTCGAGAACGGGGTCGGCATTTCGAGGGTGCTCGATTCCTACAACGCCAACTTCTCGAGGCTAGATATAGTGAGCTACGAAGTGAAGGTCAAACGGGTATCCGTTCAGAATACACTCGGACAGGCCAGGGGAGACTTTTATATTACGTTCAAGGACCAGCGGACGGGCGTCGTAAAGAGCTCGCGAGGGAATATTAACTGGAGGCTCACCTGGTCGGACGGGGCCTGGAAGATTCAAGAGCTCACCTATAAAATAGAGAACACGGACACTGTGGGCGGGTGATGCGGGAACGCCGGCGTGCTTCGTTCACCGGACTCAACAAATAAGTTATTCATCTATAAAGGATGCTGCGGGCCCAGGTCAGGTTCCGTATTCTCCGGGCGATAGGGGCGTTACGGCGGATGGTGCCAAAGACCGGATTGCCGGTGCGGATTTATGCTGGGTGTATAATTTGCTACCCAAATTACGGATTATAGGGTAGTTTTATTTTTCTTCTAGCCCTCAAACGCCGGATTACGAAAAAAACATAAGATTGAATTACGGGTGGAAAAGGGAGGTTTCAGCACAATTATGAGTACTATAAACCAAAAACAGGCCGATACGTCGAATATGGGTCTCCCGAGAAGGATGTGGGAGGGCTGGAAAAGGATCGCAAGGAAGATAGGGGACTTTAACGCGAGGGTAATCCTGACGATCTTTTATTTCGTCCTGATGATGCCGTTCGCAATTCTGGTCAAGTTGTTTACCGATCCCCTGGAGATAAAAAAGAAAACGATGAAGAAAGGCTGGCAGCCGAAGGAAGAGAAACCCGGCGTTTCTCCCATGGAGAGGGCGGCGAGGCAGTTTTAACGGGCGCCATCCGGCAATACAGGCGTTCTATACGAAACGGAGAATTTATGAACATCCTTGGAATTTCATGCTACTTCCACGATGCGGCAGCGGCGCTCATAAAAGACGGAGTGCTGGTCGCAGCCGCCGAGGAAGAGAGGTTCAGCCGGATTAAGCACGACTACGAATTCCCGGAGCACGCGATCGAGTTCTGTCTCAAGACGGGCGGGATAGAAAAAGGGGACATCGATTACGTGATGTTTTTCGAGAAGCCCTTCGTCAAGTTCGAGAGGCTCCTGCTCTGCTCCATGCAGACGTTCCCGCGCTCGATGAAGCTCTTCAGGGAGGCAATGGTGACGTGGCTCGGCGACAAGCTCTGGGTAAAGCACCTGCTCCTTAATAAGCTCGGCGTCCCTGCGTCGAAGGTTCTCTTCAGCGAACACCACCTGTCGCACGCCGCAAGCTCGTTCTACTGCTCGCCGTTCGAGGAAGCGGCGATTCTGACCGTCGACGGCGTAGGCGAGTGGACGACCGCCGCGGTCGGTGTTGGCAGGGGGACGGATATAAAGCTCATAAAGGAGATAAGGTTCCCCCATTCCCTCGGGCTGCTATACAGCGCGTTTACTGCGTTTCTCGGTTTCGAGGTGAACGAAGGGGAATACAAGGTCATGGGAATGGCTCCCTTCGGGCAGCCGAAATATGTGGACAAGGTCTACGAGCTGGTCCACGTGGACGACGACGGCGGGTTCGAGCTTGATATGGATTATTTCTCTTTCCATTACTCGACCGAAAAAACGTTCAACGGGAAATTCGAGAAGCTGTTCGGCGACCCGAGGGACCAGAAGGCTCACTTCTTCACCCCCTCGACGGGGTACCCGTCATATTTCGGCGACAGGCCTCCGGATTTCGACGAGCTCGGGAAGCAGAACCAGTACTACGCCGACATCGCCGCGAGCATTCAGGCCGTGACCGAGCAGATAATGGTCAAGATGGCGAATTACGCCTACAGGGAGACCGGCCTCGGCAAGCTCTGCATGGCGGGAGGGGTCGCCCTCAACAGCGTCGCCAACAGGAAGATACTCTCGGAAACCCCGTTCGACGACATATACATACAGCCGGCGGCGGGCGACGGCGGAGGCGCGGTGGGGGCGGCGTTCTACGGTTATCACGCGCTCCTCGGACAGCCGCGGAAGTTCGTCATGGAGCACGCATACTGGGGGCAGGAGCACAACGCGCAGGATACCGAGGAATTCCTCAGGGATAACAACATCCCCTACGAGAGGCTCGAGGACGACGGGAAGCTCATCGAGCGCGTCGTGGACGGTCTCACACGGGGGAAGGTCATTGGATGGCACCAGGGGAGGTTCGAATGGGGGCCGAGGGCGCTCGGAAACAGGAGCATCATCGCGGATCCCCGGAGGGCCGACATGAAGGACATAGTGAACGTGAAGATAAAGTTCAGGGAGCCTTTCCGCCCCTTTGCGCCTTCTGTCCTCGCGGAGAAGGCCGGGGACTATTTCGACCTCGACCACCCCGAGAGGCACTACCCAGCGCGTTTCATGCTCTACGTGACCGACGTCCGCGAGAGCAAGCGCGACGTGCTCCCGGCGATAACGCACGTGGACGGGACCGGGAGGCTCCAGACCGTGAGAAAGGAGCTAAACCCGAAATACTACTCGCTTATCGAAACCTTCGGCGACGCGACCGGCGTGCCCGTGGTGCTGAACACGTCGTTTAACTTGAAGGGCGAGCCCATAGTGAATACGCCCGGGGAGGCGTTTAACTCCTTCAGCAAGAGCGGCATGGATATGCTGGTGCTGGGGAATTACATAGTGGACAAGGATAAGCTGCCCTGATTGGCGCGGCGGTATTATTTCCATTAAAATATTGATATAATTATTCGTCAGGCAGGAGGGAGTATTCATATGTCGTTCCTAAAAGGATTAACTGAAAGAATGGGAATCGTCGGCGAGCTGCTCCAGTTCTTCATTCAGAATAAATGGTGGTGGATCACCCCCATGATCATAGTATTGATGCTGTTCGCGTTCCTGATCATATTCGCTCAGAGCTCGGCAGTGGCTCCGTTCATATACACATTATTTTAAAAACCTGTACGCGCCCGTCCTCAACGGGACGGGCGCACGCATCGCGTATTTCCCTCTTCATCGCAGGCGCCGCGACCGGATTTTCCCGCGCGGGCTACGTCTCCCGCTTCATCTTTTTCCGCAGATCCGGTTATTCATTCCGCGAATTTTTTATACTTGTCGGCGGGCGTATACCGTACGGCGAATAAGGGTATAGAATTAAGGCGAGGGGAAACTGCCCGGCGCATTAAATCATACGACGGACATGAGGGTGTTTGTTTACTCCGCAACCGGCACCGCAGGCGAAGCGAAGGGGCCGGGAATAAGACACGGGGAGCTTTACCGGGAATGTGAAAACATGAAGAGAGCGATAATAAGCGGCATTGCCGGTCAGGACGGGTCCTACATGACCGAGTTTCTCATATCGGCCGGATACGAGGTCCACGGCCTGGTGAACGGACCAGGCAGGGACGGCGAGGAGTTTATAGAGGCACAGGGCAGCGAGCCTAATCTATTTTATCATCGGTGCGACACCTCGGACCCCGGACAGCTGACGAGGCTCATCTACGACATAAGCCCGGACGAGATATACCACTTCGAGTCCCGGGGCAGAATGAACGCTAGATACGACATGCACGAATTCAGCGGGGACATCACGGGGCTCAGCTCCATGATGGTGCTCGAGTCGATGAAGCAGAGCGGGGTCGGCTGTAAATTCTGCCAGTCCTCTTCGTGCGAGATATTCGGCTCGACGCCCCCTTCCCAGAACGAGCTTTCCCCGTTCAGGCCGCACAGCCCCTATGCGTGCGCGAAGCTTATGTCCCACCTCTCGGTTGTGAACTACAGGGAGGCGCACGGGCTTTTCGCAGCGAGCGGGATCCTGTTCAATCACGAATCGCCGAGGAAGGGGGAGATATTCGTTTCGAGGAAGATCACGAGCGCCGTAGCCAGGATCAAGGCATGCGAGGAGAGGCACCTGATAGTCGGGGACCTCAAGCCCGAGCGCGACTGGGGCTATGCGCCCGAGCACGTTGAGATGATGTGGAATATCATCGGCGGCGATGCGCCGCGCGACTACGTAATCGGCACGGGAGAGTCGCATACAGTCGGGGAGTTCGTCGAGGAGGCGTTCTCGTACGCGGGGCTCGACTGGGGGGAGCACGTGAAAATAGACCCCAGGTATTTCAGGCCCACGGATTCGAGGGGGCTCAGGGCTGACTATACGAAGGCGAAAAACGAGCTCGGATGGGAGCCGCGCATCAGGTTCAGGGACCTCGTGCGCATCATGGTGGACGCTGACATGAGGGCGCTCGGCCTCGAGCCTCCGGGGGAGGGCGACAGGGCGCTCAGGGAGAAGTTCCCGCGGATCTGGTGGAAGACCGAATAGGCGCGCCCCGTTCCTGTTACTTCGTGACTATACGAAGGCGGCCGCGAAAGGGCGCGGATGAAATAAATTTTGACCTTTCCGTATTTTCCCTTAAACTCTTGTCCCAAAAAACACCACGCATTGCGAATACTTACCGACAGGTAAAGAGGAGGCGTTAATGGAGAGATTTGTTATACCTCACAACCACGAGATAACGAAAGAGGACAGGCGGAAGCTGAACGGGCACGGCTCGGTGATTCTCTGGTTTACCGGACTTCCGAGCGCGGGCAAATCTACGCTCGCGAACGAGGTCGAGAAGAGACTCGTCACGACCGGCGCAAGGACCTTCATACTCGACGGGGACAACGTCAGGATGGGGCTGTGCAAGGACCTCGGGTTCTCGGAGGCCGACAGGGCGGAGAACATAAGGCGCATAGGGGAGGTATCCAAGCTCTTCATCAACGCCGGATGCATAGTGCTCTCCGCGTTCGTGAGCCCCTACAGGAGGGACAGGGACGCCGTGAGGGCCCTGGTCGAGGACGGGGAGTTCGTGGAGGTTTACGTCCAGGCCCCCCTCGAGGTATGCGAGCAGAGGGACGTGAAGGGGCTCTATAAGAAGGCCAGGGAGGGCGTGATAAAGGGGTTCACCGGGATAGACGACCCCTACGAGGCGCCGCTCAATCCGGAGATAACGATAGAGACCGACAAGCTCACGCTTGAGCAGGGGACAGACCGGATCGTCGATTATCTTAACAGTAAAAGTGTCCTGAATTCGAAATAGCGCAAATCCCGGGACCTCAGTCCGGGAAATAAAGGGATATCGGGAAGCAAAAGGATACTCGTCATGAGGAAAAGAATCCTCGTTACAGGCGGGGCGGGCTTCATAGGCTCCCACCTGTCGGAAAGGCTGCTCGGGGAAGGGAACGAGGTCGTATGCGTCGATAATTTCTTCACGGGCTCGAAGGAAAATATCAGCCGCCTGCTGTCTAACCCCCATTTCGAGGTGATAAGGCACGATATCTGCTTCCCGCTCTATCTGGAGGTCGACGAGATATACAACCTCGCGTGCCCCGCGTCCCCGATACACTACCAGTTCGATCCCGTACAGACGACGAAGGTAAACGTATCGGGCTCGATAAACATGCTGGGCCTCGCGAAGAGGCTCAAGATCAAAATATTCCAGGCCTCCACGAGCGAGGTGTACGGGGACCCCGCGGAGCACCCGCAGACGGAGAGCTACTGGGGCAACGTGAACCCTATAGGCCCGCGCGCCTGCTACGACGAGGGGAAACGGTGTGCCGAGACCCTCTTCTTCGATTACTACCGACAGCACGGCATACAGATCAAGGTCCTGAGGATATTCAACACCTACGGTCCCAGGATGCTTCCCGACGACGGAAGGGTAGTGAGCAATTTCATCATACAGGCCCTCAAAGGGGAGGACATCACCGTCTACGGGGACGGCTCCCACACGAGGTCATTCTGCTACGTGAACGATACCGTGGACGCCATGATAAGGATGATGGGGAGCCCCGACGGGTTCACGGGACCAGTGAACGCGGGGAACCCGGAAGAGGTAACCATACTCCGCCTGGCCCGGAAGGTTATAGAGATCGCGGGCTCGCGGTCGAAGGTCGTATTCAGCGACCTGCCGGAGGACGACCCGAGAAGAAGGAAGCCCGACATCTCGCTCGCGCGGAAGGCCCTCGGATGGAGTCCCGAGACCGGGCTCGACGAGGGGCTCCAAAGGACCGTCGAATATTTCAAGTCGCAGCTCTACCCCTGAGCCGGACGCTGCTTGAGCGGCGCTTCCTTCCGCCCCGCCCCCCGGCACGGGACCGAGAAGGCGGAATTGCCGCATACGGAGCTAATGACGGTTTTCACCCTGCACTGACAAAAATAGTCTTGACTTTTTGTAAGCGGTTGTATTATCATCTAATTACCGATACTAGGACCGTTGATTTATCTAAATGTCTGATATCAAAGAGAAAAATAAGCTAAAGAACGCCCCTTTATCGAAGCTCGCGGCGGACATGGCCGAGAGGGCCAGGAAGGCCTCGCTCGTCCTCGCAAAGGCCGCCTCCGGCCCTAAGAACGACGCCCTCCACCGTATGGCCCGGGGTTTAGCCGACCGCGCGGACTATATAATCGGGCAGAACGGGAAGGACGTGGAAGAGGCGCGGGCAAAGGGGCTGTCGGCAGCCATGATAGACCGCCTGAGTCTTACCGAGGACCGTCTCGCCAGAATAGCCGACGGTCTGATGCAGGTCTCGGCCCTGGAAGACCCGGTCGGTGAGATAGTGCATATGTGGAAGCGCCCCAACGGCCTGCTCGTCGGAAAGATGAGGATACCGCTCGGCGTCATAGGCATAGTATACGAATCGAGGCCCAACGTTACGGCCGACGCAGCGGGTCTCTGCGTCAAATCAGGGAACGCGGTCATACTCCGGGGAGGTTCCGAGACCATAAGGTCGAACATAGCCATAGGCGAGGTGCTGAGGGACTCCCTCAAGGGGGCCGGGCTGCCGGAGGACGCGGTACAGGTGGTGCCCGTCACGGACAGGGGGGCGGTGCTCGAGATGCTCAAGCTCGACGAGTACATAGACCTCGTAATCCCGAGGGGAGGGGAGGGGCTTATAAGGTTCGTTGCCGAGAACTCGAGGATACCCGTGCTCAAGCACTACAAGGGCGTGTGCCACATATTCGTCGACGAGACCGCCGACCCCGGGATGGCCGAAAGCGTATGCGTTAACGCCAAGGTGCAGAGGCCGGGCGTCTGCAACGCCATGGAGACCATGCTCGTCCATGAAAAGATAGCGAAGAAATTTCTTCCCGCCGCCGCGAAGAGGCTCGAGGACGAGGGGGTCGAGCTCAGGGGCTGCGAGCGGACGAGGAAGATACTGCCGGGGATAAAGAAGGCCGGGGAATCCGACTGGCACGAAGAGTACCTCGACCTCATATTGAGCGTTAAGGTCGTCAAGGACATCGACGAGGCGATTGCTCACATCGAGAAATACGGCTCGATGCACACGGAATCCATAATCACGGAAAATTACACGAATTCGCAAAAGTTTATAAACGGCGTAAATTCATCGACCGTCATGGTAAACGCGTCCACGCGCTTCAGCGACGGCTATGAGCTCGGGCTAGGCGCAGAGATAGGCATAAGCACGTCCAAGCTCCACGCGTTCGGACCCATGGGCGCGCTCGAGCTGACGACGACGAAGTTCGTCGTTTTCGGAGAAGGGCAGATTCGAGAGTAGTGCCATCTAAACTAGAGGAGGATGGAAAGTGAGAAAAGCGAGGCTAAAAAGCAAAACCCTTCCTGCGTCCGAACGAAAGTCCGCAAGAAGCGGGCCCGTTTCCAAGAAGAAAGAAAAGAAGAACGAGAATTTCACAGCCGCCGAATACGATAATTTCCGGGAAGAAATAGAGACTGTGCGGCAGGAAGAGGAATTCCTCGTCGAAATAGATGAAAAAGTCCTGGTGGAGCTCTCCGAAGCCGAGATCGAAATCAAGGAAGAGAACACCGAGGAGGATGCGGCCGAGGAAGGGGGCAGGCAGTTTGCCCCTGACGAGGAATTCAGGCTGTTGCAGGTTTATTTCAAGGAGATGGGCATGGAGCCGCTCCTTACCCCCAAGGAAGAGATAGAGGTATCGGCCAAGATCAAGAGATGCGAGGCCAGGGCGGCCGAGATGAGGAGCGTCCTCGAGAGCGTCTTTCAGAAACGGCTCGGAAAAGCGCTCGAAGGCACAATATCGGAAGTCGAGGGCCTCAAGAGGAGCCAGATCGCGAGGCGCATCAAGAATGCGAAGAGGCTGAAATCGGCGCTGAGGAAGCTGGACGGCGAGGCCGCGAAGAAAAGCATCAGGAGGTCGACGCTCCTCTCAAAGGTCTATCTCATGCGCGCGAGGCGCTTCAAGGAGCGTTTCATAAAGGCGAACCTGAGGCTCGTGGTCAGCATCGCGAAAAGGTACATGAGCAGGGGACTGCCCCTCCCCGACCTGATTCAGGAAGGCAACGTCGGCCTCATGAGGGCGGTCGAGAGGTTCGACCACACGAAGGGCTACAAGTTCTCCACATACGCGTCCTGGTGGATACACCAGGCAATATCCCGCTCGCTTCTCGACCAGACGAGGACCATCAGGGTCCCCGTGTACGTCCTGGAACAGGCGACGAAGGTCCACAGGATAAGCTCCGCGATGAACAAGGAGATGGGAAGGAAGCCGCTCCCCGAAGAGATTTCGAGGAAGACCGGAATATCCGTGGAAGGCGTAAAGAGGGTGCTCGAGGCGACGAAGGAAGTGGTGCAGCTCGACTCCCCCGTGCTCGACGGCGAGAAGACCACGCTCCTCGACTTCATACAGGACGACATTTCCGGCTCGCCCGACTACGCGGTCGCAAAAGCGACCCTTACGTCCAAGATTAAAGACGCCCTCTCCACGCTCACTCCCCGCGAGGAGCAGATACTGAAGATGAGGTTCGGCATCGGGTTCGAGACCACGTTCACCCTCGACGAGATAGGGAAGCACTTCAGGCTTACGAGGGAGCGTATCCGGCAGATAGAAAAGAGGGCTCTCGAGAAGCTCGAGGATTCGGACGTGGGGGCCATACTTAAAAGCTTCATCGAGTAGAGTCGATGCTCCTCGGCCTCAACCTGAGAAATTTTACCGTCATCGACGAGATATCGGTCTCCTTCGGACCCGGCCTCAACATAATCACCGGGGAGACGGGGGCCGGAAAATCCGTTATAGTCGACGCTATCAACGTCATACTGGGCGATACGGTCTCCCCCGAATATATAAAGACGGGCAGGGAGGAGGCGCATCTGGAAGCCCTGTTCGACATATCCGGCAACGCCCCGCTCGGGGAAAGGCTCGAATCACTCGGATTCAGCGTTACGGGCGGCGAGCTCCTTATAAAGCGCATCATATACAGGAAGGGAAGAAGCAGGGCCTTCATCAACGGGGGCATAGCGACCATCCCCATACTCGGGCAGGCCTCGGAAGGGATAATTGACATATTCAGCCAGCACGAGCACCAGAGCCTGCTCAAATCCGATAACCACATCAGGGTGCTCGACGAATTCGGGGGGCACGGGGGGCTCGTCGCCGGGCAGAGGGAGCTCTATGCCCGATACAGGGAAGTGCAGAGGGAGATAGAGAGGCTCACGGCCGAGCAGAAGAGCCTTTACGACAAGGAGGACTTTCTTAAATTCCAGTCGGCCGAGATAGACGACGCGCTGCTAAGGGAAGGCGAGGACGCGGAGTTAGAGGACGAGAAGAAGCGTCTCCAGAACAGCGAGCGGCTCCACTCCGCCGCGCTCGGGGCGTACGAAACGCTCTACGAAAGCGAGCCGTCCCTGCTGGGGTCGCTCGGCAGGCTCTCGTCCGATATAAAGGACGCGGCCGGGATAGACCCGGCGCTCGGCCAGGCCGGGGAATCGCTCGAGAACGCGGTGCTTCAGTTAAAAGACGCCGCGTTCGCCCTGAGAGACTACGCATCCGGGCTGATCTCGGACAGCGGCAGGCTCGAAGTCGTCGAGAGCAGGCTCCAGCAGATCAAGGACTTGAAGAGGAAATACGGGGAAACGATTAGCCGGATTCTCCTCAGGAGGGAGGAGATAGGGAAGGAGCTCAGGGGCATCGCGGGCGCGGAGGGCGAGATCGAGAGTCTCGGGCGGGAGCTTGAGAAGATAGAGAAAAAAATGAGATCGGCCGCTGAAAAACTCTCCGGTAAAAGGAAGGAAGCGGCGCTGCGGCTGGCGAAGTCCCTGGAGAGGGAGCTGAAGGAAGTCGGAATCAAGGGCGCGCGGTTCGAGGCGGCAATAGGGCAGAAGGAAATATCCCCAGACGGAGTGGACGACGTAAGGTTCCTGTTTTCGGCGAATCCGGACGAAGCGCCGAAACCTCTTGCCAGGGTCGCTTCGGGAGGGGAGCTGTCGCGCATCATGCTGGCGCTGAAGGAGCTTATCTCGAAGGAGGAGGGGGGCTCGGTGATAATATTCGACGAGGCCGATTCCGGCATCGGGGGCGCGGTGGCCGAGACCGTGGGCAGGAAGATAAAGAACCTCTCACGCGCATGCCAGGTGATATGCATCACACACCTTCCCCAGGTGGCGAAGTTCGCCGATACGCACCTCCTCGTGACAAAGACGCTCGAGGACAAGAAGACGCAGGTCCGTATACGGAGCCTCGAGCGGGACGAAAGGATAAGCGAGCTCGCCCGCATGATCGGCGGCATCAACATCACGGATAAGACCATAGACGCCGCGAAAGAGATGCTGGGCGGTTGACAGCGCAGCCCGACCGCGGAGGGATGGCCTTACGCGCGGGTTAACAACGATATGAGGAGTGAGCTGTGATCGATCAATACCTGACGCGCGATTACATGACCGTTTTCGTACTCGGCCTCCTGGCCGGGGCCATGATAGTCATGCTGATTAACCTGATTATCAGGGGAAGGGTCAAGGAAATCGCCCTCGAGCTCTTGTCCGAGACTGAAACGCAGAAGCTCCAGGACCTGAACAACATCATCACGGGCATAAAGGAATCGTTCGGGGACCTGTCGTATAACGCGCTCTCGAGGAACACCGAAGAGTTCCTAAAGCTCGCGAGAGAGTCCCTTTCCAGACAAACGGAGCTCGGGGGCAAGGAGCTTGAGAACAAGAAGGTGCTTATCGACCAGACCCTGACGGCGATCAAGGAGGAGCTGACCAGGGTGCAGGGACAGGTGGCGGGTTTCGAGAAGGACAGGGAGCAGAAATACGGAGAGCTCGCCGCGCAGCTGAGAATAACGGCAGAGAGGACTGCAGAGCTCCAGGGCACTACGAACAAGCTGAGGGAGGCGCTCTCGAATACGAAGCAGCGCGGCCAGTGGGGGGAAAGAATGGCCGAGGACATACTTTCTTTTATCGGCTTCAGGGACGGCGTCAACTACCACAAGCAGAGGATGGTCGAGTCGGGTACGACTAGGCCCGATTACACGTTCATCCTTCCGCAGGGTTTGAAGGTGAATATGGACGTCAAGTTCCCCCTCGATAACTACCTCCGGTTTCTCGAGGCAGAGGCGGACGGCGAGAAAACCGCGTTCAAGACGCAATTCCTCAAGGACGTAAGGGTGAGGATAAAAGAGGTTACGTGCAGGGACTACATCAACCCGGAGGAGAACACGATCGATTACGTATTGGTATTCATACCTAACGAGCAGATATATTCGTTCATACAGGAGAACGACTGTCTCGTGATGGACGAGGCGCTAAGGACCAAGGTGATACTCTGCTCTCCGATCACGCTCTACGCTGTTCTCGCCGTAATCAGGCAGGCGGTCGACAACTTTAATCTTCAAAGAACTACTAATGATATTCTTTCCCTCTACGGCGCGTTCAACAAGCAGTGGGAAAGCTACACAGCTTCATTCGACAAGCTGGGCAAGAAGATTGGAGAGGTGCAGGCGGAGTACGATAATCTGACTACAACCAGGACCAACAAGGTCGAAACGGCATTGAGGAGGATCGAGCAGCTGAGGAACCAGAACAGCCTGCCCGCTGCCGAAATATCCGTTCAGGAAATTCCCGCTGCCGGGGACGAGAAAGCGGAGCTTGAGATTTAAAATCGGTCACGGCATGGATTATTATTTGAGTCCGAGTGAAGTCCCGGTTGTTTTATTTCCGGAGTGGTTACGATCAAACGTGCGGGCCCGTCCCGAGGACCCGCAGGGTAGCTTGCTGTCATTGGTTAACGATTATTGGTAGGCCGCGAACACGACGGCGGATATAACTGTAGTCCAGAGCCCGCTCTTGTCGCCGACTGCAGTCTGCGTGTTGTTCATGGTCTTTACGGTGTGCCCGCTAATCTTCCATATGTCCTTCTGCTCGTCGTAGCTCTTGTCGGGGTCAAAAGGGGCCCCGAGCGTCGTCGCGAGCATATAGGCCGCGAGGTCTTCGGCGTACTCCCCGGCTATCGTGTCGTTCTGCCCGAAGCTGTGGTGCTCGGAGATATATCCGTGGCGGTCGGGGTCTTTGGGGATGGCTATTCCGGTGGCGGAGGCCACGAGCCTGTTGGGCTCGTTGGTCGCGTTCTCGCTCATTACGACGTGGACGATCTGTCCCGGGCTCAGGTACTTGAGGCCGTTAGTACGCGAAATCAGCTTGCAGTTAGGCGGGAATATGCTCGATACCTTTACTAGGTTATACGCCGCTATACCCGCGTCCCTGAGGGCCATTTCGAAGCTCGTGAGCTTCTCCTTGTGCCTGCCTACCCCTTTGGTTATAAAAGCCTTTTTTGGTAGAAGCAATTTGCTTACCTCCGTGGAATAAATGGAGAATTTTCTACTATAAGTAAGTTCTTGTCAAACACGGCCTGAATTAGTCAATGATGTCAGGGAGTTCAGTCCGGTTGCCTGTATTTCATGCCCGGTCTGACGATAATTGTGCCTGTTTTCCCTGTATGATTTTATACACTAGAAAAATACGTCGGCGTAAGCCCTTGAAATCACACGCTTGATGATTAGGATAATTATTGGCATGCTACTTGCATACAGTATATAGTAGTGTATAATGAATGCAGTAATGACTGTAAGTAGCGTTGCAAATTTAAATAGGAGGTAGAGGTTAATGGACATTAAGATAGCACCGTACACGATCGATCCGTCTTGTGACTGTTCGCCCGAAGCCGTGGGATCAGACAGGGGCCTCCATATGGATAAGGCGCACACTCCGATCACTTACTGGGGGGTATTCTTGAACGAGAACAGGGTTTCGACGACCTCGTCCAGGGAGCTCGCCGAGAAGACGAAGGTGTGGATGGAAAACTGGCTCGCGAGCCCACTATAACGAAAACGAAGTTCCGACACCCCATACATGCCGCATAAGGGCCTCGATTGCGATGCCCTTATGCGGCTTTTTATATCCAATCTAAAAATTGAGGCCGCGTTCTCTGTCCGTCCCGCTCAGGCACGGCAGTTCGCTTTGACTGTTTACTCCCTTTGGAAGTATATTAGTCAGCATGGTCTCTAACATTAACGGGAACGAGCGGCAATGAGAGCCGTCGTCACGGGGGGAACGGGGTTCATCGGGGGGAGGCTCGTCGAGGAGCTCGTCGCCAAGGGGCACCGGGTGAAGTGTCTCGTCCGGGACACGAGCAACGTAAAGATGCTGAAGGAGCTCGGAGCCGAGCTATGCCACGGAGACCTCGGGGACAGCGACAGCCTCAAGAGGCTGCCCGAGGGCGGGGACGTGGTGTTCCACCTCGCGGCGCTCGTTTCCGACTGGGGAGAGAGGCGGGAGTTCCGGAGATTCAATGTAGACGCGACGAGGACACTCCTCGAAGCGTCCGTGAAGTCCGGAGTGAAGAGGTTCGTCCACATGAGCTCCTCGACAGTCGTATGGAAATCGGACTTCTGGAGCGTCCACAACCTTATCGACATAGACGAGACCCTTCCCTGCAGGGAGCAATACAACGATTATTACAACGAGTCCAAGGCCGACGCCGAAAGACTGGTGCTCGGATTCAATAACGGAAACCGTCTCGAAACGGTGGTCATCAGGCCCTCTAACGTCTGGGGCGCCGGGGATACCGTCATACTCCCGCGCATCGCCGCCGCCGCACGAAAGGGGATACTCCACCCGATGGGGAGCGGCGGGAGGACCGTCACTCCCTGCCACGTGTCGAACCTCGCCCGCGCGCTTCTCCTCGCCGCGGTGAGCGGCAAGGCCCCGGGCAATATCTATTTCATCAACGACGGGGTCAAAATTGGCTACATTGATTTTCTGAGGAAGCAGTTAAAAGCGGCGGGCATCGATTGGACGCCGGGATTTTCCGTGCCGTATAAGCTCGCCTACTCGGCGGCCGCGCTCATGGAGCTCATATACAGGGCCGGGAAATCGAAGAAGCCCCCCGTGCTCACGAGGTTCGCCGTGGCCGCGCTCGCCGGGAGCAGGAGCTACTCGATAGAAAAGGCGAGGCGGGAGCTCGGGTACGAGCCCTCGGTCGACATGGACGAGGGGATGAGGGAGATGGCGGACTGGGTCAAGCTCCTGGGCGGAACAAACGCCCTTTTGAAATAGAGGACCGGGCAAGCCAGCCCGGAGATACGTAATAATCGTCGGTAGTCCGGGTGATGAGGTGCTTGTGTACCGCCTCCCTTTTGTCAACCCCGGTTTAAGTCGGGAATATGCTTTTTAAGACTAAAAAAGGGGAGCCGAAGCCCCCTTTTTTTCTTTAAACGGAATTTAAACGGTTACTTTCCTTTTTCGAATAATCAAAAACCCTGCCATTCCCAAAACCCCGGCCATTGCTATTAATCCCCATTCGGAAAGAGTCGGGATGGGGGCTGGTCCGGGTATAACTTCTGAACATATGCCTCCCGGCCCCTCTACAGAACAAGTCCCGTCTTCTACAACGCTGCCTATCAGGCATGGCACGGGTAGATTGCCAAAATTTACACATTCGTCATTGGGACCGATGCAACAACCCGTGGGCGGCATCGCAACACCCGAAAATCCTTTTTCGGGTAAAGCCAGAATAAAGAAACCGGCAATAAGAAAAGCAGCTATAAACAATGAGATCGTATCTTTAGTCATCGGCCTTCGTCCTCCCTTAATTTATGTATTTACTAATCAGCTGATAGAATTCTAACACAGCCGGGGAAATTAAATCAAGCTCTAACTCCGGGAACGGGGCCCGGCAGCTTTGGACGGGGATATGAGGGAGACGGCTGAACGGATCGAAGTCCTGGGCGAATTTTAAATAACGGCCTGTACGAGCCCCGGCGTCCGACATTCCGTTTGAAAGAAGTTTCCGTTTAATGTACTTTTCTTCACACCTCTGACATGCGGGACTCTCTCACAGCTAACGAATACGATATAAAGGCCGAAGGGCTCGGGAAGACGTTCGGCCCGGTCGAAGCGCTCCGGGGGGTCGACCTCAGCGTTAAAAAGGGCGAGTTCTATACCCTCTTCGGTCCGAACGGCGCGGGCAAAACTACGTTCATAAAGATACTCTCCACGCTGGCGAAGCCATCGTCAGGCAGTCTCACTATAGCGGGGCGCGACGCCGTGAAAGACCCCGACGGCGTAAGGGGCGTCACTGGAGTCGTCTCGCACGACCCGTTTCTATACGAGAACCTGAGCGCATTCGAGAACATCAGATTTTTCGGGGCCATGTACGGGGTGCTTGATGCGGACGTGAGGGCGGCTGAGCTGATAGACCGCGTCGGCCTCGGGAAGCGGACGCACGACCTCGTGAGAACGTTCAGCAGAGGAATGAAGCAGAGGCTCGCGGTGGCGAGGGCCATAGTCCATAACCCTTCCATACTTCTTCTCGACGAGCCTTACACCGGGCTCGACCAGCATGGGGCCGGGGTCTTCGGCGAGATGCTGACCATGCTTAAATCTGACCGGAGGACCATACTGATGACCACGCACAATATAGATGAAGGGCTCGACCGGAGCGACCGGGTCGGCATCCTCGCCGGGGGCAGGATGGTGTATGAGAGCCGGAGGGAAGGGCTCGACAGGGAGGCCTTTAGGGAGATTTATCTGTCGAAGGTCGAGAGGAGTTGAACCCTCTCATTCCTCGACAAAGAATTGATTATAAATATCACACATTAGCAAGTAAATACGGATAAGTATGCAATATATCTCATAATATAGATTAAATATTATGAAGCGTTTTTCGGGCCTGGTTTTCAGGCTCCGGGAAGCGCGCCGGAATCCTGATACAAGATATGAGAAACGCAAGGTAACACACAGACGGCATTGTCAGAAATGAATTCACCGATATGAAACGAGGGAGAGAACGGGCTTGAAGAAGGTCTGGGCAATAATCAGGAAGGACATTATCACCGAGCTCCGGACGAAGGAGCTCCTCACCTCAATGCTTACGTTCTCTCTCCTCGTCACGGTCATATTCAGCTTCGCGTTCGGTTTCTCGACCGGACTCGTGAGGCTGGCAATACCGGCGATGCTCTGGATAACGTTCACGTTCGCGGGCGTGCTCGGCCTCTCGCGCTCCTTCGCGCTCGAGAAAGAAGGTAACGCCGTGCTCGGCCTCCTCCTCACCCCGACCGACAGGAGCCTCATCTATTTCGGCAAGATGATAAGTAACGCCGTCTTCGTTTTCATTGTCGGCCTGATCATAGTCCCGATGTTCGTCCTCTTCTTCAACCTCGATTTCCTCGGCACGCTCCTGCCGCTCATTCCCGTGATGTTCCTAGGGTCCCTCGGGTTCGTCTCGGTGGGGACGCTCTTCTCCGCCATGGCAGTCAATACGAGGCTCCGCGAGGTGCTCCTGCCGATACTCCTGTTCCCGATCATAATCCCGCTCATAGTGAGCGCCGTGAAGCTCTCGGGACTCGTCCTCGAGGGAAAGCCGCTGTCGGACGGAGCGTCCGCTTTACAACTCCTCGTCGCATTCGATATAATCTTTATTGCCGCGTGCGCGGTTGTGTTCGAATACGTCATAGAGGAATCCTGAGCGGGGTTGGAGAGCGAATACGAAAATGAGAAAAGCACTCGCGGTAATCACATTCGTACTCATGGCGGCTTCCGTCTACGCCGCGTTCGTCTATGCCCCTACCGAGCCCAAGATGGGACACATACAGAGGATCTTCTACATACACATGGGGACGGTATGGGTGGCGACGGCCGCGTTCATACTCGTATTCGTCTCGAGCATAATGTACCTCTGGAAGGGGACGAGGAAGTGGGACATACTGGCCTACTGCTCGGCCGAGATAGGCGTCCTCTTCCTGACTATCACCATACTCACGGGGAGCATATGGGCGAAACCCGTCTGGGGGACCTGGTGGACCTGGGACCCTCAACTCACGACCACGTTCATACTTTGGATACTCTACATCGTCTACCTGGTGCTGAGATCCTCTGCGGGGAGCGACGCCAAAAAGGCCAAATTCGCGGCGGTGTTCGGTATAATCGCCTTCATCGACCTCCCGCTCGTCTACGCGTCTGTGAGGGTAATGAGGGGAATCTCCCCCGTGGTGTTCGGCCCGGGAGGGGGCGGTATAGCCCCCCAGATGATGCACGCGCTTCTTATCAACCTTGCGGCCTGCTCCTTACTCTTCGTGCTCCTTCTCAAGGAGAGGATGGACCTCGAGCGCATGGGCGACGAGCTTATGGCGCTCAAGACCCGCGAGGGCTGAGGGGCCGGCTTCATCCCGTCCGGCTCTGCTCAGGCGGCGATAGCTGCTGAAATATTACGTTAATAATACTCAGTAACTAGCATTTATTATACGGTAATTACTTGTCACGGCGGCTTCTTCCGCGCCCGGGTGAATGTCGATGGAAATCCACGGCGAAATGTACGACTACTACATCATGGCCGGGGCGGCGATAGGCCTAATAGAGTGCTTCTTCGGTTACAGGATTCTGAGGTTCCTCCTGGGCGTGCTCGGATTTATTGCCGGTGCGGTAATTTTCGGGAGTCTGGGGTACGAGCTTTCAGGGGGCAGTGAGCTTATATCCATCGCCGCGGGGATAGCCGGCGGCCTCGCCGGGGCCTTCATCACGTACACGCTCTACATCGTTGGGGTCTTCGCGATCGGGGCGGCGCTCGGCTTCATGACGGCTTCCTACGTATTCGGTATCCTCGGCACGGACCCTATGCCTGTCGCGCTGATAGCAGCCGGCGCAATCGGGGGAGTTCTCGCCGCCGTCCTGCAGAAGCCGATGCTCATGCTCGCGACGGCGTTCGGAGGCGCGTACGCAGCAGTAGCCGGCGTCTCTTACCTCATATCGAAGAACTTCGATCCGTTCGACCCCGGGTTCCTCAATACCCTCGGCGAGGACCAGCTCTACAGGATGGCGATAATATGGTTCGGCCTCGGTGTATTCGGCTTCGTGGTCCAGCTCATGACGCTCCCGCGGAAGGAGGAACCTGCCACGGGGGACGAGAAAGCAAGCGGCGAAGGCGAAGCGCCGGTGGAACCGGATGGAGAAGTTTAACAGCAGACCTGTCCCTCCTGTAGGTGTCGAGTAATTCTGGGACAAAAGTTGACACGGGGGGACGGGATTGGAAGTTGAGGTAGCCCTGGTTCGACTCTCAAGGTTTGTTCTGAGCTCGTTAAAGGACTCGGAACACATAATAAAGGCAAAAATATGTTTTCTTCTTTGTCTGGATACAAAGAAGCAAAAATCACACACGCAGTGCGGTTTATGAAAAGACTTAGGGAGAAAGGCAGGTTTTCTTTATCCTTCTTTTCCTTGATGAAAAGAAGCAAAAATCATCCGACTAC
>CADEFK010000030.1 GCA_902826595.1 uncultured bacterium | reverse complement strand
TCTCGGGCTTGCACCTGTCCATCTTGGCGTTCTCGAACTGCGTTTTGAAATCGCTGAAATCGACCGTTACCTCCAGGATGCCCGTACCCGGATTGTACGTCCTTATCCACTTTGCCGGCCAGTCCGCTGAATTTACGTCGAGCGGCCTGCTCGACTTGAGAGGCGACCTGATGGCGCGTACGATCTTTGACGCGTCCGGATCCCGGCCTTCTCCTACGTATAACTGATACGTCTGCTTCGTCGTCTCCTTTGCAAAGATCAGCATTACGTAATACTCCTCCCCGCCCTTAAAGACGTTTAAAGACGGTTTCTGCAGAGGCGCGAGGAGAAGACCCGCCCTCTGATTCGCGTCTGAAACCGTGGTGTCTATATAATAGGTACCGTGGTTTGCCGTCAGGTTGCTCCGCTGGAAGAAGTTCATACCCATCATGCGTATTTCCTGACCTTTCGTGTTGGCCGATTCTTCCTTCGTGAGGAACTGCCTGTAAAGCGGCACTCCGTAGCAGAACGAGCTCCCGCAGTCGCTGTTCCAGAACGCGTTACTATCGTCGCACGAGTTGTCCTTGTCTGGGATAGCCGCGCAATTATTCGTGTCCGCGCACGGCTTCTTGTCCACCTTGCATACCCCGCCGCAGTTCTTTTTCGCAACGCAGCCGGGATACACCACAGTCGTAATATAATCATACGGGCTCGTCTTGGCAGTGCCTTCGGATTGGCACTCGATCGTCTCGGTCGGAGCGTTAAAGAACGCGTCCTCGTTTACGGATATCGTCCCTTTGAGTCCCGTGAGCGAGCCGTCGTCGTCGTTGAGTATGGTCTGCCGGTCGATGGCTGAAAAATTGGAGAACAATCCTCCGAGTTTCTCAGGATTGCTCAGCGCGAAGGTACAGTAGTCCGTCTTGACGCGTGAGTCATCGGTCTCGAAAGCGAACTTACTGCCCTGCACGAACAGCGGCTCTATTACGAAGTGACGTATGTCCACGTCCTTGAAGTAGAGGTTCGCCGAGTGGAACGCGGGGGGATAGTAGAATCCGTTCGACTGTTTCCACGCGATTGCGGCGTGCGGAAGGAAACACTGCTTCTTCGTTTTATCGTACGGCATGCCGGGAACGCCGCCGTACATGGAATTCGTGTTATTTACGCAGTTCCCCTGCCCGACGTTACATTTACTGTTTTCAAAAAAGCTCTTTTTTATACCGAGGAAGGCGTTCGAGTCTTCGAAGCTGGGGCCGTCGTAGATATTGAACAAACGCTGATTATTGGCGAAGTTGCTCAGCTGGATGGCCAGGCCCTCGTCTTCCAGTAAACAGTAATTACCGACAGGGGCATTATTGTCTTTCCTTCTCGCGCACTTAAGAGAAGATTTGTCATTTACAGGCCCGGAGCTTGACGCTAGCGCGTTATCATCGGGCTGTGTCTGCCCTATAAATACGTTCTGCCTCGCGAGCTGCCACTGTCCGGGGATAAAATTCGACTCCGTATAGTCGCCTCCTGTCACGAACGTGAGCCCCGCGTTCTGCACGTCGGAAATCACGCTGTTTATGACCAGATACCACTGCGGGCGGAGCCACATGGCGGAGAAGTTCGTCTCGGTCCAGTTAAAAGCCGTCGTAAACCGGTCGAGCACCGCGACCGCGCAATCCTTCCGTTCTCCCGCGGAGCAAGTCTTAACGCTGCTGCAGTCAGGACCTTTACAAAAAGTCGGGCGGTGCAGATTCCCGAGCAGCGGGTAGTACCTCTCCTTCGACCTGTCATCCTGCGGTTTCGGGGAAACGTTGCCCACGGTAACAGGCTGTAAGACCGGGGCTTGCGGATCTAATGGACCTCCGACGCCGTTACAGACACTGATATCCGCCGTGGTGTTGAATGCGGTCATCGCCGACACGCAGTAATTGCCCTTGAAATTCTTGAGCGGCGTGTTTCCCTCCTTGCCGGTAACCTGCTGAGAGGCGTATGACTCCCACTTCTGGTCGCGGGACATGCCGCTTATGGCGCCCGGGAGCCACCAGTAGCATATGCCGCAGGAGTTCGCCCCCGCCGCCATGTTGTATTCGAAATCGTTCCATCCGTTCATTATCCAGAACACCGCGGGCTGCCTGTAATCGCTGTGGTGGGGGACGATATTTGGAACTTCCTTGTTTCCGGTCCATGCCAGGATTCCCGGCACATTCCGCGGGTTTTGCACGTTTTGTATGGCCGCCCGGGCGAATATGCCTATGTTCGAATATAGCTTGTTGTCGGTCTCCGTCCCGTCCTCGAGGTAATATCCGTGCCCTATCGACTTCCAGCCCACGTTCCTCGCGGCCGTCACGTTCTGCGTGCCGTGGAACGTAATCCACCTGGTCATAGACTCGTTTATTGAAGAATCTTTAACGAATGTGGTGGCAGGCGCTTGGCGGAGCAGGTGCAAATGGACCGGGTAACGTCCCTTCCGTCCTCCCTGGCCTAGCTGGTAAAACTCGACCCCCTGTACCTGTACGAGCTTTATCCCCTGTCTGAACATCGTATGACCGCCGTAAAAACCCGTCGGGAAGCAGTCGAATTTGCACATCCTCCCCGCTCCGGCCGGGATGCTGTCGCCCGCGGACACTATGCGTATGCTCCGTGAGAGGAGCGCGACCGCTGCCCTGGTCTCGGCAAGCGGCTTCCCGTTGTCGACCCCGCCGTTCGCTAATTTGATATTTAGGCTGAGGCGCTTAAGATCGTCGCTTTGAAAATTGAAATTGCTATCAGGGTATGTATCCCCGTTGTGCTCCCACCTGAGCCCGCACTTCGTGGCATCGGGGCTATCCGTAACACAACCCGCGGGCGGTAAATTCGTTGCGGGGTCCACGATAGTAATCGTGAGCTTTCTCGGACTCTCTTTCTTTACGATTTGAAGCTCCTCTGAATGCCCGGGGAGGTAGTCCGTCGTGGTTATGACTATACGGTCTCCAACCTCCCAGTCCACGTCGCGGTCAAGAAATATCACGGTTTTCGTTGACTTTGCGTCTTTATCGTTCCTTAATCTCACCCAGCTCGTCCCCGAATCCCAATTATCCACCTTGTCCCTATATGTTGCCCCTTTATTGCCGAATAACTGCAGCGTACCTCCGTAGGAAACAGCGAATACCTTCCTGCCGAAGAAACCCGTTTCGCCCTGCGAGTTGTCATGATCCGAATACTGATAGAAATAATCCGAAATGTTACCCGGGGGCAGGGTGACTTTGGATCCTCCGTTTGAGGTCCATGCATTCTTGTCTATTCCGCAGGGAGGATCGTTTGTATTTTGTTTCGGAGTCTTGCATTCTATGCCCGTCTTATCGCTTTCCATTCCGTACAGGTGTATAGTGAGGACTCCTTTATTGGTCCCGAACGGGTTTGTCGGCGTTCCAGCCGATATTGTGCCGTCACTCTCGACCAGTATCGATTTGGCCCAGAAATGCGTCTCTTGACCGGTGTCCGCAAAATTCAGCACGCCGTTTTTTATAATGTTTACGTTCTTGTATAGGAATACGCCCGCGGGCACATCGCATTTGGCCGATATCAGAAGGTCTTTGGTTCCGTCTCCGGGCGTGAGACTGCCGCCCTGGCATACATCCGTTTCGGCGTTAAGATCGACACCCGGCTCGCTTTCATCCTCCGTATCCGTTTCATCTCGTTCAGCGGTCGTGACGAGCGCACCTGGAGTTACATTGTCGCCGAAAAAGGCCCCCGTCACATCGGCGTCCTCCATATTTGCGGCAGTCAGGTCCGTGTCCGAAAGGTCCGAGTTTATGAGTACCGCATTAGTTAGATCAGCCCCCGCAAGCGTTGCCCCCTTCAGCTTCGCCCCCGTGAGGTCCGCGTTCTTGAGCTCCGCCCCCGCGAGATTCGCCTCGCTCAGGTTCGCGTTCGCAAGTATCGCGTCGTTAAGCTTCGCCCCCTCCAGGTCCACTCCGCTCAAGTCGGCGTTGAACAGGTTCGCTCCCGATAGGTCGCACCCCACGCACTTATCCGTGTCGAGGAACGTAGATATATTATTCAATGTCTCGTCAGACGCCGTGCTGAGCGTCGATTTCCCGCTCTCGGGAACTATGAACACCGCTACGTTCTTCTCCGTCTCCGCGTCGTGAAACACCCTCATCTCGTAATCCCCGGCCTCTACCACGCCGGTCGCGCACTCCCCGTTCGCGTTCACCTGAAGCGTCTCAACCCCTTCGTCGTTCACCAGCACCATGTAATGCCCCGCGTCCTTGTTCCGGTCGTCCCAGCAGAACGTCTGCTCCATGGACGCCGTGTATCTGTAAGGTATTATGTCGTACCCCTTCCCTCCCGTATCATTCTCGAGCACGTTGCAGTCCTGGGATTCCAGAAGCACCGCCACTATGTCCTCGTCCGGAAGGGCTACGAGCCCCGGGTCCGTCACGAAGTCGTTCTCCGTCCGCACGCTCAGAGAATCAGCGCTCACTTTGACCGGATTGTTAAATCTGGATGGTCCTAATATTAAGAAAATCGCTATTAACGGTATAATGAAAATAAAGAGCGGGACGTATCTTTTGGATTTACCCACGGCTGTATATCCTCCTTCGTAGACAGGAACGGCTGGATTAAGAAATTCGTTTCTTTTCTAAATTTACTGTCTGTCCCGTTCAATTGCAATACCGAAAACAATGTATCTAAAACTTTTCTCGCTTATTGTTTATGTATCACGTTCAACAAGGTAAATACCTCTCGCCGGGCCTTATATTATTTACGTAAATGGAGTTCCGGCCGGATGAGACATACAAGGTCCCGGAATGAATAATTCATTTCACAAATCGAAAGTAATGTAATAATATAGTGCCATGGTCAAACGGACGAGAGTATGATACTGAAGGATGCGATAAATAGCCCGAATGTCTGGTTGTTCCTGATTATGCTTCTCATCTTCGCTCTGAGGATGCCTGTCGCGCATGTCTCGGTAATAGACTGGGACGAGTCTATATATTTCACTATCGCTCAGGATATAGCCAACGGAGGAGTTCCTTATCAGACCTCATGGGACACGAAAGGTCCGTTTCTATTCTTTGCATTTGTCCCCGTAATCCTCCTATTCGACGAAAGCATCGCCGCCCTTCGCATTTTCACCACGTTTTATCTGCTTCTTTCAATGTTTTTCCTTTATTTGCTCGCACGGAAGTTCTCTCAAGGCTTCACGTCACTGATACCGCCTCTCGTCTACGGCCTGTTTTTTGCAACGCCCGGTCTGGGCGGGTACGCCTCAAATGGCGAGCTAATTATGATGCTGCCCGTAATTCTGGCTCTATTGTGCTACCTGGATTATGAGAAAAAAAGGGGGTTTCTATTCTTATTCGCAAGCGGACTTTTTACCGCAGCGGCTTTCTTTACAAAGGGCACCGCATTATTCTCGGTCCTCGTTATCCCTCTATTTATAATAATCAGGAATCTCGTGCGCGGTACGCCGGATTTCAAATCATTCTTCAGAGAAACCGCCTTGTACTCCTCGGGCGTCATTTCCGTCGTCCTGGCCCTCACCATATACTTTGCGATCCACGGCGCAGTTCACGATTTTTACTATACGTATTTCGTTATTAACGGCAGATATGTAGGGGCTGTACCCCTCGGGGATGCACTGGTTAATTTAGCTTATTTTATATACAGCTCGTTTGTTTGGAACCGGGACTTCACGACATTATTAGCAGCCGCTTCTTCAGGATTCATTCTAATCCAGCTGATAAGCAAGAAATTCGGAAAAGAAGAAAAGAGGACGCTGTTATTCATCGCAGCACTGGCGCTCCTGTCCCTTATTGGCGTGCTCTGGGGTAGACGTATGTTCCCCCACTATTACCTGCAAATGGGTTTACCGTTCTCTTTATTGATAGCCCTCGGCATATCAAGACTGGAGCTCGACAGGAGATATATTCAGGCTGTAATCGTTATTATTACCGCTGTTTTCCTGATCCAATACCCCATAACGCAAACTACGCGGCGCATTAAAAACGAAGATAAGGAATGGTTCGGAGCAGACGCATCCTACGCAGTCGCCGATTATATCAAAAGCAATACAACGGAGCATGACTCTATGCTCGTAATCGGGGGGCAGCCGGTAATACAATTCCTTTCGGACAGAAGGGCGCCGATAAAAGACTTCTGGTGGCCCAATCACCACGAAGACCTATTCGATATTTTAAATCTCAAGGACACAGTCCCTGGTGCTTTAGCCAAGAACAAGCCCGAGTACATCGCCTTCTACGACGGTAAATACGAGGGACAAATAACGCGCATCGGTTATATCGATGAATTTATTAATGTGAATTATGTTCTCGAAAAAGAAATCGGCGGTTACAAGCTATACAGCCTGAAGGAATAAGAGGACCGGATCTCCAGGGTGTAGGAATGCCGGAGAGAATCAGGTCAGGGTCAATCGGGCGGAGACTTCGCTTTCGCTCTCCTCTCCCTCCTCTTCTTCTGCTTCCTGAGCTTTTCCCTCTTGACCTTCTCCGGGGACTGCTTGCCGGATACCCTCTCCTCGATCCTCGAGACCAGCACCCTCCGCGCGAGAAAGCGGTTCAACCCCTGGGAGCGTTCTTTGTCCGCCCTGACCATGATTCCCGTCGGGATATGCTTCAGCCTCACGCATGTGGAAACCTTGTTGACGTTTTGTCCTCCGGGGCCGCCCGACCTGAGAAACGTCTCCTCCAGGTCTTTTTCGTGGATACCCAGCTCCGCCATCCTGTCTATCAGGGCCTTTTCCTTCTCCGGTCTCACTCCGAATTTGCTGGTCATTTTTTACCCGGCTCTTCCGGATCAGGGGTCCCGGCCTGACACGAAGCCGCCGATGGAACATTTGTAATGCAAAGGAACCCGGAGGGGGGACTTCAGGTGCTAAATCTATTCCTCATCAAGAAGGCCCTCTTCCTGGTTCTTAATGAGCACCGACCTCTCTTCCTTGAGCTGCCTCACCTTCTTGGTCGTTTGGACCGTCTCCTCGAGATAGGACGTGGACGATCCCCGCCTATCGCTCAGATGCCCTAAAAGCTTCGATATGCCGAAAACTACGATAATAATAATGATAAGCCCGGCCACAGTCTTCCAGCTCATGTACGAAGTATAGGTTTCTACCCCGCCCATTTCAATATACCGTGCTGCTGCCCGATTCTTGAAGTGGGACTAAAAACATTTATACTAACCCTGATGGATCCGAAGGAAATCAAAGCTATGTTAGAGGCCGGCATGCCGGGCTCCTCGGTCGACGTGGACGGGGACGGAACGCATTTCGAAGCGGTTATCGTTTCAAGCGACTTTAACGGGAAGACGCTGCTTGAGCGCCATCAGCTCGTGTATAAAGTCCTGGGCGACGCTATGAAGGAAAGGATCCACGCGCTATCGCTCAAGACCTATACACCTGAGCAGTGGGACAAGATTAGGTAAATGGCCGGAGCCCTATAACCGGGCTTTTGAATTTCCTGCGGTATTTAGACACATCGGGAGGCAGTAGCAATGGAAGACGTTCTTAAGATAATAGACTCGCAGGTCGCGAATAACAAGGTGATTCTATTTATGAAAGGAACGAGGGAGATGCCGCAGTGCGGATTTTCCGCGAAAGTCGTGCAGATTCTCAATTCGCACGGGGTTCAATATGAAACCGTCGACGTCCTCGCGGACCCCGAAATCAGGCAGGGGATAAAAGAGTATTCCCAGTGGCCGACTCTCCCGCAGCTCTTCGTGGGCGGAAGGTTCATCGGCGGATGCGACATATGCGTCGAATTGAACGAGTCCGGTGAGCTCGGGCCAATACTCAAGGACGCGGTACGGGAGTAGCCTAGCCTTTATAGAGCTCCGAATAATATTCGGATAGTCTGTCCCTCAGAAAGAGCCTCGCCCTCAGCACCCTCGATTTCACCGCCGGCACTGAGAGCTTGAGTATCCTCGAAATCTCCCTGCTGGTGAGTTTTTCAATATCCTTCATGTGAAAAACTACCCTGTATTCTTCCGGCAGCTCGCCAATAGCCCTCTCTATCAGATCCGTCCCCTCCTTCCCCAGTAGCTGCGAATCGGGTCTGCCGCTCCAGTCCCTCTCAGCGACCCCTTCGAGGACGCCGTAGTCGTTATAGGGTCTGTAATCGTCGAGGCTAAGCTCCTTGCCGCTGCTCCTTCTCGTATTTCTTATATACATGAAGCTCGCGTTCGAGGCGACTCTGTAGAGCCAAGTTGAAAACCTTGACTCCTTCCTGAACGTCGACAGTTTTTCCACCAGGATGAGAAACACCTCCTGGAGTATTTCCTCTGCGTCGTTCTGGCTGTTCGTTATCCTGTATGCGAGCCTGTAGACCTTGTCCCCGTACCTGTTTACGAGCTCGTTAAACGCATCCTCGTCCCGACTGGCGACGTAAAGGCTCACGAGTTCCTCATCGGCGAGGCCGCTTACGCCGCGCTCTCCACCCCAGCCGCCATTATTCTTGAGGCTTAACACAGGAATCATCACGTCATGAGCAGATCTTGTAGATTTCATTATCGCATCTCCTGATTCAATAATTTAGTTGACCGGTCTGTTTAATTTTTAACAAAATATATTATCCCCCTACCCCGCGGAATGCGCTTCCGCCGTATCCTTTCTCGATATACAGAGTTGCAACACCCCTTCGCCGAGCCTCTTTAACATGCATGGGTCGTTAAATGTCTTGCCCAGCAATGTCATGCCTTCGATATAGGCGACCATGGCCTGCGAAGTGGCGGCCGGGTCCGTTTCCGGCGGCAACACACCCTCTTTAACGGCCTGAACAATTACTATTTCCATGTACTTGGTCCACTCGCAGAAGATAATCTCGATTTTCTTCCTTATCTCCTCGTCCTGCGTGCTCAGCTCAAGGGCCAGGTTTCCGAACCCGCAGCCGGTCATACGGCCCGTGCAGTCCTTCATGTCTGACTGGTGTTCATAAGATAGTCTGAGCAGCATCTCAAACTTATCGAGCGTCGAAACATTGGAATCGAAAACGGGGTCGAGCGTCTCTTCCTTGAACTTCCTCCATATCAGATCGAGGGCTTCCAGGGTGAGGTCGCGCTTCGAAGGGAAAAAATGATAGAAGCTCCCCTTCTTCACCCCCGCATGCTCGCAAAGCTCCTGAACCCCCACCGCGTTATAGCTCCGCGTCCCTATGAGCTCTATTGCGCTGTTTATAAGATTTTCTCTTGTGTCGCTCGTGCGTCCCATTTAACTCAACATCCTTTAGTTGACCAGTTGGTAAAATTATACCACTTCTGATGCCGCTGTCAAGCGTATGGATTCAAAGACGGGTATTTTAAATGGTCAAGCGTTATTCCCGGGTGTGTGACAAACTCACGATGGAGATAATTTTCGTAGTATTATGGCGAATTATAGCTATCCGCGGGCTACGACAGCATATGCTTCAATGTTCTATGAGGCTCCTCAGGGCTGGGGCCGAGTCTGAATGCCTCAGAGTCGAGAGGGCTTTCTTTTCTATCTGCCTTATCCTTTCCCTGGTCAGACCGAATCTCTTTCCTATCTCATCGAGCGTGAACGCTCCCTGATAGCCTATGCCGAACCTCATCTTTATGATGTCCCTTTCTCTTTCATCCAGAACATAGAGGGCCCGCTCGACGCTTTCGGGTATGGAGACCTCGGCAATCAGCGAGTCCACGGGCGTGGTGTCCAGGTCGGGGATATAATCCATAAACGTGGCCTTATCGCCCGCCCAGACAGGGGAGTCGAGCCCGACCATCCTGATGCCGTTTCCCGATTCTAGCACCTGCTTTACGTTCTCGACGCTCATTTCGACGGCGCCCGCGAGCTCATGCGGATAGGGCTCCCTTCCGTTCTCCTCGACGAATTTCGCGCGTTCGGTCCAGACCTTGCCCGCCTTCTCCAGCACGTAGGCGGGGATCTTCACGGTCCTGGTCTGGTTAAATACACCCCTTATCATCCCCTGATTAATCCACCAGCAGGCATAAGTCGAGAACCTGTACCCCCTCGTATGGTCAAACCGCTCGACGGCCTTGATTAGTCCGAGGTTCCCCTCCTGTATCAGATCGAGGAACGGAATCCCCCTTCCTACATATCTCTTTGCCAGGCTTGCGACGAGTCTGAGGTTGGCCCTTATAAACCGGCTCTTTAGTCTCTCTTCGGCTCTCGCATAGGCTTCGAGGAGGAAAACGAGCTTTCTCACCCGGTCCCTCTCGCCGCTCTTAAACCCGGCTTTAGACCTGCATGGGCCGTCGAGGGCCCTCAGCTCGCCCGCATGGTCCCAGTCGGCAGGGAGCTTTCTGCCCGTTAGCCCGCCAATTGCCTTTTTAATACGGAGCGTCCGCGCCTCGCATTCCTTAATCTTGGCCGCAAGCTCGATCTCTTCCCTCTTCGTCAGCAGGGGTTCCGTTCCCACCTCTTTGAAGTAGGCGTTCACGAGCCTGAGTTCCCGGCTGAGATTGCCGGGTGCGGGTCCGCGGCTATCCTCGTCAAGACCGCCCTCGGGCTCGTCGTCGGCGTCCGGGAAATCGTATTCGATGATTTCCTGCGGAACCGTCTCCTCCAGTAATTCACGGGATTCATAGTCAATCCCGTCAAAAGCCGCCTCGTATGAAACCGCCTTCTGCATCACGAACACTCCTCGTTACCTGTTTAGGGACCCCGTCCCCACCCGGCTCATGCGGGTTAACTGGTTCCGGGCCTCCTGTAAGAAACTACGTTTCAACCGAGAAGGGCGGATTTGCCCATGAAGAAAACGCCCGCGATACAGGCGGTCATAAGACATGCGAGAGTGGCGGCTACGAGCGCCCTGAATCCGACGGAGGCTATGTCCCTTTTTCTCGACGGAGCGAGGGCCGCGGCCCCTCCCACGAAAATGGCCATCGAGGCGACGTGAGCGAACCCGCAGAGCGCGTAGGCCGCAAGCACGGGGGAACGGGGATCGGTAATTACCCCTTCCTTCATCACACGCGCGAGGTCCTGGTAGGAAACGACCTCCGTAACCACCGCGCGCTCGCCGATAATCTTGGCGATCTGATAAGCGTCGGGAATTGGGACGCCTATAACGAGCGTGAAGGGATAAAATAAATATCCGAGCAGCCCCTTGAGAGACCAGTCGATATTAATTCCGAGAAAATTGTTGATATATAAGCCGAGACCCACTGTAACGAGGTCGAGGAGAGCGACCAGCCCGAGCACCGCGACCAGGAGTGCTGCAATGCCCGCGATGAGCCTGATTCCGCCCTCCGCTCCGACGATCACGGCCTCGAAGAGGCTGGCCTCCTTTTCGTAATAAGGTTCGACATTAATCCCCATGGTCAGCGGGACGGAGTCCTCCGGGAGCACAAGCTTGGACATGACGATGGAGGCCGGCGCCGAAAGGATTGAAGCCGATACGAGATGAGCCGCGATAGTAGGGAACTCCCCCTTAAGACTGAAAACATATATGGCGAGGACGTTCGAAGAAACGGTCGCCATCCCCGCGGTCAGAACCGTACAGAGCTCGGAGCGGGTCATCTTGTCTAGAAACGGCTTTATTGTAAGCAGGGACTCGACACCGACAAAAATATTGGAAGCGGCGCTCACGGATTCGGCCCCCGACACCCTCATCAATCTTGTGAACAGGGAGGAGAAGCCCCTTATCACCCTGGGCATGACGCCCGCGTAATAGAGCATGGACATGAGCGCCGAGAAAAAGATTATGGTTGGAAGAGCCTGGAAAGCCAGGAAGAAACCGAGCGAGCCCTCCCCCGCTGCGTTAGTGCCGCCCGGAGGCAGGGCGAGCCTTCCGAAAAGGAACTCCGCCCCCGCCCCCGCCGAGCCCAGGACCTTCACGACAATATCGTTTATGAACAGGAACACCCTGCCGCCGGCAGGCAGGAGGAAGATGAATGCGCCGAACAGGAGCTGAACCGAAATACCCCATATCACCGCCCTGTAATTGACGTTCCTCCTGTTAGTGGAAATAAGCCACGCGAATCCGGCCAGTATGAATATTCCGGCAAAACTGACCAGGTTATAGAGGCTCATGGGCTTCTCTCTCGACCGGCAGCGCGTCCGGCCCCTTCCCTTCAAAGACCGGCCGGCGGCAGTTGGGCAGCTCAGGATACTTTATATTTAAATCATCCGCGCGCCATGGGATACGGGCTCTCCGCTGATTCTTATTCAGGGCAGCAGTCAGAGTCCCCGAAATGCGCTTTTCATCTAAATAAAGACGGTACTTTAACAAATTACAATATCGTATACAATATAACCCACGAAAAACGGAGGAACGTAACGGTGGCTAGATATTTATATATATGCGTAATCCTAAATTTCCTCTTATTATTCGGGTGTGCCAAAGGCCCGACCAACGTAAATGTATTCAAGGCGCCTGAGGCCGCATATTCGAGTTACGATGTCGTTCTGGTCCCGGATTTCAGGAAGACGGATCTGGAATGGGTGCCCTATGATTCCGGCACTGTAATCGCGGATATGGTGGCTGAGGAGCTAAGGACGCAGGACAAGTTTAAGGTTATAAGCCGTTCTGACGATTTCGAGTCATCCGGGGATCAGAAGACCCTGTTGGTCGACGGAATAGTCAGCGGATATACCCGCGGATGTAAATACTGTGAATATATCTTTATGGGTTTTGATGATAAAGGGAAAATGTCCGTTCAGGTCAGGGTCACTTTGGTCGATGAAACTACGGGGGAAATCCTTGCGGATGTCGGTATAGACGGAAGGGCAAAACCCCCGGGTACGGGAAGAAGCAAGTACGTGAGAGTAGTGGATGAAATTGTTAAGGTGATCGACGCCGTGAATAGCGGCAAATCTTGACGGCTTTACTATACTAATATAACAATTTCAGCTCCCCTTGCGGATTCCGGAACGAGTAATCGAGAGCGCGCCCGGTTTTAAGACGGACATCTATTTATTTCATGGTTTATTCGAAGCCCTATTTCGTAAACTTGTGAAAACATAGCGATTACTTATACTTAGTCGTATCCGCATCCATACAAGAGGGGCAGGGATTGAGGTGAGGGAGAAATGAAAACCAAGGTTCTATTTTTTATACTCGGTGCTGCAACCGGCTTTTTTATAGCCTACACGCACTACGACATTATTATCGCGGCCGGCGCGGCCGTTATCTTAGGAGCGGTATCCACGGCGATCGCGCTCGTGCTCGAACGTAACATCCGCAACTATACGCCCAGGTCTTTTATTGGAGCGGCCATAGGTATAGCCGCGGCCTCCCTGTCCTTTTTCGCCGTAAGGGAGGTTATATCGGGGTTCGCGCTTCCGCAGGAGATAACGTCATTAATCTCGGCGGCGTTCTTCCTTTTTCTCTTCTATACCGGAATTACCATAGGCTACAGAAAGGCAAGGGAAACCGAACAGCAGGCCGCAAAACGGGTTCACACCAGGATGGTGACCGAAACGAAGATACTGGATACGAGTGTCATCATAGACGGCAGAATAGCCGACGTCGCCGAAGCGGGTTTTATAAACGGGACGATGATAATACCCAAGTTCATTATCAAGGAACTCCAGCATATCGCCGATTCGTCAGAGCCTATTAAGCGCGTACGGGGACGGAGGGGCCTCGATGTTCTCAAGAGAATGCAGAAGGACATACCGAACGTGTCCGTAAAAATCACGAACCATGATTTCCCCAACATAAAAGAAGCCGACCTTAAGCTCGTGGAGCTCGCGAGGAGGCTGAAGGGCATAATCATCACCAACGACTTTAACCTCAATAAAGTCGCCAGCCTCCAGAACGTGAAGGTAATGAACCTGAACCAGCTCTCCAACGCGCTCAAGCCCGTGGTCCTTCCCGGGGAAACGATGAATATCCACGTAGTGAAAGAGGGAAAGGAAGAGAATCAGGGCGTAGGGTACCTGGACGACGGCACAATGGTCGTCGTGGATGAAGCCAAGAGGTATTTGGGGGACCATATCGAGGTGTCCGTTACGAGCGTGCTCCAGACCCCGACCGGAAGGATGATATTCTCGAGGGTCAAGGATGAGGACAGCAAGCACATGGTTTCCGACTACCGTGGCTGATATTCGCGCCTCGGCTGTGATTGCGGCAGCCGGACAGGGAAAACGGTTCGGGGACAGTCTGCCCAAACAATTCCTGACTCTCGGGGGGAAGCCCGTTCTCTCGTACTCCCTGGAAACGTTCTCGAAGTCAGACCTAATCGGCGAGATAATCGTCGTCGTCCCGGAGGACTGGGTGCGGACGGTAAAGACCGATATCGTGGACAGGCTCTCAATCCCCAAGGTAACGAAAATAATCCCCGGGGGGCCGGAAAGACAGGACTCCGTCCTCAACGGCTTCAACTCCCTCTCCGGTAAGCCCGGCATTGTCGCTGTGCACGACGGGGCGCGCCCGCTGGTGCCGCTCGGCCTCCTGGAAGAGGTGATTCGGGAGGCTTCGGCGCACGGAGCGGCATTATCCGCGCTCCCCTCAAGCGATACGATCAAGAAATCTTCCCCGGATATGTACACAGACGGCACTGTCCCGAGGGATTCCCTGTGGTTCGCGCAGACCCCCCAGGCCTTCGGATACGACGTATTGAAAAAGGCGTTCTCGAAAGCGGCTGACGACGGGTTTACAGGCACCGACGAGTCCCAGCTCGTTGAGAGGACCGGAGTCAGGGTGAAGATCGTGAAGGGCTCCCTCTACAATATCAAGATTACTACGCCCGAGGACCTCGCGCTCGGAGAGCTCATTCTGGATATGAGAGCGGGCAGAGCCGAATAAAAACAGACTATCCCTTCCAAAAATAATTTCCTCAATTATGATTAATCCACTTAAGGCGGCATAGATGCATAGAATAGGATTCGGGTTCGACGCTCACAGGTTCTCGGAAGGCAGGAAGCTCGTTCTGGGCGGAGTGGAGATACCGTTTGAGCTCGGCCTGTCCGGGCACTCGGACGCGGACGTGCTGACTCACGCGATATGCGACGCGCTTCTCGGGGCTTTGGGTGAGGGAGACATAGGCGCCCTGTTCCCGGACACCGATCCGCGCTACAAAGGCGCGTCGAGCCTTTTTTTCCTGAGCGAGATTTTGAAGCTCGTTTCCGGCGGAGGGTACGAAATCGGGAACATCGACTGCGTCATAGTATGCGAAAAACCGAAGATCGCCCCCCACGTTCCCGCCATCAAGAGCAGCCTCTCTCAAATCACCGGGCTTTCCGGTAATGCGCTCGGCTTGAAGGCCACCACCACCGACCGCATGGGCTTTACGGGCAGGGGAGAGGGCATTGCGTCCTATGCGGTCGTACTGATAAGGAAACGCCCCGATTGAACCATTCTCCGTTAAGCGGAAGCACGGAGAGTCGCCGCCGGGTCGGGCAGTGCGGTCATACCTCGGTTCCCGAAGATGGTTCCTCCGCCCGGATCAGCAATTCGGGGCAACGAGCGCGTCGGAAAGTTAACTCAAAATTTTAATTGTGAACGATCCCTGCTTCGTCATATAATTGATACTCAGATCTCTGAATCGGGAGCCGGACACTTCGGGGGCATATGACCATGCGGATAACACGATTCCTCGGGGGGTTCACGGCAAGATATAAAATTATCCCCCCTCTCCTCGGACTCACTGCCGGCATCCTTTTGAACGAGTGTACAGGAAACCCCTGGCTATTGATCGCCATAACGGCCCCGGCTGCCGGCATCGTCGCTCTCTTTCTGCCCCCCCTGAGGTTCCTTTTATTCATCCCCATCGGTCTTCTATTCTGCGCCGGACCGTTTAATTCCCCGGGGGCGAGCGTCACGTCGTTCTCGGGAATCAAGGTTGACCTCGAAGGGACCATATACAAATCGCCCGAAAAAAAGGAATCGGGTTCGAGGCTCTTTCTCGATACCGAATACGCTATTTCAGACGGGGTTTCCAATCCTGTTTCAGGCAAGGTCATCATATCCACGGCGGAAGACACCCCCGGCCTCTCGTACGGGGATAGAGTTCGCGTAATCGGAGTAAAGCTGAGGCCCATAACCAACTTTAGAAACCGGGGGGCGTTCGATGTAAGGAAATACTATGAAAGGCAGGGCGTCTATGCGACCGGGTTCGTCGAGGGCGACGAGCACATCATCTCCTTCGGACGCGATAGATCATACAGCCCCGTCATATATTCGCTCGACAGGCTGAGACTCCGGTACGGAAACTTCGTGAGGGCGAATTTTCCCCCGCCCGGGAACGAGATACTTAACGCGCTTACGATAGGGGACGACGGGGGCATCCCCCCCGGCGTGCGGGCGGAGTTCTCGAAAGCCGGAGTCGCCCACGTCCTCTCGATATCCGGTCTCCACGTAGGGGCTATAGCGATAGTCTTCTTCTTGATTATCAAATGGCTTCTCAAGCGCTCGGAGTACCTGATGCTCCGCTTCAAGGTCGTGAAGATCGCTGCCGCCCTTACGATACTGCCCCTCTTCTTCTATACCGCGGTCGCGGGTTTTAACACGCCCGCGGTCAGGGCTTTTATCATGATATCCGTTTTCTTTATCGCTATCATAGCGGGGAGAAACGAGAACAAGTTAAACACGCTCGGGTGCGCGGCGTTCATTATTCTCCTCTGGCACCCGTGGTCGCTGTTCGAGCTTTCGTTCCAGCTCTCGTTCGCGGCCGTCCTCGGCATTCTGCTCGCGCACAAGTTCTACCCTTTCAAATTCGGAACGCTGGAAGACAAGGCGCGGACCCTGATAAAAACCACTTGCGCGGCAACTTTCGCGACTTTCCCGCTAATCATAAATTCGTTCGGGATACTTCCCGTCGTATCCATTCCGGCGAACATGATCCTGGTGCCCCTGGTCGAGCTCCTGATAGTGCCCCTGGGGCTGCTCTCATTCCTGGCGTTCACGGTCTCCGAGCACATCGCGTGGCTCTTGATATCCGTGAACGTTCACTTCATCAGCATGATGGTTTTCGGGATCGGCTTGCTGCTCGAAATCCCGTATTCGTCGGTGACAATCCCTCCCCTCGGCGCTCTCGGCGTCGTATTGTTCTTCGCTGTCGGTATATCCATCCTGCTCGCGGGCAGGTCCGTGCGTATGAGATATATTCTCCCGGTGATCGCGATCGCATTCGTATCGAGCGCGGCGTACCCGGTCATTAAGAAGTCGCGCGCGCAGGGGCTCACCGCCAGCTTCCTCGACGCGGGGGCCGGCAAGAGCGTCGTTTTTCTCGAGCTCCCCGGGGGCAAAAACGTGCTCATTGTCGGGGGCTATTCGAACCTCGACAGGAAGGGATACATAGACAGAATCGTGACCGGCAGGTTCCTGCTTCACTCCGGGGTGAACAAAATCGACTTCCTGATTTTAACCTCGACCGACAAGGATCACATGAGCGGCGCCGGATATATATTAGAGAGCTTCGGCGTCGGCTCCATTATCACGAACGGCGACAAGCTCTCAGGGGGGCTCTGGGGAATGATAAAGGAGAAGGGGATACCCTGGCGGGACCTGGGCGATATCGACGCCCTTCCCCTGGGCGGGGAGGTCAGGCTCGAAGTGCTCAGGCCCGGCGGGGATTTTGTAATCAGGGACTCTTCCCTTCCCCGCCCCGTCGCACTCAAGTTTACTTTCGGGAACGAAAGCATTCTCACGGGCGAGGCGCTCGACGATGCGCGGGCGCTTTCCGCGCTAACGGACGCCCACGGCAAGGGCTTGAAGAGCGGCGTCCTCTATATGCCCGCTATCGATGCGGGAAGCGCTTTCCCCGCATTTCTCCGGGCGGTGTCCCCGCGTGTTTTGGTAACGGGAGAGCTCGATCCCTCATCCGTCGCCGATAATCCCGTGCTCCGGAATGCCTTTGCCCCCGTCACGCTCTTCTGCACATCCGACGACGGAGAGGTGACGATAAGAACAGACGGCTCCGGCTTGAACGCAGAAACCTACGAGGGGGAAAAGGAAGCGGGTTTAAAGTAAACTTTATCCATGTCCAAATACATATTCCTGATCATACTTACAGTCGTGCTTATATATCTATTGTTTCCGCGCGGGGACGATGCCGGCGAGATAGATGCCGTATTCAGCGAACTCATTGACGCTTCGGGGAAAAAAGACGCCGAGGGGATCACAGGGCGTTTCTCTCTTCAATACAAGGACGAATACGGGGCGGGCTATCAGGTCGTGAAGGGTATTATCGCGAAGGCCTTCGAGGAATACGACAGCATAGAGGCGTCGTACTCCGGCCTCTCGGCTGTTTTCAGAGAAAACGAATACGGAGAAAAAGAGGCCGCGGCGAACCTGGACGTCCTCGTCACGGGACTCAAATCGGGACTTCCCTATGAATTGATCGGAAGCGGGGGATCGCCCGACAATATCACAGTCACCCTTAAAAAATCTGGAATCGGCGGATGGAAGATTACCGGGGTCGAGGGGCTCGACACCCGGGAGGATTACTAGCGGCCCAGTCGAGCTTCGCGGGCAAAACGATTTACTCGTCGGCCCCGCTCAACCTGCCGTGGATAAAGTCGCTCAGGACTTCGATATCGGACTTTTCCGCCTCGTCCACAGTCCCGGTAAAAATAATCTTCCCGTGATAAAGGAACGCGATCCTGTCCGATATTTCGAACGCGCTCTTCACGTCGTGAGTGATTATGACGGCGGTAATGCCGAACTGGGCCTGCATGCTCCTGATCAGCTGGTTGATCCTGCTTATATTGGGCGGGTCGAGGCCCGTAGTAGGCTCGTCGTAGAGCAGAATGCGCGGGTTCATCGCCATCGCCCTCGCTAGTCCCACCCTTTTTTTCATACCGCCGCTCAGATCGGACGGCATCTTGTCCTCTATCCCCGGAAGGCCTACGAGCTCAAGGTTTCTGGCCACCATGTCCCTGATTTCGTTCTCGGGCATCTTCGTATTCTCCCTCAGAGGATAAGCGACGTTCTCTTCGACCGTAAGCGAATCGAAAAGCGCGGCGCCCTGAAAAAGCATCCCCATTTTCTTCCTGACGCTTACGAGATCGGTCTCTTCCATCGGGACTATATTCTCGCCCTCGACGATGACGTCCCCCGACTCGGGCTTCAGAAGCCCCGTTATTTCCTTAAGCAGGACGCTCTTTCCCGAGCCGCTCCCGCCGAGCACGGTGATATTTTCCCCTTTTTTTATGGACAGCGTGAGGCCCAGGTGGACTTCCTTGGGGCCGAAGGATTTATAAACATCCTTTATGTCGATTATAATTTCGTCCTGCATCCGGTATCCGCCGTATTAATTAGGTGTTGATAAATCACAAATGGTAATTATATTCTCGGAGAACCATGTGGGATTGTAATTATACAGCGGTAATTTGTCAAAAAGAGTTCGGCCTCAGGCGAAATATTACCAATTCGCTTTAACAATTGACATTTTCCGGCAATCGGTGTATAAAGATAGGCTTATAATAAAAGTTGCACGACCTTAATAGCCACTCTTGTTTCGGCTCTGCAGCGGTGTGGGTCAATACAGTATGAGAAGAGATAACGTCAGCGCCGATACGGAGCTGGAGTACAACCTTAAATTCTTCACCCAGTTCATAATCAATCCCGCAAGGACGGGGGCGATCCTCCCTTCGAGCGACAAGCTCTGCGAATTCATGACGGACCTCGCCGGGCTCGGGCACGTTTCCACGGTGATTGAGCTCGGTTCGGGGACAGGGGTGATAACTGAGAAAATAATGCGGAAAAAAGGCGAGAGCACCACGTTTTTTGCGCTCGAGATAAACCCCGCATTCGTCGACGCGACTAAAAGAAAGTGCCCCGGCGCCGTCGTCTACCAGTCTTCGGCTGAAAACGTCATGAAGCACCTTGAAATGCACGGAGAAAACGGCTGCGACAGGGTTATCAGCAGCCTACCCTGGTCGACTTTCAGCGGGGAAACCCAGCAGCTCATACTCGATTCGATCTACGACGTGCTGAAACCGGGAGGAATATTCCTGACTTACGCATACGTGCTCGGGGTGGTAGTGCCTGCGGCCTGGAGATTTAAAAAGAAGCTCTACGCCAAGTTCGACACGGTCGAAACCAGCAGGATAGTATGGAGCAACATCCCGCCTGCATTCATTTATATATGCGAAAAGGCCCCCCTATAGTACGGGTTGCCGCCCTTAAACGCGATCCCGTTTAACCCGCGATATCCCGGCCTTTCGACCCGCTGCACAAAGTATCTTGACATATTTGTGAAAATCGATGAGAATAGCTTATGTAGCAGATTGACCTTTCTTCGATTGAATAAAGGAGGATTGGAGGGTGTCAATCTCGTCTAGATGTTTCCTTCCCTTGGCAAGACGTTAGTTGCTTAATGTGCAGGCGGCAATTCAATGGATTGTTGCGTCCCCGGCCTTATTACCGATCTCCGAAAAACCGCTTGCATCAGCCTGTTCCCTTATATTATTATAGAGAATAGCTGCAGTTAGCCATCCTCATTCATCTAAGGAGACTAGGTATGAAGAGATTAACGAAGACTTTTTCGATTGCTTTGTTTTTGGCGGCGCTCGCCCTCTCCCCCTTGGGGAGCATGTACAGAGCCCATGCCGCCGACCTCCCCGCCCCCCAGCTCGTGACGGACGCGTGGATGTTCATAGCGGCTTACAAGGCCGACCCGGAGACGCTTAAGGCGCTCCTGCCCCCGGGGCTCGAGCCCAACCCCGCCGGGCATATAGTCATCAATATGTACACCGTGCCCAACGCCACGCAGACCTCCGGCTTCGGGGCCTATACGCTCACCTATCTGACAGTCGAGCTCCAGGGCCAGGACTCTTACGTAATGAACTCCGACGTAACGTATCCCGGGAGATATTTCGCATATTATTTCAACAGCTCCCCGACAATGCGCGAGTACACGAAGAAGATAGGCATCCCAGCCCAGGTAGGAATGACGACCACGACCGTAAAGGACGGCAAGCTCACGGCTGTGCTTACGGTTGACGGAAAGCCGTTGATCGAAGCCACTGCCGACGTGGGCAGCGAGCTCGGGAACTTTGGCGGAGGGCATTTGAACTACTTCGGCCTGATGGAAACCGAGCAGGACGGCAAGACCGTGAAGCAGGTAGTCAAGTATCCCATTCCATGGGTCGGCGGCACCGTCGAGATGAAAAACCCGAAGATTACGTTCAACGTTCCCGATGACAATCCGCTCAGTAAAATAAAGCCTCTCGCCGAGGCTCCCGATTGGGCTATATGGACAAAGGGCAGCTTCGTATATCCGCAGTACGTGGTTTTAGGCGAATAGGTGCCGGACGTTAAATATTAAATTGA
>CADEFK010000029.1:5940-21418 GCA_902826595.1 uncultured bacterium | reverse complement strand
TTCAGGCGCTGGAAAAGACGATACCGGTACTCGTAATGAGCAGGCCGGAGGTTCAAATCCTCTCGCCGGCTCCATAACCCCCTTTATAAAATCATCTGTTTCCGCCCCGCTTGTTAAATAAACCCCGGTTGAGATAGAATGAAATCGGGCTGATAATGAAACAATACGACAATCCTAACGTCTGCATCGTGTCGTCAGTCGGCATGGAAGACGATTTTCCGAACGCGTGGCTGGGAGAAGTTCTTTGCAGGAAACTCGGCTACCAGGCCCCGCCCGTGAGAGGTTCCAACTCCTTCAGTCCTATTAATATAGCGCGGTCGCTTCTCCCCGAATTGGTGCGGATTGCCCTCAGCGAGCGAATGTCGAGGGAGCAGAGAGAGCGTCTGCTTTCGGATCAGCTCAGGCACGGAACGGACTGGAGCAGGGCTACTGCGTTCTCGTTGCCCGTCTCCTATACGAGCTTCATCCGGGTGAATCTAAAGGGACGGGAGCCACAGGGAGTCGTGGAGCGAGGGAAAGAATACTACAAACTCCTCGACGAAATTGAGAGGGAGCTTCACAAGCTCGTAGACCCGGTTACGGAGAGCCCCGCCGTTCATTCGGTGGGGAGAACCGCGGAGTTATTCGGGTACGGCCCACACACAAATCTGCCCGGCATTTTTGTAGAATGCAGACCCGGAAAATTCATGGAGCGCGTCCGTGATCCCGATGCAGAGATAATACAGAAAAAACCCGAATTCATCTGGAGAAGCGATCATTCCTCACACGGGTTCCTCGCGATGTCGGGACCATACGTAACAAAACTCGGAAAGATCGCTGACGTAAATGTTCTGGACATCGCCCCGACGTTCTTATAGCTTTTTGGGGAGCCCGCCCCGGACGTAATGACGGGGCGCAAGCTCGCTATTTGAGTCTCGTCCGCTTTATTTTCCGGTATATATGTGGCAATATTAGAGCGGGCTATTCAACTTCTATCATCTTTCGATTGATAAATACAATCGGGATATTCAATAATCCGCTTCTTTATTTGCGGGTTTCTTATGGACCGGGTCGGTCGCGTAGAAGCGAAAGATTATCTGACCCGTTCCGGAAGGGGCATAATATAGCGACATGACCGATCCCGAACTGCTTTTTTCTATCATAATACCTACTTACGGGCGTCCCAGGCAGCTCAAAGAGTGTCTGGATTCCATAGCCGCGATAGCGTATCCACGGGACAGATTCGAGGTGATTGTAGTCGACGACGGCAGCAAGACTTCCCTAGAGGAAATCGTGAGACCGTTTCAGAAAAGGATCGACGTCAGGTTCCTCAGGCAGGATAATGCGGGGCCCGCAACCGCGCGCAACAGAGGGGCCGCAGAGGCGCGCGCCAGATATCTCGCATTTACAGATGATGACTGCAAACCCTCTATGCACTGGCTCACGAAACTCGAAGAGGCATTGTATCCCAACCCCGAACTCCTGGTCGCGGGACGGACCGTCAATGACCTGACGGACAACTACTGTTCCATGACAAGCCAGCTAATCGCCGATTTTCTCTATTCCTATTACAATAAAGAGGACGCGAGATTCATAGCCTCGAACAATATGGCTCTGTCGATAGCGCAGTTCCGCGAGGCAGGCGGGTTTGATACAAGCTTTCCGCTCGCCGCCGCAGAGGACAGGGAATTCTGCGACAGGTATATACATAAAGGATTCAAGACATTATACGCGCCTGAAGCGATCGTGCGCCACGCCCACCCCCTCACCCCTGGCAAATTCTTCAGGCAGCATTTTAATTACGGCCAGGGCGCTCATAAATTTCACAAAATTCGGGCCCTCCGCAGTCAGAATGCAATAAAGATCGAACCCATGAGATTTTACACCGGCTTGCTTTTGTATCCCTGGGGGACTTCGTGCCGTCACAAACCCCTGCTCTCGCTGCTGATTGCGCTCTCCCAATTCGCAAACGCCGCGGGATATTTCTCGGCTCAATTCGGCATCGGTGGATACGCTCGATAATCCCGGTTGAAACTCTTCAACCGTACGAGCTTTGGAACCGAACGAAATAAAAACGGCCATCTCTTAAGCGCGATGCGTTACGAGTCAACGGACGTGCTGCAAAGACGTCCCGGCAATACACGCTGCCGTATAGAGTATGGGGAGTTTTTGAGGCTCGATATCAAGGCAGGCCATGAATTTATTTTAATTCCGCCGATCCCGGCGTTCATTACCGGACAAATGACTGAAAGTAATGTATCTTTCTGAAGGAGCTTAAGGCTCGGGAAGCGCGGTTCGCAGCCTCGAAATCCACTCCTTCCGGAGCCGCCCGGATCGAGCGCTGCGCATACATGAAAACTACCCGGGAACAGAATACCATGGAATATTCTTCTCAACCGATTGAGGAAAAGGTTCTATCGGATATGATTATATGGATACCGAGACGTTGTCAGAAAATTAATCCCTGCTAAGCAAAACAGGAATTATGAGGTGACAGTATATGCAGAGTTTGAATCTAATAGAGCTGATACAGCAGGGATGGATTGCCACCTACCCTCTTATCATCTGTTCCGTAATTATGGTGGCTATACTCGGCGAGCGGATCTTCGCGTTCAGCGGCATAGCGGCTTCCACAAGAAGGCTCACGAGCCTCGTCGTGCCCCCATTGACGAGGGGGGACGTCGGCGCGGCGCTCTCCGTATGCAACAAACACAGGAAGAGCGTGCAGGCGAGGCTTTATCACTCGATTCTCGCGGAAGAAAAAGCTGCGGATCCCGAAGACGTGGTGGAGAAACTGGAGGATAACAGGTACGAGGAGGTCCGGGACCTGAAGCAGAACATCTGGATACTCGGGACCATCGGCAGCAGCGCCCCTTTCATCGGCCTCTTCGGAACAGTCGTCGGCATCATCAAGTCGTTCCACAGCATGTCCGTAGCGGGGACAGGAGGCTTCTCCGTGGTAGCGGGCGGCATATCCGAAGCCCTCGTCGCAACTGCCGCGGGTCTCATCGTGGCAATCATTGCGGTAATCGCCTACAATTACCTTCAGGTAAGAGTGGCCGCTATAAACGCCGAGCTCAGGATAAATCACGCGAAATTCATTCAGGCTTACAAACAGGGGAGATCGGCTGATGGCGATCGGCAAATTTGACGAAAAGACGGACGACGACATCGTAGCGGAAATCAACATCACCCCGCTCACGGACATATTCCTCGTGCTGTTAATAATTTTCATGATCACGAGCTCTGCCCTTATCGAATCAGGGGCGAACATCAATCTGCCTGAAGTCTCTAAAACCGACACAGTAGCGAGAAACGTGGTGGTGACGCTGACTACCGACGGGAAAACGTTTATAAACCAGAAAGAAACCAATAAAGATAATTTCGGGCAGGAGCTGAAAAAGGCGCTTTCCGAAAGCAACACCAAGGTTGTCATCTTGGAAGGAGATAAGAACGCGCTCCTTGGCGACGCCGTCAAGCTGATAAGCCAGGCCAAGGAGGCAGGGGCAAAAGAGATAGCCATCGCCGCCGAAACATCGGAAGCGCCCTGAACCCGGAGAAAACAGCATGCCCTCTTCGCGGACCGGTATATTCATCATACTTTCGTTAATACTGCACGCCGCGGTATTCGCGGCAGTTATTACCCTTACCCCGGAAAAGCCGGACGAGGTAGCGAGGCCGCTCACGGTCGGCGTAACGACGAAGTATAATGATCCGGGAACGGGCAAAGGGAGCTCTCTCGAGCCCGCGCCGATGAGGGAACCTGAGCCCGCAAAGAAAACCGAAAAGGCCCCCGAAAAGAAGACTGTAAAGAAGATCGCAAAGAAAAAACCTGTAAAAAAGACCGAGAAGAGAGAGATAATAAGCCGGGACAATAACACCGTAAATGAGCAGACAGCCGTAACGAACGCGATTTCCCCGGCGTACGCAGCGGAGACGGATAACGTCTCACCGGACGGCGAAGGGAAAGGGACCGGGATCGGAGACAGCGGCACCGGGCACGACACCGAGGGCTCCGGCAGAGGCGCTGAAATCGGCTATCCGGATTACGGCGTGAACCCCAAGCCGGATTACCCGAGGATCGCCAAGCGCCGCGGATATGAAGGGCTCGTCGTGCTGAACGTCTTTGTGCTCGAGAGCGGCAACGTGGGTAAGATTGAGATACGTAAATCTTCCGGTTACGGCGTACTCGATGACTCAGCCCTCGACGCCGTAAGAAATTGGGTATTCATTCCCGGAAAGAAGAACGGACGTGCAATGTCGAGCTGGGTGGTGGTGCCGATAAGATTCGACCTCACGAACGGATAGCCCGGTAGAATCGAAGCACCATCTATAATTAAGCCCCATAACGAGGAGATTTAACTCCTGTGGAGGTCGGATTATGGCTTTCGATGAGAAACTGGCCGCGAGATTGAGGGAAATTTTCAACAAGACAGGTCAATTCACGGAGAAGAAGATGTTCGGGGGCATCGCCTTCATGCTGAACGGCAACATGTGCTGCGGGGTTATCAACGACCTGCTCATGGCGAGGGTGGGACGCGACCGCTACGAGGCCTCCCTTGCCCTGCCTCACGTGAGGCCCATGGACTTCACGGGCAAGCCGATGAAGGGGTACGTCTATGTCGAGCACGGGGGCTATAGAGAAGACGTAGATCTCAAGGTCTGGGTCGACAGGTGCGTCGACTTCGTTTCGACGCTGCCGGGGAAGTAACATTCTAATTTTTACCACAGTTGTCATTTCCCGGATGCGGGGACGAGCACCACGACCGGAATCTGTCTCCCCCCTGCCCTACTCCGATATATCTCGTAACCCGAATACACCTGAACAGCCTTTTTCCAGAGCCTCTCGCGCTCCTCTCCCACCGAGTCCCTGGCGACGTACCGGGCGGTCTTCCCGTCGAGGAGTATATCTACCTCCGGATTGGCGCGCAGATTCAGATACCATGCCGGGTGGCGGGGGTTTCCCCCCTTGGAGGCGATGAGCACAAGGCTGTCCCCGTTCCTCACATAGACGAGGGGCGTAGTCCTCGGCTTACCCGTCCGGGCCCCCCTAGTCGTGAGGAGCAGGCAGGGCCAGGCGAACGTGATGTTGTATCTCCCGCCGGTCGCCCTGATAAGCAGCTTATCGACACGGGAGCCCAGGTTGATGATAGTCCATGCTCCAAAACGCGTAGAGCCGAACCAGACGAGGGACCTTTTAAACGCGCTCTCATTATCCTGTGGAGCAGTCATAGTATTTCCGTGCGGTGCGCAGGTTCTATAATACACCAAACATAAGGCACAATATATGTGCGATATGTCTAGTATAAACACGCTCATGCCAGGTAAACATACGCTATGAGATTCGGAATACGCGCCTTGTTTCTGCTCCTGATTACGTTCTCGGCCGCGTCCTGCGCGAACATCGGCCGCTTCGGTCAGATCATGAACCCCGAAGAGCTCGACAAGGACCAGCTAAAGAAACTCCCCGCGGAAACGACCCCGGAATACGGGTTCAGGGTCGGGTTGGAAATAAAAGTACCCGGTCATGAGGACGAAATACTCGAGAACGTGGACCATCAATTCACCGAATTCAGCGAATGTTTTAATATCACCGACCGGGGGGAGGAGGCGAGGCGCTACACGATCGCCGTCGTAAACGGCACATTCAGATGCGAATACCATCACGGCAGATGCAACGGTGAGTACGACTCCGATTACGGCTTGATAATTGTAAGCTATAAAGCGTTTAACAGAAGGGGGATACTCCCCGTTCTGAAGCACGAATGGGCGCACGTCTATGGAATATTGAGAGGCGACCACAAGAATTTAAAAGAAGTCAGGGAATGCACCGGATATTGATCCTGCCCCCGGTCGGCACTCTGGCCTATCTCGGAATATTTAACGCCCGGGCTCGTCTTAATACGCGGGCTTGCTGTAATCTCCGTCGAGAAACATCTGTGTTGCGGGATCCTTCGGCTCCGTGCCGCGGAGCTTGTCGAGCTCCTTCTCCCGTCTGGCCTGATTGTAAGGCTCGTAGGTATACTCCGCTTTGACTACGTTCTTCTTCTGGTCAGCATGGAAAACGAGCTTCACGTCCGGGATATACCAAGTCCATGTTTTAAAATGGAGCACGCTGTCCGAGTTTGAAGGCTCACCGTATTTGCCTGTAAGGTATTTCATGAATTCATCCCGGATCTGAGATTCCTCGAACTGGTCCTTTGCCGTAACTATCAGCGAAGACGAAAGCAGCTTGTCGTCGAAAAACTCGAGCCCGGTGCTGACGTCCCTGCCCTCGAGGTCAAGCGGGAGGGCCACCATCATCCCCTGTATCTGGATCATCCGTATCTTCTTCGAATCGACGTTGTCCCGAATTATTCTCTTCCCGTTCGTCTCGATTATGTCCTCGGCATCGTCATCAGATATGCCGAATGCAAAGCCGAGGGGCGCGAGGTCGGGCTTCTGCTGCGCCGCCGCGCCGGAAATGAAGATAAGGCTTATTAAAACCGTCAAAACCAAGATATGCAATTTTATGGCGGTATTCATAATTTCCCCCCTGCTTCAGTAAAGCTGATTATCCATCACCATAAAAGTTATAAGATGACCGGGTTAAAATCAAGTTTTATTAATCCGGACAGCGGACTGCCCCCGCGACCGGAAACCGGGCCCAGGCCTCGCTGCCGTTTGAGTCAGGAACGGAAAAAGAATATAATCTTGTCCTGTATGGAGATCGCAATAGGAGTGATAGGGGCCGGGGAGACAGGCGAAGAGGAGTACATCACGGCTTTTGAGACCGGAAGGGAGATAGCGCGCAGGAAATGCACGCTCGTGTGCGGAGGCATGGGAGGCGTCATGGAAGCCGCCTGCCAAGGCGCCAAGTCCGAGGGCGGCCTGACAGTGGGAATCATCCCCGGGGAGCTCAAAAACGAGGCCAACCCTTACGTCGATATACCCATCGTCACGGGCATGGGACACGGAAGGAATATAATAGTAGTACGCTCGTGCGACGCGCTGATTGCAATAGGCGGGAGCTTCGGTACATTATCTGAAATTGCCTTCGCTCTCAGATTGGAAATTCCGGTCATAGGGATAAAAACTTGGGATGTATCAACTGACATTTTACAGGCAGACAATCCCAGGGAGGCGGTGGAAATGGCTGTCGGGCTTACTGTTTCTGGCGCTGCTCGGGGCCTGCGGTAAGAGTCCCCCGCCGCCGGCCGTTCCCAAGGTGAGTGAAAAAGATATTCAGAAATGCCTTACGGGGAAACAGGCCGTGAGAGAGGGCTACAGGTACCATATGCTCGAAGAGGGGGAGACTTTATACCGGGTATCGGTAATGTACGGTACTACGGTCGAGGAGCTGATCGAGGTTAATAATATAGAGGATCACACGGACATCCCCGCAGGGACGATGCTTAAAATTCCGGGGGCGGTAGTTTCGACCGGTCTCATCTGGCCGCTTCCGGGAAAGATATCCTCAGGCTATGGCAAACGCGGCGGGAGGTTCCACTGGGGCATAGACATTCCGGCCCCGTCCGGTACGCCCATAAGGGCGGCCGCCGACGGGTACGTCCTCATAAGCTCGGACGGCATGAGGGGGTTTTCGGGGTACGGCAGGGTCGTCGTGGTAGAACACGGCGGGGGGATAAGCACGCTCTACGCTCACAACAGCAGGAACGAGGTGAAGCCGGGTACTTGCGTCAGATCGGGGGAGACGATCGCGGAGGTCGGAGCCACGGGGAACGCGACGGGGAGCCACCTGCATTTCGAAGTTAGGAACGACGGCAAGCCGGTAAATCCGCTTAATTACCTGCCCTGAAACTACAGGAGGAGTATTGCATATGATAGATCTCAAGCAGTACATCAGGGACATACCCGACTTCCCGAAAAAGGGAATCATATTTCACGACATTACGCCGCTGCTTCAGAACGCGAAGGCTTATGAGGCCGCGATCGACCGGATGGCGGATATGCTGGACGGCGGCGGAATCGATTACCTGGTGGGGATCGAGTCGAGGGGGTTTATATTCGCTTCCGCCCTCGCGATGAAGCTCCGTACCGGGCTCGTCATAGTGAGGAAGCCGGGAAAGCTGCCTTACGTAACCATTAATGCGTCTTATGACCTCGAATACGGGTCCGACTCGCTCGAGGTGCACAGGGACGCGATACATCAGGGGAGCAGGGTCGTGCTCGTGGACGACCTCCTGGCGACGGGCGGCACCGCGAAAGCCGCCGGGGATCTGATAGAAAAACTCGGAGGGGATATTGCGGGGTGCTGCTTCCTCGTCGAGCTCACCGAGCTCGAAGGTCAGAAGAAGCTCTCGCCCTACCCGGTCTGGTCGGTGGTCAAATACGAGGCATGAAACAGATAGGTATTATCTTAAACCCGTCGGCGAAGATCAACAGCAAGAGAGCAGCCGCGGTCATCAGGAAGCTCGGCGATATATTCGGGGCAAGGGCGATTCTCCGCACTACAAAAAACAAGCTCGAGATCGCCGGGGTCATGAACGAATTCCGGGCGGAAGGGGTAAAGTTGCTCCTCATCAGCGGAGGGGACGGAACTATATGCAGCGTAGTAAGCGCTTACCTGAACCTCTTCGGCGAAGACGAGCTGCCGGTTATCCTGCCCCTGATGAGCGGTACGATCAACATGATAGGCTCGGACGCGGGTCTTCGGGAGAGCCAGTTCACGATATGCCGTAAGGTAAACGACATACTCAGGCGGGGGGCGCCTGTTAGCGTCATAGAGAGGGGGCTTATACGCATAATGGATTCGAGGCTCGACGAGCCCTATTACGGGTTTTCGTGGATAGACGGGTTTCTATATAGGTTCCTCATCGATTACTACAAGCAGGGCGCGGGAATCCAGGTAGCCTCAATTATGACTATAAAGACTATTCTGACGCTTCTGTCGAACGGGGGCCGGGGCCCGTTCGAGAACGTGGATTCGACGGTCTACGCGGATGGCGAAAAACTGCCTCACGACGGCCACGTCCTGATTATTGCCTCGAGCCTGAAAAAATTTGTCTTCGGCTTCGATATCTTCGCAGACGAAGCCCGGCCGGGCGAATCCTTCAACCTGGTCTACGTCAGGGAAAATTATATTAGAGAGCAGAGGCACACGCTGCCGCTCGGGCTTTACAGGAGCCTGAAATCGGACAGGAACGGGGACTTCGTGAACAGGTCCGTCAGATCGCTCCGTGTCGAAAGGAACAGCGGATACATTATAGACGGAGAAATTTTCACCGGAGAGGGGCCGACCGATCTGCTTCTTGAGGCCGGACCGAAGGTGAGGATATTCTCGTTCAGGGGTGAAAAGGAGATTGTCCTATAATATTATTGATACGGCGGACGATATGGAAAAGATAAGGGTAAACCTGAAAATCAGCGAGGACAAGTCTTACGATATCCTCATCGGCGAGGACTTGCTGAGACGCTTGCCGTGGGAGATCAAGGAGTCCGGGCTCGCCTATAAGTTCGCCATTGTCACAGACTCGACCGTCGAGAACCTTTACGGAACCGCCCTCCTAGAAGAATTCGAGCGGGCGGGGCTGGAGACTCGGATAATCGCATTCCCCGCGGGGGAAAAGCAGAAGAACCGGGAGACGAAGGCCCTGATCGAGGACCGAATGCTTGAACATAGGTTCGGCAGGGACTCCGCCGTCGTTGCGCTCGGAGGCGGAGTCGTCGGAGATATGGCGGGATACGTCGCGGCCACATACACTCGCGGCATCCCTTACATACAGGTTCCGACAACGCTCGTCGCCTGCGTGGACAGCTCCATAGGGGGGAAGACCGCGGTCGACACCCCGCACGGGAAAAACCTTATAGGCGCGTTTCATCAGCCGTGGAGGGTATACATGGACGTGAACACTCTCCTTACGCTAAACGAAAGAGAGATAAGGGAAGGCCTCGCCGAAGTCATTAAATACGGGGTTATCAGGGACGGCGGCCTGTTTTCGTTCCTCGAGCAGAATCTGGACAGCGTGTTCTCATACGACAAAGGAACCCTGACCCGAATAATAAAAAGAGGGTGCGAAATAAAAGGAGAAGTCGTCGAGAAGGACGAGAGGGAATCGAATCTGAGGAAGATACTGAATTTCGGTCACACCATAGGCCACGCAGTCGAGAACCTGTCCGGCTATAAAATCACTCACGGCGAGGCGATTTCAATCGGGATGGCCGCCGAGGGGAAGATTGCGGTGAATATGGGGCTATGGAAAGAAGAGGAGCTCGGCAGACTCACGCGCCTCCTGACGGGGGCGGGACTCCCGACGTCCATGCCCGAATACATGAACATACAGGATATAATCGATACGATGAAGCTCGACAAGAAATCCCGCGGAGGAAAGATCGAGATGGTCCTCCCGGAGACAATAGGCCGGATGGCGGAGAGCGGCGGAAGCTACGGACTTAAAACCGACGAATCGCTCATCAGGGATGCCGTATAGCGAAGCGCAATTCATACGCAAACGTTACACACGACCGCAGCCATGGACAATTCGGAGACAATAAATCCGGCTCTCGATATATCCCGCCTTATTTTACCCCTCGACCTTAAGTACGTGTTCGGGAACGGCAATGACTGCCTGCTCGAGATCGGGTTTGGGGACGGCGACTTCCTCATAGAAAATGCGCTCGGCAGCCCTGAGAAGAATTACGTCGGGATCGAGATAAAAAAGAGAAGATTTAATAAAGCGGTAAAGCGGGCGAACCGCCAAAGGGTGCGGAACGTCAAATTTATTCATATGGACGCCGAAATAGCTGCCGGGGAGATCTTCCGTCCTGATTCTTTCTCGTCCGCCTATATAAACTTTCCCGATCCCTGGCCCAAGGACAGGCATGTAAGACACAGGATAATCAACCGCGGATTTCTGAAGAAGCTTTCCGCAATCATGAAAGGGGGGGCGTATCTGGAGATAGCGAGCGATCACAGCGAATACGTCGTCAACACGCTTCACACGATGAGAAAAATCAATCTATTCGAATCCGTTTTCCCCGAGCCCGGCTACATGCTTCACATGCCCGGCCGCACGGAAACTACATATGAAAAGGAATTCAGGGCCGAGGGCAGGGAAATCCGTTACATGAAGTTTAAAAACAACAAAGGATAAAGGTCATCGTACAGATAACTCAGGTAAAATATGAATGAATCAAATCAGAAGGAGGATTGAAAAAATGAGAAACGTGCTGATTCTATCCGCAATAATATACACGGGGCTATTCCTGAGCGGCTGCTCTGACGGCGGACCCGGATACCTGTTTCAGCTCATCTTCATAGTCGCCCCAATGATAGGCCTCGGCGTAATGCTTCTCAAGCGTACGGAGAGCGCCAACGATTCCCTGTATATTCTGGAGGGGCAGATTAAAAGGCTCTCTTCCAGGCTTGAAAATCTGGAGGAGAAAGTCTCGGAGCTTACGGATAAGGAAAATAAAACCAGGAACAAAAAATAACACCCGGAAGGAGTTATTTGTCGCTGTCTCCTTTATTCAAATCGATGTTATTTGAATTCTCGAGCGCCTCGACCTGATACTTGATCGGCACCTGCCCGATGTCATTCGTCGCGTGAAGCACTCCCTGTTCGTCGGTCCAGGTGAAAAGCCCTCCCCTGACACCGGGCGTTTCCAGGTCCCCAGCCGAGTCGCCCAGCTGAGGCGGTCCCGACGGGGCGGTTTCTTCCGCCGAGGGAGCTCCTTCTGTTTCATCCGGCGGCTGAGCATTACTCGCCCTAGCTTCCTCGTCAGCCTTCATCCGTTCCTGTCTCTGCTTCTGGAGCGCTTGGTTGACCTCAATATTGCTCGACCGCTCCACGGACGTACCCAGCGTCCCGACCCCGTTCCTGTTACCCGTCTGAGTGCTATTCTGCATGGTCGATAGGTCGAAAGGATTTAAATCCTCACTCGGAGTAACTATATACGAGGGGAAATCAGCGGGAACCGGAGGCGCGCCGGGCGCGGGAGCCGGTGCGGCAGGGGCGGCAGGACCTACCGACTGAGGGGATGCGGGGACGGCGGACAGCAGCATGATTCCGGCTGCGCATATTTTCAGGAATAAGGAGCGGGTCATATTCTGCCTCCTCGTTTACACACTATCAGTAAATATACACCTGCGCAGCTGAATACTCAACATCAAAAATTAATATATAAAGCCGGCCTTAATCAACACTTCAACCATTTTCTTAAGAATAGACCGAAGGGGGGCGAAGACTCAAACCCAAATAATGCGTGAAGATGGTAGTAAGGATTGGTAATATATCCCCCCTTCCCTCGAATTTATTGGGACTTATAAGGTATAAAAGAGGAAAAATCAGGGTACGAGGAGATCACCTAAAAAATGAAAAATAAGCTTACTGTTTCTTCCTCTAAGATGTTACCATCTAGAGATGATATTAGAGTTGAATTTACAGGAAGAAATCTGACAAAATTCGGCGGGATTCCCCTTTTAAGGAAATTTTTTATACGGTTTGGAGTTAAGAAAAACTTGAAAATGCTGTCACAATTGACAAGAGTTTATTTCTGAGATTAGAGTAACAAAAATGGTTTATGCATAAAATGGGTTCACTAAAGCTATCGGTATTCACCATAGGCTACGAATCGGCATCTGAATGCCGGATGGTGATCGAGGAGCTGCGGCGGCAGAGATCCAGGGAGGCAATAGAGCTTATCGTCGTAGCCCCCAATCGTGACGGCATAGAAGACGAGCTTTTCGAAGGGTTTGGCGCTTGGCAGTGGCTTATTCTTCCAGATATACGGACCTGTGGTAAGGCGATGGCAACCGCAGTACGCGCCGCCAGAGCACCTTACGTCACATACGCCGAAGAACATTCATATCTTCACGAGAGCTGGGCTGAAAGATTAATTGCGGCCCACGAAAGCGGATATGATGCTGTGGGCTTTGCAATGGAAAACGCCAATCCCAATACTCTGGTGAGCTGGGCACACCTTTATGGACAGTTCGGCCCGGTAGTTGCTCCGGTAGCGCCGGGGGAAAGCGATTTCCTGGCGGGACACCATTCTTCTTATATACGAGAACTACTACTCAGCTACGGCGACCTGCTCGATGATATGCTAGAGGATGAAGCCGTTCTTTTTCTTGACTTGCGTGCGAGAGGAAAACGAATGTTTATAGCTGGAGACGCCGTCTCCTGGCATGCTAACGTCTCCAGTCTCAAAACCTATATGGCCATAGACTACCTAGGCCAGCGAAGCTTTGCGGCGACTCGGGCAAAGGTAGGAAACTGGCCCTGGTGGAAACGTGTAGTATACGCTGGTGCGGCGCCGCTAATACCTCTAATTAGACTTCGACGAATCCTGGCCGATATCAGACGGACAGGCCGTGAAGGCCAATTTCTGCCAAAGATTCTCGTTCCTATATCGCTTGCGCTTTTGGCCGGTGCTTGGGGTGAAATGCTCGGCTATTTACTTGGAGGAGGAGATGCCGCAGAGCGTAAAGCCCCGGTCGAGCTCCAGCGGGAGAGGTTTATTTCCAAAACAGACCCCTGGTCAAAGAAAAGTAAACAAGTTATCCAGTCCAAAGGCTCATAATCTTCAGCCTATTTCTTTGCATATTGATTCACGGCTATATTGCTATGTACTAATAGATTTTGGCTCGTGTAGTTAATTGTCGTATGCAAAGCGAATGCGTCCGTTTAAACTACTTACCGGTAGCGAGGCAGAACCAGTAAAATGCCGAAACGACTAGCGAATGTGTGATACGCTTTTCAGATACCAGCTTTGGGATATCCCGGATCGGCGCCTTGAAAGTAACTATGTACTCGGTAGTATCGAAGCTTGGCTCCCTCTCCTTCCGTGAGCCCGCGGCGAGGAAGGTGTAGCAGGTGTTTGTTTGAATGGCGGGATTCGGCAGAACCTCCCCTATGCAGGACCAGTCGTCCGAAACATAGCCCGTTTCTTCAAGCAGCTCCCGCCTGGCGGCTTCGAGCGGGGTCTCCCCGCGATCGACGCAGCCCCCCGGAATCTCGATGGTCTCGGACTCGATACCGTGCCTGTACTGCCTGATCAACAGGATTTCATCCGTGTCCGTAACGGCGACGACATTTACCCAGTCGGAGGCCTCGATGACGAAGAACTCGTGCTCCTCACCGGTTACGGGGGAGACGCTCGTGTCCTTCCGGGCTGAAAAAACCCTGTTCGACGACAGAGGCTCGGACTTTATTATTTTCCACTTTTTGATCATGGCTCATTTGTTATAAGGATTCGTTGGCTATACCCGCCCTACCTGTGTATTTCGATCTTTTTCAACTTTTCCCATGTATTTTCGGAGTACCAGATGTCGATGAATTCCGAGACCGAACCCTTCTCGTGATTTTCAATCCTGTCGAGAGCTTCTTTCCTGAGAAGCCTCTTGACGCTCCCGAACGCAAATACGTCCCACCCCGCCAGCTCACGCGCGGCGCTGACAGCCGCGTCATTTAAATCTCCCTCGGAAACAACTTTGTCAACAAGGCCGAAGGCTAATGCTTCTTCGGCAGAATTCATTTTCCCCGTGTAAAGAATTATCTGAGCATTCCTCGAACCGACCGTGTACTTAAGAATCTCCGCGATGCTCGTAAAAACCGAAGCGCCGAGCGTAAGCTCGTTAAGCGCTATCTTCGCCTTCCCCCCGACCATGACCCTCCTGTCGCACGCAATGGCAAGGACGCAGCCGCCTGCGACCGCGTGCCCGTTCAAGGCGGCGATCACGGGCTTCGGGAAAACGAAAATACGCTGGACGAGATCGGAGAAGCTCATGATGAATCTATAAAACGCCTCCCTGGTATAATCCATGAACCCGGGGATATCAAACCCGAACGAAAAGAAGCTCCCCTTCCCGGTTAGAATGACGGCCCTTACATCCTCATTCAAAGCCAATTCCCGGAATACATCCCTCAGCTCCGACACCACCTGCTCGTTTATGGCATTTACCTTCGGCCTGTCAATCACGACCGTGGCGATTCCGCCGTCTATAGATAACTGGACGTATTCCATCGACCCCTCCTTAATCTAAGTATCAAATATCATTATCCCATTCAGAAATACCTCAGGCAATACTCCCATCTATACAAACCGTATTTTACAGTTAAAATAGAATATCTTTAATCTCGTCTACAGAATTCGGGAGGTTCTGAAATGAGAAGATTTACGTTCACGATGCTTTTTTTAGTGACTTGCGCCGTGTTTTCGCTGTCGGCAGTATCTGCAGCCGAGAAAGGGGACGCAGCTAAGGGAAAGGAGACGTTCCAGGCTACCTGCGCCGCATGCCACGGGGCTGAGGGTAAGGGTGACGGTGTCGCGGCTCAGGCCCTCGACCCGAAACCGAGGAACCTGAACGATGCCGCATACGTATCGACGCTCTCAGACGAGCACCTCTATAAAGTCATAAGCGAAGGCGGGGCAGCCGTCGGGCTATCGCCCATGATGGCCGCATGGGGAGGCACGCTTTCCGAGCAGGACATATGGAACGTGATTGCTTACTTAAGGCAGGATATCTGCAAGTGCCAGTATAAGGCGAAATAATTAC
>CADEFK010000029.1:0-5840 GCA_902826595.1 uncultured bacterium | reverse complement strand
AATCAATAATTGGCCACGGGATGGGTAACCCTGCGGAGAGCGTCCCGCCGGTAAATCCCGATTCCTCCGACTTTTGAAGAATTTTTCCGAGATGTTAAAATCTTGCTGAATTCCATTATACAACCGGAGAGGTGACCGAGCGGCCGAAGGTGCACGCCTGGAAAGTGTGTAGGGGGTTAACGCTCCCTCGTGGGTTCAAATCCCACCCTCTCCGCCATTATACGCAAGAACAAGACTTGGAATCGCCCGGACCGCTCGAGGCAGGGTGATTATTTCATTCAATAGCTATTAACTTTCGGGTATTTTATAATATAGGCTGAAGTGCTTCACGTAATATGAGTTTCGATAAATTTACCAGTTAGTCAGGCCCGTACGGCAGGAGATTGTGAACCCCGCCAGGCCCGGAAGGGAGCAACGGTAACAAACCCTCCTGAGCGTTGCGGAAACCCTGACTAGCTGGTTTTCTAAGGTGACGGATGTCCTACCTTGTACTCGCGAGAAAATGGAGACCTCAGAATTTCGAGGATATCGTAAGCCAGGAATTCGTGACACAGAGCCTGAAGAACGCTGTCTCCACGGGTAAGATCGCACACGCCTTTATATTTTCAGGGCCGAGAGGTGTCGGCAAGACCTCGACAGCCAGGATCCTGGCCAAGGCGCTCAACTGCCGGAACGGACCTACCGCAGAGCCCTGCTCCGAATGCGTATTCTGTAAGGAAATAGCCGAGGGCAAATCACTCGACGTCATCGAAATCGACGCCGCGTCCCATACGGGCGTAAACGACGTAAGAGAGATCATCGAGAACGTAAAATATCTGCCGTCGTCCGGGAAATACAAGATTTACATAATAGACGAAGCGCACATGCTCTCCCAGTCCGCTTTCAACGCCCTGCTCAAAACCCTCGAGGAGCCCCCTCCCCATGTCCTGTTCATACTGGCGACGACGGAGGCCCACAAGATACCGGTGACAATACTTTCCCGGTGTCAGAGGTATGAGTTCAAAAAGGTCCCGGTCGATAAAATTAAAGAAAGCCTCGCTTCGATAACCGGGAAGGAGAATATAAGCGTAGGAGAAGAAACCTTGTACACGGTCGCCCAGGAGGCGGACGGAAGCATGAGGGACGCTCTCAGTCTCATGGACCAGCTCCTCGCGACGTTCGGCAGCGAGATCGCTCATGACGACGCGATAAGGATACTCGGGGTGCTCGACCGGACGCTCCTCAGGTCCGCTCTGGAGGGCATACTCGACAAGAACCCTAAGAACTGTATCGAAACACTTAACAGGGCGACCGAGAAGGGAATAAATCCCAAACGCTTCGCCGAGGACCTGCTGAGGACGCTCAGATACACCCTCCTGTTGAAAACATGCGGAAAGGAGTCGGTCACGGAGCTCTCCGACGAAGATAAGAACGAGATAATGGAGATCGCGTCCGGCGAGAGCGTTGAGACGCTGGAATCCCTCTTCAACCTGATGCTCGAAGGGGCGGAAAACATACACAGGTCGTTTTACCCGCAGATGGCGCTCGAATTCATACTTATAAAGCTGTCCACGCTCGAAAGGACGGTGCCGATAGAGAGTATTATAAAGAGGCTCGAATCCCTTTCCGGGTCGATAAAAACGGGAAACGAACCGGGGGCGCGTCTTGACGAGCCCCGCGGCGATTATCGGGGGAAACAGTCCGCGGCTGAGGATAAACCGGCCGCCGCACCCCGGGTGAGCGAGGACCGGACGCCGGTGAATAAACCAAAGACCGGTACGGGGGACCTCGCTTCGGTGCTCAAGTTTATTAAATCGAGAAATGCCATAATGGGCACCAGGCTCGAGCAGGCGAATGATATCTCGGTCGAGGGAAACTCCTTCAGGATTGTATTCGGCAACCCCCTCCACACCTCGCATTTCAGGAAAAGCGAGACCCAGGCGGAGTTGAAGGAGTACCTGAAAGAGTGCTATTCCGGGGACGTTAGCATAGAAATCGCTGAGGACATCCAGGCGCCGGCCGGCGAAGCCGGGGGCGGTAAAAACGACAGGAGCGAGAATAAAAAGAAAATCCAGAACGACCCTGCACTTAAGGAGGCGATAGAGATTTTCGGGGGAAGGGTCGTTAGCGTAAAACCCAAACAAAAGGAGTAACAAGATGAAATTCGGGGGCGGAAATATTAAGAACCTTCTCAAACAGGCAAACAAGATGAAAGAACAGATGGAGAAGCTCCAGGCGGAGGCGGGCGAAAAGACCGTCGAAGCCACGGCGGGAGGCGGGATGGTGACCGTCGTCGCGAAGGCGAAAGGCGAGGTCGTTTCCATTAAAATAGAGCCGGAGATAGTCAAGGACGACGATATAGAGATGCTCCAGGACCTCGTAACAGCGGCCGTAAACGAAGCCTTGGGCCGCGGGCAGGACCTGATGAAGGACGAGGTCGCAAAACTGGCGGGGGGTCTGGGATTACCGCCCGGGCTCATCTAACCCATGCTTCAGAAAGGTATACCGGAATCTATCGCCAGGCTCATAAACGAGCTTTCCAAACTCCCGGGTATAGGCGAAAAGAACGCGACCAGGCTCGCGTTCCACATTTTCAGATCGAGCCGGGAAAGCGCGGAAAATCTATCAAAAGCCATTACTGACGCGAAGACGAAGGTAGTCTTGTGCGAGACGTGTTTTAATTTCGCGTCCGAATCGCCGTGCGCTTTGTGCGTGGACGAAGATAGGGACCATGCCGTTATCTGCGTCGTGGAGGACCCCCTCGACCAGCTCGCCATAGAAAGGAGCCGGGAGTTCAGGGGGGTGTACCATATTCTGCATGGGGTCATATCTCCCATCGAGGGGGTCGGGCCCGAGGACCTCAGGATAAAGGAGCTGTTACGGAGGCTCGAGAGCGGCCGTACGAAAGAGATAATAATCGCGACCAACCCCAGCGTCGAGGGGGAGGCCACTGCCCTCTATCTCTCGAGACTCGTAAAGCCTATGGGCATAGGCGTAAGCAGGATAGCACACGGCATCCCGATGGGAGGGGATATCGAGTATATCGACGAGATAACGTTAGGCAAAGCAATCAGAGATAGAAAATATATATAATTGTTCTAGATATATACAATATACTATCAGCTAATATATAACAGATATATATAATATATAGGATACACTTTTCCGGAGGACAATATGCCAAGGATTGGAAGAGCATTCAAGGAGCTCAAGGTCGGAGACAAGCTCACGGAAAGGATCACCGTTACCGAAGCCCATGTCGTGAAAGCGGCGGGCCTTTTCAACGATTACAACGCGCTCCATACGAACGAGCCCGACATGAAAAACTCGAGGTTCGGTAAAAGGATAGTGCACGGAGCGCTCACGTTCAGCCTCATGGTCGGGGTTTACAGCAAGGTGTTCCATGATACCGACATATCGACTGTCGAGGCCTCTATAAAGTTCATGGCCCCCGTATTCATAAACGACACGATAACTATGGAGTGGACCGTAACAGAGCTCGACGAGAAGCCGAAGCTGAACGGCGGGCTGGTTGCGCTTTCGGGCGAGGTGAGGAATATGGAAGAAAAAGTCCTCGCGACGCTTGAAGCGAAAATCCTGGTAGGTAACGAGACGATTTTTTAAGCGTGTCTTCCGCTGATAAGAATGGACAACGAGAAGAAACCCTCCCGGCCGCTTTTTCCCAGATTATTACTCGCGCTGATCGCGGTCTTAATAACAATCGGCGCAATAGAGTTTGCAGCAAGGTTGACTTCCGGCAGAGACGAGCTCTCGATAACAAACAACCTGGGCAGCCTGAAACCGAGCGGCAACCCGGTGGGTGATAAGCTCAGGCGGATCGCCTGGGATTCGAGTTTTACCGAAAGGGGCCTCGCCGCGCCTCCCGGCGGGCCGAGGGAAGGAATATGGGGCGAAGGGGTTACGCCCCTCCTGTGCGCCACGTCCGATTGTGCCTTCCGGAAATCCGTTCCTGGTTTAATCGAGATAGACGACATGGGATTCCAGACCGTAGGCAAGAAAGAAGCCCCCTACCCTCACATTTTGATCGTGGGAGGAAGCGTTGCCTGGGGCGCCGGGGCTTCCGATATCGATAATACCTACTTCTCGAGGCTCCTCGATATGCTGAGAGAAGAATATCCAGACGCCGGGATATCCGTCCTCTCCTATTACGGTTCGACAAGCAATACAGATTTAAGCTCCTTTGTACGGAAGGGGCTCGATGCAAAGCCGGACGTGGTCGTATTCATAAACGGTCTAAACGACCTGACCGTCAAAGGGCAGCTTAGACACTCGGACGCCTCAGATTACATTCTGAACATGAAGACCGCCGCGCGGATAGCGGAGCGTAACGGGATACCGGCAATAATCGTCAGACAGCCGTTCCCCGGAGGAAAAGAAAACAAGAGCGAGATCGAGAAAAGGGTGATGGATCTAAGCAACAGGGACTACGACAAAGTAATCGTCCCGCATTATAACCACATAGGGGATACGCTTGAGAAGATGTCGAGAACGGGGGAGATATATTACATCGACGCCGGTCAATGTTTTAACCGGGAGACGGCTACTACGTTCAACGACCAGTGGCATTTCTCGGACCCGGGCCATGAACTGCTGGCAAGGAAGATATACGCGGGACTCTCGCCGGTTCTAGACGAAATAACCGCGAAGAAGAAAGAGGGTGCAAACAAAGAGGCTTTTTTCAAATCCGGCGAAAAGACCGGCACACCCGTCGCCCGGAAGCCGGGGCGGGCGTGCCGGTTCCATAGTCGCAACTAACCTAAAACCGCCCTCTTGCGGCGGTATAAGACGAAAACCGCAATTGACAACAGCGAGAGACCAACTATGACCATGCCATATTCGGACATGGTCGGTATATTTGATATTCTCGGATTTAGAAACGCTATTGCCTCGAGCCCTTCCACGGTTTCTCCGATGTTCGTTACTACGCCATTCGATGTATTAACCGTAACCAGATAATGCTCATATTTGATGCCCTGAAAATCGAGCGAGCCGAACATTACATCTGTCTCGGGATTCAAATCAAGAGAGTTAATTACAGGAACACCTTCAGCAAACGGAGGGACATCAAGACCGGCTACCAAGGAAGCATTTCCCGTAGATTGGTTCAACGTGTAAAGGGCGGGATTTAGAGTGACAAAATCGGTTTCCGCAAGAAACAGCTCATTGATCTGATCGAATCCTATTCCGTTACCTGCCCCGGATAGTCCTGAATTCCCTACAAAATCCACGGCTCCTGTATTCGTATTGACAGTCGCCAGAAAGTTACTTCCCTTAGACAGAAAGTATCCGAACAATTGACCATTACTCCTGAAAGATAGATCCTGAAGGATACCTCTTGCATTCATAGGCCCAACCTCGGTGCCCTGGCCAGTCTGAATATCGATTGTTATAAGCACATCCCCACCGGATTCTCTCTGACATCCGGCGTACAGCACGTTAGTGAATGGGTGAAAATCGAGACCCCTGCAGAAATAAAATCCGGTCGGTCCTATAAGCGTAGCAGCGCCGGTTTCGGGATTGATCAAATACAGGCTGCTTTCCCCGAAGCCGTTAATCCTCGGCGTATTCGTCTCGGCCCTTTGCATCTCACCCTCATGGGCTACGCCGTAGAGATCCGCACGAGCCGCACCGGAAAAAATCAACAGAACAGTAAGTACAAATATTGAATGTATAAGTTTGGCCATTTCCACATCCTCCTCAGGAAAAGAATTCAACTAATACAGTATTTTAACACAGTTAAGTATTGATTACCATACATTGTAGATTTGAAGATTGTTTATTGATTTCGATAAAATACGCTCGAAATATACTTCGCCCGGTATGATGTAGTAAATGATTTC
>CADEFK010000028.1:12692-21514 GCA_902826595.1 uncultured bacterium | reverse complement strand
ATTTTCTAAACGCAAATTCTGTAATGTCGGAAACAATCACCCTTCGACGAGCTCAGGGTGAACGGGTTAAAATATAATATGACGAGATTGCTGGGAGAAAGGAGATAATCGGAGTGGAGCGGGGTTTTAGATCACGCCTTCTTCGACGCCGACTATGGAATAGTAGGAATCGTTCCCGAGCTTGAGCTCGCGGGCCTCGACGTAGTCTTTCACAATCGCGTAGACGTCGGCCGACACTATCACCCTCCATACGGGCGAGACAGTGCAGATCCTCCTCGCGATGTCGGTGACTTCCTTCACGCCGTGCGGCATGCTCGAGTCCTCGTAAACGGGGACCGACTTCATGCCTATGCCTATTTTTCCGCTGATGGGGGTTTTGCCCTCGACTTTCCTGTCCCTCGTTATTCCGGCGAGGAGCTGGAGCACTTCGACGGCCGAGCTCACTGCTTTGAGCTCGGCGTTAACCTGCTCGTCGGGGGCGTTGAAGAACGCCACGATTTCGTCCTTGAGAAGGGCCTCGATGACCCCTCCGTAGTTCGAGATTATCGCGGAGGCCGCCTTTCTGTAATCGGCGAGGAAGGCGTTGAACTCGGCCGGCTTGAGCGTATTCGAGAGCTCCTGGAAGTCGGCTATCTTCGCCACTACGACTGTCACGTTCCTCGGCCTCGAAACGAGGCCTTCGTCTTCCTCTTCGTCGTCTTGCGAGGATATGAGCTGCGGCTGGAACGGCGGCAGCTCCTCTTCGACGTCGGCCCTCCTCCTCATGCGGTCGACCATCTGGTTAAAGGTCTCGTATGCCCTGATAGTGGCCACGTCGTCCGAGGATTCGGGGTCGAGCCTCGAGCCCGAGAAGTCCCCGCGGGAAACGCTCTTCATCGCAGAGATGAGCTTTTCCATGGGGTCGTTCCTGCCCGAGGAGAAAAGGGACAATATGAATATGATTACTACCGATACGGCCACTCCGATGAGCGCGCTCCACATCAGGGACGACAATATGAGGCTCTTCCAGTCCCTTCCCGCGACCCCCAGGACTATCGTGTTGTTCTCGGGCGTCGTTATGGGCACGATCTCAAGGCTCTCGGTCTCCTCTCCGCCGAAGCTTTCGAGCAGCACGCCTTCGGGGTTAAGGAGCTTTATATACACTATGTCGGGCCTCGAATTGAGTATGTCCTTCGAGGTGTCGGCGAAGCTCTTGCCCGTGGTGTTGAAAAGCTGGGCCAGCTCCTGTCCCCTTTCTTCGGTGACGGTCGTGGTGAAATAGTAGGAGTTAAAGAGCGAGATCAATACGGATATCAGAATGAAAATAAAAGCGAGGACAATCGCGTTTCCCGAATATATATTCCCTAACCTGGACTTAAATCCCATTTAGCTCGATTCTCCGGCTGCCCGATCGGACGCGGCGCACTGCAGCGGGCGGCATCCGTCTCTGTTGAAGATTTGAAAGAGTAAAAGCTACCTTATAATACTGGCTAAAATTTAACTAGTAAAGATAAATTTTAACAGAGTGTTAACAAAATTCCCGGCGTCGTTTTCAGCCTCCGCGGTGTGCAAAACCGGCCTGTCGTGTATGAGTGGATGTGCGGAATGCCGGGCCGTTGATACCCGACGGAACCCCGGCGCATATGGAAGCCGGCGCCGCGCCCCCGGTCCCGGGTCGGGGACTTTGCCTAGGCCTCTGCGGGCAGGATGCTGATTCTGGTCTTGGTCTTCTTGTAAGTCTGGAATTCCACGATTCCGTCCGTGAGCGCGAACAGTGTATGGTCCCGTCCCATCCCTACGTTGAGCCCCGGGTGAAAAGTGGTTCCCCTCTGTCTCGCGATGATGTTGCCGGCCTTTACGACCTCTCCCCCGAACTTTTTGAGCCCGAGCCTTCTGCCCCTCGAGTCTCTTCCGTTTCTGGTGCTACCGCCGCCTTTTTTTGTTGCCATTTTGGGTTACCTCCCTGCTTTACTTGGAAATCTCGGTGATCTCGACGGAAGTGAACTTCTGTCTGTGCCCCGTCTTCTTTCTGAAGTCCTTCCTTCTCCTGAACTTGAACACGATGAGCTTCTCGCCCTTTTTCGTGCCGAGGATCTTCGCCTTTACGACCGCGTTATCGACGACGGGCGAGCCTATTGTGGTCACGCCTTCGTCCGCAACCAGGAGCACTTCCTTGAATTCGACCACGTCGCCCGGGTTCCCGGCCAGAAGCTCTACGTCGATGACGTCGCCTTTGTTTACGCTATACTGTTTTCCGCCGGTTTTAATTACCGCCTGCATAATATAGTCCTCCTGTTGCTGTGAAAGGGTAAAATTATTCATATTTATAGCGTGTTGTCAAATATTTGAATATTAGGGAAGCGAAATTCCAATAAGCCTGACCTTCTTCAGGCGCGCGTGTTTTTTTACGCGCATTTTTTTACTGAGTATTCATTAATTGTGTATTACTTACACATGTGTATTCCTTAGGGGTCAAATAATGACCCCCCGGGGGTCATTATTTGAGGGGTGGGGCTTCATATTTTGAAGGGGTGGGGGACAATTCCTTCACCCTTACGAGGAATTATTCTACCGGATACTGTCAGGGTGTAAGGATATGACCCCAAAGCATAAATTCAGATTTAATAATTCACTATATACCCTAGAGACGCGACAGTATATAGAATTATGCTTAAGTCTTTATCCATTGAGTGAATTTGCAATCATGCTAAAGGAAATTGTGCTCGAGAGAACTAATCGTATTGGCATTATTTCAGACTAAAATAAATCCTATTGACATTATTTCAGACTTAAAATAAGGTTGTCTAACTCTAACATGGGTTTTAAACGGATTGCAGTCCAATTATTAGTTCGGTGGTCGAAAAAAACCATAGTCACCATGAAGGACAATGGAGGCAGAGCGTGATGAGATGGTGGAGAACAGTTTCGAAAGTCTGGTTCGTGCCGGTTGCCGGCACGCTGGCATTTATAGCCTCCGCGTGCGACTCTGGCTCAGGGCTTCCACCCGCCGAGTTTGAGCCTGGTCCGTGCCCGAGCAGTAAAGCTACGCTTCCCGAGCTTGAGAACGCACTCTGTGGCGTTCTCGTGGTGCCGGAGAATCGCACCAAATCCAATGTACAGAATCGCGCCAAATCCAATGGACGCACGATCCGGCTCCCGGTTGCAATCATCCCGTCCGTGTCCCAACCTCCGCTGGGCGAGCCCATTGTCCACCTGACCGGGGGTCCTGGCGGCGATGCGATTTCCGAGGCCCCGGCTCTCGTGGCCGCTGGGCTGAATCAGGATCGCGATCTTATTTTGATGGACCAGCGCGGGGATCTCGACACCGAGCCGGAGCTGACTTGCCCCGAGGTCGACGAGTTCGGTATCCAAGTAATTGGTCTTCCCTACGGCGCTGACACAACCAGGGAGCTCCACGTGGCGGCGACGAAGCTCTGTCATGATCGTCTGGTAGCCGAAGGGATCGACCTCAGTGCCTACAACACGACCGAGAATGCCGCCGATTTCGCCGACCTGCGCAAGGCGCTCGGGATAGCAGAGTGGAACGTGTATGGATTCTCGTACGGGACCAATCTGGCGCTCACCCTGATGCGCGATCATCCCGAAGGTATTCGCAGCGTGATCATCGACTCCGTCGTGCCGCCGAGTGTCGCGAGCCTCGGTTGGACATGGAGCAACGCCAATGAAGGCATCAACAACATATTTCGCGCGTGTGCCGATCAGCCCGCCTGCAACAGTAAGTACGGCGATTTGGCAGCCACGTTCGCGGGTCTGGTTCAGGAGCTCGAAGCCAATCCATTGACGACGACGGGAACGTATTCGCCCGAGGTTCCGCCGGTGACCGTAGTGCTCGACGGCGGGGCGCTGGTGAACTGGCTTGCTGCCATCCCGCAACCTCTTCTCGATGTTTCCTCGATTCCCGCCGCCATAGACGCACTGGCCCACGGTAACCCGGCGCCTATTGCCAATTCGCGGTCTTTTTTTACGGACCCCGCAGGAATAGGCCTCTTCGGTCATGGTCTGGCCTTCGGAGTGTTCTGTAGTGAGTGGATTCCCTTCGAGCCCGAATCCCAGATCCTTGCGCAAGGGCGTCTCGCTTTTCCGACCTACCCCGACTCAGTCCTGTCTCAGGCGCCGCAGCTACCCTTCATGACCGAGGATTGCGCCGTCTGGAATGTTCCCAAAGCGCCTTCCTCCGCACGTGAGATTACTACGAGCGACATCCCGACGCTCATCATAACGGGTAGTTTCGACGGCAGAACGTCGCCGCAGTGGGGTGCGTATGCCGCCGAGACGCTGTCTAATTCGACGAACATCGTCATTCCCGGGGTTGGGCATTGGGTCACACCCCAGTCGGAATGCGCACAGATGGTCATCGCATCCTTCCTCGCCACACCGAATGCGCCCGACACCAGTTGCGTGGCAGGACTGACGCCGCCGCCATTTGACACAGAGGAGCTGACGCCATGAGTTTGAGACCGGTGTGGAGGGTGCAGGTGGTAGCACTGGCGATTATTTTGGCGCTGGTATCTGTCGCGTGTGAATCTGACTCGGGGCTTCCGCCGGCCGAGTTTGAGCCCGGTGCGTGCCCGGCGAGCGTTGCGTCGCTTCCCGCGCTGGCCAACGCGAGCTGCGGTTTTCTGGTGGTGCCGGAGAGTCGCACCAAATTCAATGGACGCAGGATCCGGCTCCCGGTTGCAATCATCCCTTCCGTCTCCCAGCCGCCCCCGAGCGAGCCCATCGTTCACCTGACCGGCGGTCCGGGCGGCGATGCGCTTGCCGAGGCGGAGTTTCTCGTGCCTGCCGGGCTGAACCAACAGCGTGACCTGATCATCATGGCGCAGCGCGGAACGCTGGACACCGAGCCGGAGCTGACATGCCCGGAGATCGACCAATTCAATGCTCGGCTGGTCGGCCTCGTCTACGGCGCTGATTCAACCAAGGCGGAGCATCTGGCCGCGACGCGGGCTTGTCATGATCGACTGGTGGCCGAAGGGATCGATCTGAGTGCCTACAACACCACCGAAAATGCGGCCGACTTCGAGGATCTGCGTAAGGTGTTGGGGATCGAACAGTGGAGCCTGAACGGCTATTCCTACGGCACCTATCTGGCGCTTACGCTCATGCGCGATTACCCCGAGACCATTCGCAGCGCGATCATCGACTCCGTCGTGCCACCCAGTGTGGCGAGCCTCGGTTGGACATGGACCAATCTTGGTGAAGCCTTTGACAACCTGTTTCGCGCGTGTGCCGATCAGCCCGCTTGCAAGAGTGAGTACGGCGATGTGGCAGCAACGTTCGCCAGCCAGGTCCAGCAGCTCGAGGCCAATCCGCTGACAACGACGGCGCAGTATGCCCCGGACAGCCCGCAGGTGACGGTGGTGCTCGACGGCGGAGCGTTGGTGAATTGGCTCGTCGCAGCCGGTCCGGCCTTTACCCTTGTTCCGTCGGCCATACAAGAGCTGGTCGAAGGCGATCCGAAACAGATTGCGGCTGGGCGCGCGGCACTCGCCAACCCGGCGGGTGAGGGCATCTTCGGTTACGGCTTGACCTACGGCGTCTTCTGTAGCGAATGGATTCCCTTCGAGCCCAAATCCCAGATCCTTGCGCAAGGGCGTCTCGCTTTTCCGACCTACCCCGACTCAGTCCTGTCCGAAGCGCCACAATTGCCCTTCGAGACTGAGGACTGTGCCATCTGGAACGTTCCAAGAGCGGATCCTTCTATACGTGATGTCACAACCAGCAGCATTCCTACGCTCGTCATTTCGGGCAGCTTTGACGCTAAAACATCGCCGCAGTGGGCCGAGTACGCTGCCATGACGCTCGAAAACTCGACCAGGATCGTGATCCCGGGGTTTGGACACTGGGTCACCCCCCAGGAGCCCTGCACGCAGAGCGTGGTCAGGTCATTCCTCTCCAATCCGAGTGTGCCCCCCGACACCAGCTGCGTCGCCGCGTTGACTCCGCCGCCGTTTCACACGTCCGAATAATCGGATCTGGGGTCACCCATGAAAATGGCTGTCAAGCAGAAAATGAATTTCTACTAAACTCCCTAGCAATGGCACACCATACACTTCGATCAACGGCCTCTCAATCAGGTCTAGGACCTCTTACGGGTCATGACCCCGGGGAGCTGAAGAATTCCTGCTTATACGCAATCGCCGCGTTGGAATGGCTTATGAGGTAGAGGCTTCAGACAATGGGACAGACGGGCGGGGTATATACCCGGATCATGTGTCCCGATGTCAGTGACTGTCATAGCAATTGCATGAATCACAGGCCGAACCAGCGGGCGCGCCGGCTCGAACCGAAATGCTCCTTTTCGGATCGCAAGGCGACTGAAGGCTCGTGGTAGGTGCCCCTTGGCGAAGGCCCGGAGAAGAAATCCACGTCAACCCGGCCGATCTTCCCGGCGCCAAACTCTATGTAGCAGGAACCCGCACCGGTGTATGCCCCGGACTGCCCGTCCCCGCGTATGCGCGCGGTGAGAGAAGCCGCGACAGCGCGGGCCGCAGCCTCGGCGAACACGCCCGCCTTCGGCGTTCCGGTATTCGCGATGTCCCCAACCGCGTACACCCCCGGGAACCGTGTTTCGAGCGTCCTCGGATTGACCGGCACCCAGCCGTCTTCGGCCATGCCGCTTTCCTCGACAACTTTCGGCGCGCGGTGCTTGGGCACACCCAGGAACAGGTCGTAGGGCAGCTCGCTGCCGTCGTCGAGCACCGTGACGCGGCGTCCGGGGTCAAGCGAAGCCACGCGGCGGCTGGGGACGAACTTGATACCGCGCTCAGAAAATGCGCCGACGAGCGCCCTCGATGTCTCGGGCGACGGCGGCACCGGGCTCCCGAGCGGCAGCACTAGCGTAATTTCGCACCGGCCGCGGACGCCCTTTTTCGTCAGGTGGTCGTGCAGCAGGAGCGCGCATTCGCTCGGAGCCGGCGGGCACTTGTACGGCGCCGCGGAAACGCCGATGACGGCCCGGCCTTTCGAGAAATCGTGGACCATCCCGCGCATCCGCTCCGCCCCGGCTTCGGAGTAAAACTCGCTGCCCTCATCGGACAGCCCCGGCGTGGCGTCGAGGTCGTAGTCGGCGCCGAGCGCGACTACCATGACGTCGGCCTCGTAGCTGCCGGCATCTGTCGTGACGCGCCTAGCGCCGGGATCGATCGCGGTAATCGTCTGCCGGAGAAAACGCACGCCCGTTTTCACAAAGTTGCGGTACGGCAGGCGGACGGCTTCCGGAGTCTTGAGGCCGAACATCACGTCAAGCTTCGAGTAGCCGAAAATGAAATGTTCGTTCTTGTCGATGAGGGTTACATCGACCTCGTCGCCGAACGCCTCCGACAACAGAGTGCTGAGCTCGAGGCCTCCGAAACCCGCTCCTAGAATAAGGACGCGCGTCTTCATAGAAATATCCTCCCGAAAAAGAATGATCAATGCTCCCGCGGCGGGCAGCGCATTGCGAAAGCAGTTTTAGAGTATTGTATTTATATGTGCACATATATGTTGATGTACTGCTCCCCTTTTGTCCATACCGTTTTGGGGGAAGGAAATAAAAGGAAAAGACTGGATTCCCGATCGGTTTTTTGACTTGTGTGACGGAATACCCCGGTTATGGGACTTCATTGCAATCGGCCTGAAGCGACCGATTGTATTTGAATTTAGGGGGCTTTTCCATGAATTATCAACAATCGTAAAATCAGCGAGAACCGACCTATTTCTCGCACGCTCGAAACAGTACTTGCCTGCAATCGTTGGGAATGACAGAATAACAACGAGATTGCCGCGGCTCCTTCGTAATTTGATTTTTTGACTTGAGTGCGATGACTAAGTTGCTTATTTACCGTCAGCCGAGGGCGTCCGGTTCTTGCACACGTTCAGAACCGTTCTCGCAACGACAGCCAAAAGAGGATTTTTTACTTATACGCAATAGCTGCGCTGGAGGGGCCTATCAGGTGGAGCACTTCGAACTTTTTAAACCCGGCCTCGGCGCACCATTCGTTGAAATCGGCCGCCGTGTAGTCGAACCCCTCGCCCGTCTCTATGAGCATGTTGAGGGACATCAGGAGCCCGAATGTGTTCTCCCTCCGGGCGTCGTCGATAAGGTTCTCGACCACTATGAACGCCCCCCTTTCGGGAAGGGCCTCGTAAGCCGACCTTACGAGCATCTTCTTTTTCTCAAGGTTCCAGTCGTGGAGTATCATGCCCATGGTTATTACATCCGCCTTCGGAAGCGGGTCGCGGAAGAAGTTCCCCGTCGCCGTCGATATGCGGTCGGACAGCCCCGCCTTCTCGATCGATCTTTTGGCGATGGGCTCGACCTCGGGGAGGTCGAAGGATATGCAGGCGATGTTCCTGTGCTTCTCCGCGACGGCCATGGACAGCACCCCCGCCGCGCCGCCCACGTCGCAGAGCGTCCTGTAACGGGAGAAATCGAACTTCTGCGCGAGCGCGATGAAATTGTGGCGGGATATGCCGGCCATCGCCCACATGAACTGCTCGAGGCGGGGAATGTCCGAGTAAAGCTCCTCGAACAGGGGCTTCTGGCTGTGCTTTACCTCGTTCTGCGGCTTTCCGGTCCGGAGCGCTTCGCCCAGGTCGTCCCAGTATTTGTAGAGGCGCGTGTTGAGCATCTCGAGGATGCCGCCCATATAGGACGGGTTGTTCTTGTCGAGATATACCCGCGTAGTCTCGGTGTTCCGGTACAGAGCCCCCGGGCCGTCCCCTTCCCTCTCCAGAAACCCCATCGACAGGAGCGCATCGAGGAAGTCGCGCGCACCCCTCGTCCGGAGGGAGAGCATCTCCCCTATCCCCTCGGCGGTCATGGAATTATCGCCCAGCTT
>CADEFK010000028.1:8781-12592 GCA_902826595.1 uncultured bacterium | reverse complement strand
ACCTTGTCGCGGAGCTTCTCGTTTACCGCTATGTAGATCCTGTCCCCGTGACGGGAGAGGCGGTCGATGAGCTTGTGCAGGTGCTGCCGCTCGGCATCGTGTATCTCCTCGATCTTGAGCGTGACGGACGAGGGTGTATCCTTGAGCACGGTCTCGAGGTGCGTCCCGATGCGGTCGAAGAAGTCCACGTCGAGCATGCCCTTTATCGAAATAGAAAGGTTGTGCGCGGCGTTCCGGACCTTTTCGAGTGAGACCTCGAGCACGCCCCTGTCGAGGTACCGGCCGAAAGACAGCTCGAACGTGGCCAGGTGGTTCCTGGCGAGGCTCGCCTCTTCGTCGGTAACCCTCACGAAATGACGGTCGACGTAGTTCCTCATCGATATGCCTATCGTCCAGTCCTGTATTACGAGCGGAATCATGCCGGGGTTCGTGAATGGGAACGTCCTCAGGAATTGATATGCCCTGGGCAGGCCGCCGGGTACGATGCCGTTCATAATAAATCTACCGAGCGCGCGCGCCTGTTCGGCTACGCCGTAGGTGCTCCTGAAGATCGGTTCCTTCAGATAAGTCGTTTTGTTTAAAATCCGGTCCGCTATGGTGCGGTCGTCGAGGAGCCTGAAATATAGCTCGCGGTAGCCGTCCACCATCTCCTCGTATGTCATTTGCTTGGGTATGAGGTTCGTGCCGAGCTTGGTGTTGTCAGTCCCGCTCGCTTCCTTTATGAGACGGCCGTCCTTCTCGAGCCTCTCGTAGAGCGGGGTTTTCGGCACGGCGGTGAGGAGGCCTATCATCGCCGCCTGTATGCCCGAATTCTGGATGAAATTGTACTGGAGGTCGAACGTGCGGACGGTATCGTTGTCGAACCCTATAATGAAGCCCGCCAGTACCTCTATGCCGTATGAATATACGTGCCTTATAGAGTCAAGAATGTTGCCTCTCGTGTTCTGGAACTTGAGCGTTTCCTTCAAGCTCCCCTCGTCCGGGGACTCTATGCCGATGAACACCCATCCGAAGTTGGCCTGCCTGAAGAGGTCGAGAAGCTCGTCGTCCTGAGCGATATTGAGAGACGCCTCCGTGCCGAAAAGAAACTGGTAATCGTGCTCCTTTTGATAGTCCCTGAGATACGCCATGAGCTTCTTGGCGACGGGCTTGTTCCCGATGAGGTTGTCGTCGACGAAGAATACGTTCGTGATGCCGAGTTTCCTGAGCGCGTCGAGCTCCTTCCCCACCTGATCGAAGGCCTTTACCCGCGGCTTTCGGCCGAACATGACTATTATGTCGCAGAATTCGCAGCGGTACGGGCACCCCCTCGAAAACTGGAGGCTCACCGCCTGGTACTTGTCGAGCTTGAGCAGGTCGAAGCGGGGCGTTGGGGAATCCTCGAGCGAAACCTCCTCGCATTCCTTATAGAGCTTTTGCGGGGAGCCGCCGTCGAAGTCTGAGCAGAACCGTTTCCATATGTATTCGGCCTCTCCGGCGACGACAGTGTCGGCGAGGGTCTCGAAGTATTCCGGGCAGAGCGAGGCGTAGCTCCCGCCCGCCACGACGTAATAGCCTCTATTCCTGTAGAACCTGAGCAGCTCCTTCTGCCTCTGGAACTGCACCCCCATGCCGCAGACGCCTATGACGTCGGCTACCGGGTTGAGCGGTATGGACTCGATGTTTTCGTCTATTATTTCGATCTCCCAGTCGGGGGGGCAGAGGGCGGCCAGCGTGGCGAGCCCGAGGGGCGGGTTTATTGTCCTTACGTCCCTGGGCATGATGTTGTCGACGGCCCATTTGAAGCTCCAGAAGCTCTCCGGGAATCTAGGGTTAATGAGTAAAAGTTTCATCGCTCCTCCGCTCTGGTCTCAGTCATTATCGTCTGTTATAGATTAATGTCGAGGGGTCCTTTTAGTCTCCATTGTAGATTATATTCCAATGATTATCAATAGATTTTAGCGGGGGGGTGCGGGGGTGAGGGGTCGGGAAGACACGATTATCCCCGTGGCGTCCGCGTAAACGAACTCACCGGGGCTGAAAGTTACGCCTGCGAAGGTCACCGGTACGCCCGTCTCCCCCGCCCCTTTCCTCTCGGTCTTGAGCGGTATCGACGCGAGCGCCATAATACCGAGATCGAGGCCCCCGATCGCGCCCACATCCCTCACGGCCCCGTATATTATCAATCCCTCCCACCCGTTCTGGAAAGCGGTCTCGGCGATGAGGTCCCCGAGGAGAGCCTTCCTGACTGACCCGCCGCCGTCGACGACCATGACTTTTCCCCGCCCGGGCTTGCCTGCGGTTTCCTTAACGAACGAATTGTCCTCGAAGCACTTGATGGTGACGGCTTCGCCGCCGAATGAGCGCCTTCCCCCGTAATTTCTGAATACGGGCTCGGCTATGCGGACGAGTGTGGGATGAAGGTCGCAGAGGTCGGGGGTCGAGTATTCCATTCGGGCAGGTCCTGATCAGGGGAATTTATACAGCGGCCTGGGGAAATTTCAAGCCCTTGCCCAGAGCTTTTTCGGGTAGTCGAATTCGAGGAGAACGCCCGTCCCCTTCGCTATATCTTTCCACCTCCCCGTGTTGAGCTCGATTAGCGCGACGCCGCACGTGGGTACATTGTCTATTTGCGAGTTTGTGAGATAATTCACGAGCTCCGTGACGGCGGGGTTGTGCCCGACTATCATCACGGACTTGTACCTGTCGTCGAACCCTCTTACCACATCCATCAGGCTCCCCCCGTTGAAGGTATAGATACCCTCGTCCGCCACCACGTCCGATTTCTTGAACCCGAGCTCTTTGGCGATCTTCTCGGCGGTCTTGAGCGCGCGCACGGCCGGGCTCGACGTGATGAGATCAGGCTTGACGGAATATCCGGCAAGATGCTTCCCCATTTTGGGGGCTTCTTCCTTGCCCCTTTCGTTGAGGGGCCTCTCCCTGTCGTCGAGCCCGGCTTCGTCCCAGCTCGATTTCGCGTGACGGACTATGAAGAGGTTTTTTGATTCGGGCATCTGAACCGCCTCTATTTAAAGGCTAACACCCATGAGGGGAATGGCAAGGCGAGTGACGGATCGGAACTTACTGTTACTCCATACGCAATGACAAAAAATGATGAGATTCCCTATCAGTGCAGGGAATGACAGCATCCTTGTCACCGCGAGGCCGATTTATGGCCGTGGCGATCTCCTGTTTCTCATGAGATTGCTTCACTTCGTTCTCTACGACAGAAATAAAACGCAAGGCCTCTTCTTCCAATATGGGGAAGGGGCTTTTTTTACCGTCTTTGGCATATAAATGCTTATCAAGATTCATCTATATTGCTAATCTCACAGATTCATTGTAAAATACCGCTGCACCGCAAATAAAGGAGGATAAATATTATGAATAAGTATCTGAGAAAAGCTCTACCGGTTTCTGCTGTTGTACTTATTGCGATGGGACTTTTATTGCTTCCGTCTTTTCACAACATAGCGAGCGCCCAGCCGGCCTGTGTTGTAGATGTTTGTAAAAACGCTCCTCAGTTGTCGGTCCCCGATTCGGAAGATGAATTTGTCTTTTTTCCATTTACGGTGATCCGCGGGCAAGTGACTGAACCATTCGAGCTTATCGCCAACTCGAGATGTCTTGCGCTCGGCTTAAATACAGGTCAGGGCCTGGAGGTTATCGAGGAGTCTCTTGAAGGATGGCAGCTCGCGGATATCGATTGTGATAGCGCCTCAGGCGTAGCAACCACGATCTTTGAGGACGGCGTGAGCGTCCGGTGTCTGTCCGAAGGTTTCATAACCTGCACGTTCACGAATGTGAGGGTTTCGGCCATCCCGACCCTTTC
>CADEFK010000028.1:0-8681 GCA_902826595.1 uncultured bacterium | reverse complement strand
GGCCCCTTTCTTCAGTGATGCAGGAAGGGGCTTTTTGTTTATCCGTGGGGTTATTACGACCAGGGTTCCCTGTAGTAATAAACGAAATTGGCGACTGACGGCCTCTCGGTCCAGCCGAGCTTTTTATAGAAACCGGTCTTGTACGAGAGCTTCTCCCTGCCGTTTGTGAGCATGAGCCTCATGCAGCCTCGTTGCCTCCCCTCTTCTATCACGCGCTCGACGAGCGCCTTCCCGACCCCCATGCCTCCGGCCGATGGACTGACGAACACGTCGGATACATATCCTTCGAGACTCCCCAGCATGATGAACGGAACCCAGTGGACGTTGAGAAAGCCGCTCACCTTATCGTTCTCATCCGCGGCGACTATGATAGAATGCCCTTCCCTGTCCCCGGCGGAGTGCTCGATCAGCCTTTCGATGGGCCCCGAGACCTCCTCAATCGGAAGCGCGTTCCGTCTCTCGGACCATCCGATCTCCCTCAATATCTCCGCCATGCGGACCGCGTCCCCGGCCCTCGCTTCTCGGATATTTACATCTGGCATCGGAATCTCCGGTTTCGTGAATTTGTGATTGATAGACAGATATTAAAATATATGCTCAAACCGGCATGTACGGTATAGGCGCGCATAAATACCGGTTTAACCGGCTGCGATTGAACTGTATTCACGTTTCTGTTAAAATTAAGTTCGTAATTGATTATTTTTCCTCAATACATCCGTTTTTCCGAGGAGGATGACAAATGTCCCGTTACAAATTCGGTAATAGCGTATATCCATACCTGAATCTTCTTTTTATCTGCTTGTTATTTAATGCCGTATTTTTTCTGTTGTCGAGCAAGCTCGCTCAAAGTCAGTTGATGGAGAATATCGACACGCCTCCTGTAGTATCCGTTCCACCTGATACTTTGTGGGACCAGACGGCTAATATATCTTCCGCCAACATTTCCTCGCAGGACTTTACGGACGGGGGAGGGTTCGATCAATTTGATTCACGCGCCGCGGACGATTTCCTCGTGCCCGGAGGCTTATTCTGGATAATCGACAAAGTGAGGGTGTTCGGCGCGTTCGACGACGCCACCCCCGACCTTATTGATTCGTTAAGCGTATTCTTTTTCACCGACGGGGGCGGACTGCCGGGCTCGTTGGTGCCGGGATGCACTTATTTGAATATACTGCCCGAGAACGTCACTGTGCCCAACTTCGTAATCGACCTCCCGAACCCGTGCGTGCTCGGGTCGGGCACTTACTGGATATCCGTCCAGGCGAACATCAAATTCATCACGAACGGACAGTGGTTCTGGCACGAAAACTCGGTCCAGACGCTTGACCCCTTCGTCTGGGAGAATCCCGGTAACGGCTTCTCCACAGGGTGCATCGCGTTCACACCGGCTCAGGCCAACTGCGGCGCCGACCAGCCTGACCTCTCGTTCCAGCTCGCGGGGCGGGAGACCGATGCCCGGTGCGGGATAAACATTTGCAAGAGCGCTCCGGAGATACTTGTTCCGCCGAACGGGGGTGAAGAGCTTTTCTTCACCTTCGAAGTCTCGCAGGATGGGGAGAGTGATTCGTTCGATGTCGTCGCCAACGGCCCGTGTTTCGGAGAGGCTTTCGACGGGAGCAATTTCGAAATAACTGAAGAAGTCCCCGGTGGATGGACGCTTGAGAGTGTCGAATGCAGTGATTCCGATTTTATCGACGTTACGCCTATCGAGAACGGGCTGAGCTTAGACTGCCTCGGACTTACGGAAATAACCTGCACGTTCTCGAATGTGAGGGGGCCGAGCCCGATTCCCACCCTCTCCGAATGGGGCATGGCGGCGGCTGCGGTAATACTTGGATTCGCCGGGTTAGGCGCTTTCTATTTAAGAAGAAAGTGTAGTCAAGCCTGAGCTTTCCGTATAAGACGTAAATCATGTTATCACCCGCTGCATCCGTAACGGCCGCCCCGGCTTCGAGCGCGTTGTCTAAAATAATTATGAAAACGGAGAGACCGTGTGGTATTTTTTTTGAATCCAGGAACCTTCCCGCACATCAAAATGTTTAATGGGACGTATAACATCAACAGGAGGTAGTAAATATGAGAATAGCAAAAAGTATTTTGGCCTTAGTTGTCGCTGTAGTGTCGATAGGGATCTCAGACGTCAGTGAATCGCTTGCCGAAGCCGCTGCATACGTGATCGACCCCGACCATTCGCAGGTGTTGTTCAAGGTGAAGCACATGGGGATAAGTACCGTCACGGGCAGGTTCGACCTGATAGAAGGGTCCTACACGTTCGACGACACGGACATAAGCAAATCGAGCGTGGAGACGACCATCACCTCGGCGAGCATTAATACGAACAAGCAGAAGAGGGATGACCACCTTAAGTCTCCTGATTTTCTCGACGTAACCAAAAATCCGACGATAACCTTCAAGAGCAAGGAAGTGAAGAAGGGCGACGGGGAGGATTTCATTATCGTCGGCGACCTTACGATAAACGGCGTCACGAAGCAGGTCGAGCTCGACGCGGAGTACGGCGGAAAGGCCAATGACCCCTACGGGAACGAACGCACTGCGTTCACCGCTGAAACGAAGATAGACAGGAAGGACTTCGGCATTACATGGAACAAGACGCTCGACTCGGGAGGACTCGTGGTCGGTGACGATGTGAGGATAGAGCTCGAGGTCGAGGGAATAAGGAAAAAGGGGTAAGAATCGGTCCATTAAAATTAAAATACGGAAGCGGGGGGCAAGATGAATACAGGCCCCCGCCGTTTACTTGACTTTAATCTCCTCTTCCGCGCGGTCCTTGATCACGGTTTCGGTTATTACCGCGCTTCCGACTCCGCAGATACCGTCTGACTCCGGTACGCCGCGTTTGACCTCGACCGCGGTCTCCTTAACCGATATATCGCCGAGTACGAGCGAGGACTCGACCCTGACAAGGTCTTCGGTAATGCATGTCCTGGCCCCTTCGCTGAGCTCCCACTCGATGCACTTCTCCCCGCCCGCCGTCTTCTCCCCTACCCGCTTCGCGCCCGAGCTCGTGATGAGCTCCTTCGTAAACTCCGCGGGGTCCTTGCCTTTGATGCGATTGTAGATTTCCGGGAACGCCGGGCTTTTGACCTTTGTCCCCGTGTTGTCGTCGAGGTTAATTTTGATGATCCACTGTTCCCCGCCCGTGATCCTGGTTATCACCTTTTCGTTTATCCTGACCGGCGTGCCTCCGGCTCTCTTCACCTGAACCACCTCGGTCCAGCAAAGCGTCCTTCCCCAGTCGCCCGAGTATTCGGTTTTTTCCCCCGTGCTGTTCCCTTCTATCCTGTATTTGACCGTATAACTCTCGAGAGGGTGGTATTTCTGCTCCTGTGCATGGGAGCCGTAAGCATTCGTAAGGAGGAGAATTAAGGTAAAAATGTGAAATATATGCTTAATGTGATGGTTTATCATTACGTTGTATATATCTGTCTATACACAATATACGTATACGATTTAAACGAGAGCACGGCTTTTTCCGAACGGGCATCACAGTTCAGAACTTCCTTATTTCCAGTGTATTTATTTTATCGGTAATGTCGAGGTAGGCGTAAGAGCGGGTGCCGAGGGGGCCCGGATTGACTATCCTGGTCTCTCCTATCGTGTCTATGCCGGGGGCCTCATGAATGTGCCCCGTGAAGCAAACGAGGGGCTTATGGCGCTCTATAAACTCCCTCACTGTCCCGCTGCCCACGTGGGCGCCGTTTGTGAGCATGTCGTTGAGTGTATTATAGGGCGGCTGATGAGAGACGAGTATTCGGGGCGTCCCGTCCTCAGTACCGTCGAGCGAGCCCTCGAATATCTCCGCGTACTCATCCTCCGTGTAAACGTTCGGGGTCGGGCTCGGGCACGGCAGCGAACCTCCGGCCCCCGTGAATGAAATCCCGTTCAAATTTACGCTCCGCCCGTGCAGATTAAAGCCCTTAGCGTTGAGATATTCGTCCACCTCTTTCGTGTCGCAGTTCCCGGATACGGCGAGTATGTTTCTATTGTATTTCGCGACCGCGGATATAACGTCCTCGGCGTCCCTGCCGTCCCCGAAATGGGTGAGGTCCCCCGAAATGATGACGAGGTCCACCGGGCAGAGCACTGCGCCCAGGCCGTCAATAGGCGTCAGGTTCCCGTGTATGTCCGCTATATTGATAATTTTCATTACTCGTGCAGTCAGTTGCGGGTGATGACCTCTTCTTCGGTGATCGCTCCGCTTGCAAGCTGTTCGTTGAACTGAGCGCCGTACTGCCTCAGCATCCAGAGCTCGGGGATTATCTCGCCGACAATGGCGCCGTTGTCGAACACACGCACCATCGAGCTCTCGGAGACGACCACAGCTACGGCGTTCGTCGTTCTCGTTATGGAAGCCGCGGCCATGTGTCTGCTCCCGAGGCCGAGCGGGAGGTCGAGCCCTTCCGACGTGGCGTCTATGTAGCGGCAGGCCGAGAGCACTACGCCACCGTCAGTCACTATGAACGCACCGTCAAGCTGTGCGAGCTCCTTCACGGTCTCGCGCATTCCAGGGTCGTCGATGCGCTTCATGGCATCCGGATGGCCGAAGAGCGGGTCGAGTATCATGGGTCGGGAGCGTTTTATCGTGGAATCGGTGTCCGAGATTACGAACATGGTCCCTATCTTCCTGCCTTCCCTCCCCTCCCTGGCGATCTCCATCGCGAGGTTGAGCACACTCTTGAGGTTTTCGGGATCGACCTTGCGCTCCGGACAGCAAATGCCTGAAACGAGCCTCCTGTGAGCTTCTATTTTCTTCGCGATATCCAAGTGTATGCACCCCTTGATCTTTCTAGATTAATATAACTGATAAAGGATTCACGCGCCCGTGCGCGCGGACAATGTCCGCTGATAGTTCATTCTTCCGTTCCACTTTCTATTATCCGGCAGAAGTCGGAGTATCATCCGCAGTTAAGGGTGGCGTATTAAGACAAGAGAAGGAAGGAAAACCGACTTACGAATGCACACCCTTTCGCTTTGTTCCAGGACATGGGTATGTCGGAGCCTTTGACGATGACTTTGACGAACCTCCGCTCGGGGCTGAGAAAGCGCGAGAGATCCCTCATGGTACGGAGATGCGCCCCGGTTTTCACGAACCTTGAAAGGGTATCTTCATCCTCCCATATGGACATCGTCCAGAACTCCTTTTTCAGTATATACGCGATAAGCGAATAGCCTGCCGCCCCTTCCGATGTACCCAGCTGTTTCTGAATCTGCCCGGTTAGGTAGAGGAACTTCGGGATTATCCAGTGGGTGGTCAGAGGGAGGTATGTTATCAGCGCGATGTATTCCCTCCCGGGTTCGGGCTTCACTCTACCAACGGGAGTCCATTTAATTTCGGGCATGTAAATACTCTACTTTATTCCGGCGGCGGTTTCATTGGGGATGTCAAAGGCGGGAATGTCGTGAAGTCGGGAACCCCGCTATAAAAGGTGAGTATAATATGGCATTAGAGGATCGCGGCTGGAAGCCGCTCCTGCAAGTGTTAGAGACGTCACGAACGGAGAACAAACATGCCTGATAGAGTCGCTCTTATCACGGGAGGGGCGAAGGGGATAGGGAGGGAGATCGCGCTTGCCCTTGCGGATAGAGGGTGGTCGGTCGCCGTCTGCTACAGGAAGAGCAAAAAGGAAGCAGCCGAAACAGTGAAGGATATAGAGTCGCGGGGCGGAAGGGGCATACACTATAAATCGGACGTATCGAACCCCGCGTCCGCCGTGGACCTAGTGAGGAAGGTCGAGATCGGATGGGGCAGGATAGACGCGCTCATCAACTGCGCGGGGCCCTATCACCGGATTAATCTGCTTAAGGAATCCGTCGAAGGATGGCACGAGATGTTCGACAACAACCTGCATCCGGTGTTCTACCTCTCACGCACCGTCGCCGAAGGCATGAAATCGCGCGGCTGGGGCAGGATAATCAACTTCGGGATGGCGAACGCCGACAAGATGAGCGCCCAGACCGAGATAACGGCCCATTATATAGCGAAGGCGGGCGTGCTAATACTCACGCGCTCGCTCGCGCGTCTCCTGGCGCCCCACGGGATTACCGTGAATGCGATCTCTCCCGGATTTATCAATTCGGGCAGCGCCCCTGTGGAAGAGCTCGAGGGCATGGTGAAGACCATACCCGCGGGGTACATCGGGAGCACGAAGGACGCCGTCGACGCGGCGTTATTCCTCCTTTCGGACGAAGCGCGGTACGTGAACGGCACGAACATTCATCTGAGCGGAGGATGGGGACTCTGATATGCGTCACGCTATCTAAACGCCCTACCCACGCTGGATTTACGCTCAGCGTTGGTTATAATCATTTCCCTTATGGATCTGGATTTACTTAAGAAACTCTGCGAAGCCCCCGGGCTGCCCGGGCACGAAGGGCCTGTCAAGGAAATCATAAGAGAAGTATTCGCCGAATTCACGGGCGAGATCAAAGAAGACGCCCTCGGCAATATCATTGCGCACGTGCCCGGAAAGGGGCCGCGTCTCGTCGTTGACGCCCACACGGACGAAGTCGGGTTCATGGTGAGCCATATCGACAACAAAGGTTTTCTACATGTGATCCCTCTCGGCGGTATGGACCCGAGGGTATTTTACGCGCAGAGGATAACAGTGTGGGGACGGAAACCCGTCACAGGGACCGTAGCAGCTATACCGCCCCACGTGAGCAGGAACGCGAACAACAAGGAAGCGCCCGAGGTGGAGGACTGCGTCGTCGATCTGGGACTCTCCGCGGACAAGGTGAAGGATCTGGTGAGGGTCGGGGACGTGGCCTCTTTTTGCTACCCGTTCGAGGAGACTGAAGACGCGCTCATCTCGAAGGCCATAGACGACAGGGTCGGCCTTTTCGTTATGATAGAAGCTCTCAGAAAAAAGCCTAAGCTCTCCTGCGACCTCTATCTCACCGCTTCGTGCCAGGAGGAGGTGGGCTTGAGGGGGGCGCACGTTTTAGTGCCCGCAATCGAGCCCGATTTCGCCATAGCAATAGAAGGGACGGTCGCCATGGATGTGCCCGGGGTATCCGAGCACAAGACGCTCGCAAATACCGGAAAAGGGCCCGAGGTAAGGCTCTCGGACAGGTTCCTCGTCGCGCACAGACCTTTCAGCGACTTCATCATGAAAACAGCCGAGAGTAAAAACATCCCTTATCAAATAACTGTGAAGAAGGCGGGCTCGACCAACGCGACGGCAATGCAGGTCACGGGAAAGGGCACGCGCGCAGCGTCCGTTTCCGTACCGGTCAGATACCTCCACAGCCCCAGCTGTCTCGCGTTTAAATCGGATATCGGGCATACGATCGAGCTCGTCCACGCGGTCATAGAAAACATCGGTGATTTTGGGAAAGCCTCTCCCCGCTGATATACTATTCCGTATAATGCGGAACAGGATTTATTTTGTCCCGGTAATTGCCTTTTTTTTCCTCGTCCAGCCGTTCACCGCGTTGAACGTCTTTGGCAATAGTGCTTCCGTAAATACGCCTCCCGACGGTAATACAGCTCCGACGCTCGAGAACGCCTGGGAGATATTCGGCGTCTATCACGAGGACACGGGCAGGATAGACGATGCCATCGCCCTCGCGGAAGGGGTCTTGAAGCGCGACCCAGGCAACGCCGCGGCCCTCGTTTTCCTCTCCCGCGCATGGCTCACGTACGGATACGTGAAGGCTAGATCGAAGGACGAGCTCATACGCGCGTTTGAGAACGGAAAGAACGCGGCCGAGAAGGCAGTTGGGATCGAACCCGGCAACGCCGACGCCCATTTCTTCTACGTCGCCAACCTCGCCTCTCTGGGAGACGCGAAGGGGCTTTTCAACTCCCTGTTCATGCTGCCCGAGGTGAGAAAGGAGCTTGAGACGGTGCTTGAGCTCGACCCGGACCACGTGAACGGACTCGCTATGACGGGGGCGCTTTATCTCTACCTGCCGTCCATGCTCGGGGGAGACCTCCACATTTCCGAGGTATATCTCAAGAGGTCCATCTCTATCGACCCGCACGTTTCATCGGCCGGACTATATCTGGCCGCTAATCTGAAGAGACAAAAGAAGTACGAGGAGGCGGTCGAGGTCTTAAAAGGCATACTCGACGACAGGAACCCTTCTTTCTATCCCGACTGGGTGGAGAACCGGAAATACGCCTATATGATGATGAGACGGATCAAGCAGGAAATGGGCGGCGGGGATGCAGACAAGGAGAGCGCCGACAGCACGCTCGATTGAAATTACGAGGCATTTAAATTGGGTTCGAGGGACGTATGCACATAGAAGAACTTCTCACTCTGTTCGATACCGCCGCGGCGGGCTTCCCCGCGCTTAAGTCCGAGCGCGTAAGGGAGGAGCTAAGGCGGGCGATCGAGGGCAGGAAATACGACCTCCAGGACAGAGCCCTTATAGAGGCGATTCTCGGGCAGGACAGCCGCGACCTTATCGACTCATTTACAGAGGCTTACACGGCAGTGTTAAAGAGGTTTGAGAACGAATCCGTGAATGCGGTGCGTCCGGCCGGTGACGGCCCTGAAAAAGAGGCGATACGCATATACATCGCCTCCCTCGAGCATCTGATCAATTATTACCACACTAGCCTTATAGGCAAACACTTCTCGAGCACTTAGCACGCACTCACATATGTGAGTTTTATGATTTATAATGCCCCCGGCAGCAGTCGGCTAACC
>CADEFK010000027.1:20635-22019 GCA_902826595.1 uncultured bacterium | reverse complement strand
CGCTCGTAGTCGCCGGAGAGATCCTGACAGGGGAAGCGGAAAGGAGAGGCGTCAGGATAATACCGGTAGACAGCGAGCACAGCGCGATATTTCAGGCCCTCGAGACGTGCGGGAAGGAATACGCCAAGGGACTCATAATAACCGCCTCAGGGGGACCCTTCCTCGATACGCCCGAGGACGAGCTCCGCAGCGTCACCGTCGAGGTCGCGCTCAATCATCCGACCTGGAAGATGGGGGACAAGATAACCATCGATTCAGCTACACTCATGAACAAAGGCTTTGAAGTAATCGAGGCCAAGTGGCTCTTCGGCTTCGAGCCTGAGCGCATCTCCGTATGGATACACCCGCAGAGCATCGTACACTCTATGGTAGAATATATTGACGGGTCGTTGATATCGCAGATGAGCCTCCCCGACATGCGGATTCCGATAGCCTACGCGCTTTCCTATCCCGAACGGATGTATATGAACGTGCACAGTGTGGTGCCCGAGAACTTCCGCGAGCTCACCTTCAGGGAAGTCGATAACGGGAAATTTCCCTCGATATCCCTCGCATTCAGCGCTCTCGGGGAGGGCGGGACAATGCCCGCCGTGATGAACGGCGCAAATGAAGTAGCAGTCCGCGCCTTTCTCGCGAGGGAAATAGGCTTCACGGACATAGTTCGTATCGTGGAGAAGGTAATGAGTATTCACCGGGTCAGCCCCGCGGAATCCCTCGAATCCGTGCTCGAGAGCGACGCATGGGCCAGAGACGAGGCCCGCACATTAATCAGAAACCAGGAGAATTAGAATATGACCGCAATAGTAGCTTTTATTTTCGTCATAGGGATATTGGTATTCATACACGAGCTCGGGCATTTTCTATTGGCAAAATGGAGCGGGGTGAGGGTAGAAAAGTTTTCTCTCGGCTTCGGCAAAAAACTGTTCGGGTTCAGGAGGGGCGAGACGGAGTATCTGGTCTGCATGCTGCCGCTCGGTGGGTACGTCAAGATGTACGGCGAAGGCACGGAAGGGAATTTCATCGTGGACAAGGTGAATCCGGGCTCGGAGGCTGAAAAAGCCGGATTCAGGCCGGGCGATAGAATCGTGAGCATAGAAGGGATCGAGCTCACATCCTTCCCAAGGTGGAAGCAGCTCGAAAGCACGCTCGAAAAAGAGCCCGAGAGGGATTACATGTTCGTCCTCGAAAGGGACGACAAGAAGATAGACATAACAGCGAAGGCGCGGGGCCTCGAAGGGACAGATACCTATTCCGAGAAAGAATACCCGAGGGGGTTTTCGAACCAGCCCCTGCTCAACAGGCTCCTGATAGTGGTGGCGGGTCCCTTCATGAACTTCCTCCTGCCTTTCGTATTCCTCCCCATAGTGTTCATGATAGGAATCAC
>CADEFK010000027.1:0-20535 GCA_902826595.1 uncultured bacterium | reverse complement strand
TCGATAGTTAAAGAGAATTCGGGGAAAGAGCTTACACTCCTCATAAACAGGCAGGGCGAGGAGATAACCAAGACAATAACCCCTGAAACTTCAGCCGAGACGGGGAAAGGCGCGATCGGCGTATCGCCGTATCAGGACGAGATAGTAAAAAAATACGGCTTCTTCGAGGCCATTATCAACGGCGTGAAAGAAGCAGCGAACATGATAATCGAGGTCGTTGGGCTCCTGTTCGGATTCCTCTACAAGCTCGTCACGGGCAAGATTGCGCTCGGCACCGCGGGAAAGAGCCTAGCGGGCCCGATACTGATAGCGAAGGTCTCGGGAGCGGCGGCGGAAAGCGGCATAGCGCAGCTCCTTCAGTTCACATGCTTCATAAGCATTAACCTCGCGGTAATAAACCTGTTCCCGATACCCATGCTGGACGGGGGACACGTCCTCTACCTGGCTATAGAGAGCATCAAGAAAAAGCCGCTCAGCCAGAGGACCCTCGAGATAAGCCAGCGTATCGGACTGACCATACTCATATTCATTATGTTCCTTGCGATCTATAACGACCTGTCGAGGGTTAAGGGGGACATCCTGAACTCCCTCGGCCGCGTCATCAATATCGTAAAATAACCGTCCGGGGACGCGGGACGGGAGGTATAATTCCGGAAGAGGGATGCGCGGCGCCTTGACGATACCCGCAGCGCGCAGGGTTTTTCAGATGAGCCTCCTCAAGCTTGGAAAGGATAACTGGGCGAGGACCAGGCCTACGAAGGAGGGGCTGGCCTTTATTGCGCTCAGCCTCTTCATCGGATTCGCGGCCGTCAACACCGGGAACAACCTGCTTTACCTCACCTTCGGTATCATGATGAGCTTCGTCGCGGCCTCGGGGATCCTCTCGATGATAAACCTCTCGAGTATAGAGGTGAAGCTGCTGCCCGGGGGTGACGTGTTCGCGCTCACACCAGCAACGCTCAGATTCTCGCTTCTAAACGGCAAATCCGTCATCCCCTCGTACTCTCTCAATCTGGAAATCGGCGAAAAAACAGTCTTCATTCCATATCTGCCGCCAAAGTCCGTGCACGGGACGCCGCTTAAGCGCGTGTTCACGGAAAGGGGGTGGAACAAAATTCCGGAAGCCAGGCTCTCGACGAGGTTCCCTTTCGGGTTTTTCAGGAAATGGATAAGGATAGACCTCGGGGACGTCGAAGTCCTGGTATACCCCAAGATTGATCCCGTAGACCCCGGTGACGAAATATTCCGGGAAGGGCCGGGGGAGTCGGAATCGGGGAAAACGGGTTTCGGGTTCGACCTGAGGTCGATCAAGGAATTCCGGCAGGGGGACAACCCCAGGCTCATACACTGGAAGATGACAGCCAAAACGGGGAGGATCATGGTGCGGGAGATGGAGGACGAGGAAATAAAGGGAGCGGTCATCGAATTCCGTCCGGAAACGGATAAGACGAGGCTCGAGCACCAGATAAGCCGTATTGCCTCGCTTTTAGTAGAGCTTCTTAACCGGGGTTTCGAGGTGGAGCTCATAACCCCCGATACGGCCTTCTCGAGCTCCCGTACGGGCGGGTCCCCGAGGCCCGTGCTGAGATACCTGGCCTTGTTCGGGGCCGAAGAAAGAATCCGCGCCTGATCCCCCAAACGTTTCCGAAACACCCGCCTGCCTGCGACCAAATGACGACGGACATTCAAGGTATGCGTAAACAGACATACCCCCAATTTTCAGGTATAAATTCGTATGCCGCAGAAATCCGACGAAGAGCTCATACTCGAAGTGAACGAAAGGTTCTACAGGGCTTTGGGCACGAGAGACCTCTCGCTCATGGACACCGTGTTCGTCCGCGACGAGAGGGCCGGCTGCACGCATCCGGGCTGGGTGATGCTCCAGGGATGGGAGGCCATCAGGCAGAGCTGGGAGAACGTCTTCGACCCGGAAGACAGGCTAGCTATAAAACTCCACAACGTCACGGTAGACATAAACGGCGACGCCGCCTGCGTTACGTGCGTTCAGGAGCTTACGTACATAAAGAGAAACCCTGTAATGATGAACGTCTCGATATCGACGAATATATTCGAGAGGACTGAATCGGGCTGGCTCATGGTAATCCACCACGCCTCCCCAATCCCGTTCATCACCGAAGAAAAAGAGAAAAAACAAAGTAAACTGCAGTGAGTGAGTTACAACAGGCCGATCTTGAATTCAGGAATCCCCGTTGTGGTTGAAGTGGAGCCCGCATTCTTTATCGGAGTCGTTCTCCCACCACCACCTGCCCGCCCTCTCGTCCTCTCCGGGCTTTACTGCGCGCGTGCAGGGGGCGCACCCTATGCTGGGATAGCCCATGTCGTGGAGCTTGTTGTAGGGGACGTTGCGTTCTTTTATGTAGTCCCAGACCATCTTGCTCGTCCAGTCAACTAACGGATTTATCTTTAAAATGCCGCCGTTCTGCTCGTCGATCTCGAACTTCCGGGCCTCGGCCCTCGTCTCCAGCTGGTCCCGCCTTATGGACGTTATCCAGCCGTCCATGTCCGCGAGGTAGCGTTTGAGGGGCCTCACTTTTCTAATGTCGCAGCAGAGTATCCTGTTTTCCTTCCCTTTATAGAAGAGATTAACCCCGCGCTCGAGCACCATTTCCTCGACCTCGGCTTTGTCGGGGAAAACGGCTTCCACCCTGGCCCCGTACCTTTTTCTGACCTCGTCCATGACGTCGTAGGTTTCCTGGTTGAGCCTGCCCGTATCGAGCGTGAATATCCTCGCCTCCCTGTTTATCGCCATGAGCATGTCTATGAGCACCATCCCCTGGGCCTGGAAGCTCGATGCGAGCGCGATTCTCGGGTGCAAATTGTCGAAAGCCCACACGAGCACTTCGTCCGCGCCCCTGCCCTCGAACCTGAGGTTAAGCTCCCTGACCTCGTCCGGGGCGAATACCCGCCTCAGGACGTCTTTCACGCGCGTTTTTTTACCGGCATATCCAGATGAACTGATTTTTAATCACCTCTCCAACTCAATTGCCGCCAATCTTATTATATATCCTATTGACCGAAATTCCTGCTTATCATGGCCGCGACGTCGTAGCTGAAATATAGAGAAGACAGGAAATACCCCATAGCCACGGCGACAAACGGAATGACGAACCAGAAGAACGCTATCCTCACGACGTGGCGGTTCTGGGCAGTGGCCGAGAAACCCTGCTGAGCCAGGGAAAATCCTATTATACCGGACGTTACTATCTCCGCCAGGGACACAGGCACGCCGAAGAGAGAGGCGACCAGGATTATTGCGGCCCCCGTAAACTCAACAGAGATCGCCCTCAATATGCATATCTCCGTAATCTCCTTCCCGACGCTCTCTAAAACCCTCCCGCCGAAGAGTAAAGCCCCGACGCCCATTGCCACGCCCGCCATTACTGCCCCCGCACTGGCGTTCACGAGCCCGAGGCCCACGAGAGGGCCGACGGAGTTTGCGGAATTGTTGGCACCCGCGGAAAAAGCCACGAACACCCCGGACACGGTTATAAGTATGGAAAGTATTTTATTTATACCCCCCTCTGAATACCGGGCGGTCAGAAACTGTAAGGTTTTCAGATACAGATACTTTGCGATCAGGTAATTCGCCGCCAGCGCAAGGAGGGGCGTAACTACCCACCATATCACGATCTCGAAGAACTTTTCATTGTTAAGCGACTTCGAATAGAGGCCGACGCCCACTATCGCGCAGACTATCGCATGTGTGGTAGCCACCGGAACCCGTGAGATGTTCGCCCAGGAAATGAAGATAATCGCGATTACGAAGATGATAATAACGAGCCCTATGTGGGTCGAGAACATTGTCCCGGGCACGAGTCCGTTACCGAGGGTCTTGACCACCGGGGTGCCGGCCAGAAGGGCGCCGAGAACCGCAAAAACTGCAATCATTACAGTCGCTTCCCTCTTTGTTCTCACCCCAGCGCCGTAAGCCGTCGCCATGGAAGCCGCGGAATTGTTCGCACCGATATTGAGCGCAAGGATTACGGACAGAACGATAGCTATAGGAAGGACTAAATCCAAAGAACGGTCTCCGTATGAGTTGCCAGCATATGATTTTGATTACCGAATCCCGTAAAACGGTGCAAGTTAAGTGCCATATAAAAAAATCCTTTATTTCCGGGCGTTATATACGACCGGCCGCATGGTGACTTGATTAACATTTAATCACTCCGTATATTTTTGTTACAACCATGAAGGAGATATCATGCCTATGACAGGGAATGTTTCAATTCTAACCGAGGATCAGAGTCTCATAAAAGAAATAGAAGACATCATGGGGAGCGGGGCCGTCGAGGTCTTTTCGCGGCCGGAGGACATAAGGGAAGCGGACGTAGTTCTCCTGGATGCCGACACTTCGGGCATTCAAAACCTGAACAAATTAAGAGATAAGAATTTCGTCATAGTAATTACCGCTGAAAAAGGGACGAGATACCTCATTGAATCGATGACCTTCGGCGCGTTCGACTGCGTGTTCAGACCCCTTAAAAAATCGGCTCTCGCTGAGTCCCTTAAAAAGGCGCTGGGCATCAGGTCGGAGATTAATGGCCACCTCGTGGAGTTCCACGGGGACACGCGGGGCACGAGCGTTACTTGTGCCATAGTGGGTGACTCGCCCATGCTGCAGGAGGTGTGCAAGCTCATAGGCCAGGTCGGGAGGGTGGACGTCCCGGTCCTCATAACCGGCGAGAGCGGGACGGGCAAGGAGCTTGTCGCGGAGTCCGTATGGAAGGTGAGCACGAGGTGGGAAAAGCCTTTCGTCGTGCTTAACTGCGCCGCTATCCCGGAGAACCTTCTGGAGGCCGAGCTCTTCGGATACGAGAAAGGGGCGTTCACGGGGGCGTCCGCGTCCCGTACCGGGAAATTCGAGGAGGCGGACGGGGGAATTATCTTCTTCGACGAAATAGGCGACATGCCGTATTCGCTCCAGGCGAAGGTGCTGAGGGTGCTTCAGAGCGGGACGTTCCACAGACTCGGCTCCAGCAGGGAAATATCGGTCGACGTGAGGATCATCACGGCGACGAACAAGGACCTCGAGAAAATGGTCAGGGAGGGGAAATTCAGGGAGGACCTCTATTTCCGCATAAACGTCGTGAGGATACACCTGCCCGCGCTCAAGGAGAGGAAAGAGGACATACCCCTCCTTTGCGAATGTTTCACCAGGAGACACGGCACGCAGACGGGGAAGGAAATAAAGGGGGCAACGAGCAGGTTTCAGAAAGCGCTCATGGAATACGACTGGCCGGGAAACATCAGGGAGCTCGAAAACGTGATCAGGAAGGCGATAGCTTTCACTAAAACGCCCTATCTGACTTCTTACGACCTGGATCTCAAAGGCACACAGCCGTCAGTCAAGCCTGTCCACGACATATCCTTTAAAGACGCCCTCAGGAGCTCCGTCAAGAATCTGCTCGGCTCCGGGCGCGAGGAGAACATTTACGATACGGTCCTAAAAGAGGCGGAGATGATCCTGCTTCAGGAAGCCCTCGACGCGAGCGGGTGGAACCGTTCGAAAGCCGCAAGGACGCTCGGCATAAACAGGCTCACGTTAAGGCGGAAGATGGAAGAATACGGAATAGAAAATAAAATGCACATCGCCGAAGCAGATTGACCGGGCCTCCTCAGCCGGCCAGCAGCTCCGAGATTGTAAAAATCGAATAAAAATCGACACCCGCCTCCACGAATTTCCGCGAAGCCCCCTCCTCGCGGTCAACTATAACGAGCACCTTCCTCACGAGCGCCCCCGCGTTCCGGACGGCGTCTATCGCCGAAATCACCGACCCGCCCGAAGTTACCACGTCTTCGACCACCGCCGCGTTATCGCCCGGCTTGAGGTTGCCTTCTATCAGTTTTCCGGTGCCGTGCCCTTTTTCCTGCTTCCGAACGAGGAAGCCTCTCAGCGGAGAGTTTTCCCTCTGACTCGTCGAGAGAATGGAGCCCACGATCGGGTCGGCCCCCATGGTCGGGCCGCCGACGGTGACGATGAGCGGGTCACGCCTGATTTCTTCGAGGAAAATGTCTGCCACGAGCGAAACGCCTTCGGGATGAAGCGTTGTAAGCCTGGCGTCTATGTAATAATCGCTTTCCTTTCCGGAAGCAAGGGTGAATTTCCCCCTGAGTATGGAGTTCTCGAGGAGTATCCGCTTCAGCCTGTCCCTTTTTTCAGATGCCGCTTTCGTCATTGCAGATGTACCGAACCTCGGATGTGATTTACCGTCAATTTGTCAGGCTCCCCCTGGGGCGAGGGTCCGCGTCCTAGCCCTCAAGCGGCCTCACCTTCCAGATATCCCCGGCGTATTCCGATATCGTGCGGTCGCTCGAGAACTTCCCGATGCGGGCGACGTTGAGAATCGCCTTCCTCACCCAATCCCCCGTTCTGTTGAATTCCTCTCCGATCGTCTGCTGCGTCTCCGCGTAGGATTCGAAATCCGCGATGTGGAAATATACGTCGCCGTTGACGAGCAGGGCTTCGTAAACCCATTTGAAGATACCACGCTCCTCCCTGCAGAATACGTCCGACTCGAACGCATCCATCACCCTCTTCAGATAGGGGTTCCGCTCGTATATGTCTCTCGGACGATAACTGTGCGACTGCCTCATCTCCATTATCTCTTCAGCCCTCAATCCGAATATGAAGATGTTCTCCTCCCCCACTTCTTCCCTGATCTCTATATTCGCCCCGTCCATGGTGCCGATCGTGAGAGCTCCGTTAAGCGCGAGCTTCATGTTCCCCGTCCCCGAGGCCTCCTTCCCGGCAGTGGATATCTGCTCGCTCAAATCCGCGGCGGGTATTATTTTTTCGGCGAGCGTCACCTTGTAGTCCGGGATGAAAACGACCTTGATCTGATCGTTCGCCTTCGGGTCGTTGTTAATGACGTTCGCCACATTATTTACGAGCTTTATGATCTGTTTCGCGGCCCAGTAGCCGGGGGCGGCCTTTCCGGCGAAGATATACGTCCTCGGCACATTGAGCAGCGCTCCGTCCTCGACGATACGAAAATACTGATGGATAATGTGCATAATGTTGAGCAGCTGCCGCTTATACTCGTGGATACGCTTTATTTGGACATCGTACAAGCTGTCGGGATTTACCGTTATCCGTGTTATCCTGTGTATCAGCTTGGCGAGATTCACCTTATTCTCCTTCTTTATGCGCAGGAACTCCCTCTGAAAATTCTCGTCATCGACGCAGGCTTCAAGCGGTCTCAGCTTGTAGAGGTCCGTTATCCAGCCGTCGCCTACCGTCCTGTTTATCAGGCTCGCGAGAGCGGTGTTGCAGTTGAGGAGCCATCTCCTCTGTGTAATCCCGTTTGTCTTGTTATTGAACTTCTCGGGCGAGAGCTCGTAAAAATCGGGGACGAGGGAGCTCTTTATAAGCTCCGAATGAAGCTCGGCCACGCCGTTCACGGAGTGGCTGCCCACGATGGAAAGATGGGCCATGCGCACCCTCTTTCCGTTACCCTCCTCGATCAGCGACATCCTGCTAATCCGGGCGGGGTCTTGCGGCCACCTCGCCTTGATCCTCTTGAGGAACCGGTCGTTGATATCGTATATTATCTCCAGGTGGCGGGGTATGACGCGCTCGAACAGCGAAGTCGGCCATTTCTCCATTGCTTCGGGTAAAAGGGTGTGGTTCGTGAAGCCGAATGCCGCTTCGGTTATCGACCAGGCCCTCTCCCACGGCATATCGTTTTCGTCGACGAGAATCCTCATAAGCTCTGTTATCGCCAGCGCCGGGTGGGTGTCGTTAAGCTGTATGGCGACCTTCGAAGAGAAATTGCCGAACCCGTCGTGCCTCCTCAGGAACTGTCTCACGATATCGCGCACGGCGCACGAGACCAGGAAATATTCCTGTATGACCCTAAGCTCTTTCCCCTGCTCCACGGTATCCGAGGGATAGAGGACTTTCGATATCGTCTCAGACGACATCTTCAGCTCGACCGCCTTCATATAATCGCCGCTGTTGAAGATCTTCATGTCGAACTCGTTCGAGGACCTCGCCGAATAGAGCCTCAGGTAATTGACCGTCTTGTTGCCGTAGCCGACGATCGGCATATCGTAGGGAACCCCGTAGAGGAATTTCCAATCCTTCCAGGTCGGCCTGTAGTTTCCGCTGACGTCTTTTTCAATCTTTACCTGGCCGTATATCGGCACGACGCATATATCGTCGGGCCTCTCGATGAGCCACGGCGATTCCTCGCCCAGCCAGTGATCGGGATGCTCCACTTGGTAGCCGTTTATAATGTCCTGTTTGAATATCCCGTAGTCGTAATTTATGCCGTACCCGTACCCCGGTATACCGAGCGTGGCCAGCGAGTCGAGGAAACAGGCGGCCAGTCTTCCGAGGCCGCCGTTCCCGAGAGCGGGATCGGATTCGGTTTCAGCTATATCGGACAAATCGACGCCGACGCTCTTGAGCGCGTCCCTGCAAAGGTCGAATATCCCCAGGTTTATGAGGTTGTTCGTCAGGGACCTGCCTATCAGATACTCGAGGGAAAGGCAGTAGACCCTTTTGGGGTCGGCCCTGTTGTATGAGTCCTGGGTCTCGAACATGCCGTCGATTATCAATTCCCTGACGGCAAGTGAAATAGAGCGGAAGAGGTCGTTATTCGACGCCTCGGTCAACTTCTTGCCCATCGAGTATTTCAGATGATACAGAATCCTGCTCCGGAGGAACCCGGAGTCATACGACATTTTCAATGCGGAGTCGAAATCCACCATTCTCGCTATCCGTTCATTAATATTATTTAACCAATCCGCCGCGGCCGGGAGTATGCTTACAGGCACAGTCCAGGCACGGGATAATTATACGTGCGGCCGGGAATAAAGTTGAAATCCCGGGTTATTCTCATCCGCTAACAGTGTATAATAAAATTCCGAAATACCAATCGGCGGGGCGTCTAAAATTATATGGATCAGACAGAAGCAGTCAAAAGCATGCCGGGATCGATAACGGATTACGACGTGTACCTCTTCAAGCAGGGCGCCCACACGAAAATGTACGAAAAGCTCGGCTCCCATGCGGCCGAGAAGGACGGGACGCCCGGAGTCCACTTCGCGGTCTGGGCCCCTAACGCGGACAGCGTATCAGTTATCGGGGACTTCAACGGGTGGAACAGGCACTCCCACAGGATGTCGCCCAGATGGGACGAATCCGGCATATGGGAATCGTTCATTCCGGGGCTCGGGACAGGAGAGGTTTATAAATACTTCATTGCTTCGAAATTCGGCAATTACAAAGTCGAGAAAGCCGACCCCTACGCGAGACGTGCCGAGACGCCGCCAAAGACGGCTTCTGTCGTATGGGAGCCCTGCTACGAATGGAGCGACCGCGCGTGGCTCGACAAGAGATCCGCATACAACGCCCTCAATGCGCCCGTTTCCATCTACGAGGTGCATATAGGCTCCTGGAGAAGGGTCCCGGAAGAGGGAAACCGGCCGCTCACCTACAGGGAAATGGCCCCCCGGCTGGCCGAATACGTGAAGTCCATGGGGTTCACTCACGTGGAGTTCCTCCCCGTCATGGAGCACCCGTTCTACGGCTCATGGGGGTATCAGATCACGGGGTATTTCGCCCCTACGGCCAGATACGGAACCCCGGAGGATTTCATGTATCTCGTCGACGTGCTCCATCAGAACGATATAGGCGTTATACTCGACTGGGTCCCGTCACACTTCCCCGGGGACGAGCACGGGCTCATCTACTTCGACGGCACTCACCTCTACGAGCACGCGGACCCGAGAAAGGGATTTCACCCCGACTGGAGCTCTTATATCTTCAACTACAGCAGGAACGAGGTCAGGGCATTCCTCAAGAGCAGCGCATTGTACTGGTTCGACCAGTACCACATAGACGGCGTCAGGGTCGACGCCGTAGCGTCCATGCTGTACCTCGACTACAGCCGCAAGCGGGGGCAGTGGATACCGAACGAATACGGCGGCAACGAGAACATCCACGCGATCGAGTTCATTAAAGAATTAAACCAGTCGATCTACGCCTGCCACCCGGACGTGCAGACGATCGCGGAAGAATCGACCGCATGGCCCATGGTCTCGCGTCCCACGTATGTCGGAGGCCTCGGATTCGGCATGAAATGGAACATGGGTTGGATGAACGATACCCTCGATTACTTCTCCAGGAGCCCGGTTCACCGGAAATACCACCATAACGACCTCACGTTCAGCATCATGTACACGTTCACGGAAAATTTCGTGCTCCCGTTCTCGCACGACGAAGTGGTCCACGAGAAGGGGTCACTGCTCGGAAGGATGCCCGGCGACATATGGCAGAAATTCGCCAACGTCAGGGCCCTTTTCGGCTACATGTTCGGTCATCCCGGGAAAAAACTGCTGTTTATGGGCGGGGAAATTGGCCAATGGAACGAATGGAGCCACGAGGCGAGCATAGACTGGCACCTCTTGAACTACCCCCTCCACAACGGTCTCAAGCGCTGGGTCGAGGACCTGAACAGCTTTTACAAGAGCGAGCCCGCCATGCACGAGATCGATTTCTCCTTCGAGGGATTCGACTGGGCCGATTTCAAGGACTATGAGCAGAGCGTTATCAGTTTTCTCAGAAAGAGCCGCGGGGAGAGGGAAACGGTCCTCGTAGTCTGCAATTTCACGCCCGTCCCCAGGAAGCACTACAGGATCAGAGTTCCCAGGGCCGGGCGCTGGAGCGAGCGTTTGAACAGCGATTCGCATTATTACGGGGGCAGCGGCGCGGGCAACTACGGGGAGACCCGCACCGTATCGAACGGTCATATATCAGAGATCGAGATAGACCTCCCCCCGCTCGGGGTGCTATTCTTCAAATTCGAAGGCTGATAATATAGTGTCTATAAATTATTTCCCGAATAACTATTGTTGAAAGCCGATCTTGAACATATACGCATCTGCAACCGAAAAAATCACGGATGTTCGTACAGGCAGACCTGAGCCGCTCGGCGCTTCATGGGACGGCTCCGGCGTAAACTTCGCGATATTTTCAGAAAGCGCGGAAGGCATCGAACTATGCCTGTTCGAGAATGGGGATCCCGACACCGAGACCGCGAGGACACCGCTCAAGGCCGGGACAGGCCACGTATGGCACGCTTACATACCCGGACTCAAGCCCGGTCAGCTATACGGGTACAGGGCGCACGGACCATACAGCCCGGCTCAGGGACTCAGGTTTAATCCCGCGAAGCTGCTCCTCGACCCCTACGCCAGGGCTATCTCGGGAGGCGTCAATCTGAGCGAAATACATTTCGACTACAAAAATACTCCGAGGGGCGTCGAGCCCGCGCCCGACACGAGGGACAGCGCGGCGTATATGCCGAAATCAGTCGTCGTCGACGGGTCTTTCGAGTGGGGGGGAGATTCCCGCCCTCAGATACCGGCGGGGAAGACCATAATATACGAACTCCACGTCAGGGGGTTTACCGCCCTTCATCCTCTCGTCCCTAAAGAGCTGAGGGGAACCTATACGGGCTTGACCGCACCTCCCGTGCTTGAGCATTTGAGGTCCCTGGGAGTTACTACACTAGAGCTCATGCCCGTTCACCAGAGGGTCTCCGAAAAGAGGCTCCTCGAAAACGGCCTCGGTAATTACTGGGGATATAGCACGATCGGATATTTCGCCCCCGATACTAGGTTTTCGAGCACGGGAGCCCCTGGAGCACAGGTGACCGAGTTTAAAGACATGGTCAAAACTCTCCACAGGGAAGGCTTCGAAATAATACTCGACGTCGTGTACAACCATACGGCCGAAGGTGGCGCAACCGGCCCCACCCTTTCATTAAGGGGGATCGATAACGCCTCCTATTACCGCGCCGACCCCAAGAACAAGGGGCACTACGCCAACTTCACGGGGTGCGGCAATACGGTGAATTCCGCAAAACCGGCTGTATGGAAATTGATAACCGAGAGCCTCAGATACTGGGTCACTGAAATGCACGTAGACGGGTTCAGGTTCGATCTCGCGACCGCGCTCTTTCGCGAAGACCCCGGGTACGACAGATCCCACGCCCTGTTCGGCATCATCGACAGGGACCCAGTATTGTCTAAAGTAAAGCTGATAGCCGAGCCTTGGGACCTGGGCCCCGCGGGCTATCAGGCCGGGAACTTCCCCGATCCGTGGTCCGAGTGGAACGACAGGTACAGGAACACGGTCAGGAGGTTCTGGAGGGGGGACCGCGGACAGCTAAGCGATCTCGCTTACCGTATCAGCGGGTCGAGCGATATATACGGCGCGCGGGCGAGGGGGCCTTACACGGGCGTAAATTACATAACATCGCACGACGGATTCACGCTCAACGACCTTGTAACTTACGAGAAGAAACACAACGAGGCGAACCTCGAGAACAATATGGACGGTACGGAGGCCAACTACAGCTGCAACTTCGGCGCGGAAGGGCCTTCCGAGGATCCGGCGATTAAGATTCACAGGGAGCGGCAGAAACGTAATCTCATCGCGACGCTTTTTTTATCGCAGGGCATCCCGATGCTCGCGTCGGGGGACGAGATAGGGAGGACTCAAAGGGGCAACAACAACGCATACTGCCAGGACAACGATATTTCCTGGGTGAACTGGTCGCTCGGCCCCTCGGAGAAGGAGCTCCTCGATTTCACCCGGTTCATGATCGACTTCCGGAAGAAGCACCCGGTACTGAATCAGGGGAAATTCTTTCACGGCAACATCGTCAGGCACAACGGATTCAAAGACCTGATATGGTTCCGCAAAGACGGGAACGAAATGACGAACGGAGACTGGCAGAACGGCGGGCTGCTGTCGATGGGATTAATAAAATCCGGCGATAACCTTAAAATCATCAGGAGGAGGGGGAAGCCCGGATTTGAGAATACGCTTATGCTGCTTCTTAACGCCGAGCCGGGAGAGACCGAATTCGTCATACCGTCATTCGGAATCGCGGAGAAGTGGCAGACTGTCGTCGACACATCCTCGCCGCACCGCACCGCGAGACCGAGAAGAATCGGCTCCGGATATAAATATACGATGGCCGGAAGGTCTCTCGCGGTCATGAAGCCGATCTACATGAAAAAAACGAAAGCTGCGTCCGGGCGAGCGAGAACGAGAATACATGAATAAGAGAGCGAGCGGGATATTACTCCATATCACGTCGCTGCCGTCGCGGTTCGGGATCGGGGACCTGGGTCCGGAATCCTACAGGTTCGCGGATTTCCTGGCCGGAGCGCGGCAGTCGTACTGGCAGGTTCTTCCCGTCAATCCGACAGACCGCGCGTTCGGCAATTCCCCTTACAGCAGCCCCTCTTCTTACGCCGGGAATCCCCTTTTGATCAGCCCCGAGATGTTAAAAGACGCGGGATATCTGTCGGCGGCCGATATGAACACGATCACATCACCCGGGCCGGAAAGGGTCGATTACGGGCTCGTTGCCGGCTCGAAGACGGCGCTTCTCCGCCGTGCGTTCAAAAACGCCCGACCCTCGCTGCCCGGCGACAGCGTATTCCTGGCGTTTTGCAGAGAGAACGAGCACTGGCTCGACGATTATGCGCTATATGTCTCGGTTAAAAAGATATTGAATTGCGCCACATGGAGGGATTTCCCGGCGGATTTGAAGGATAGGGATGATAGAGCGCTCGGTTTCTGGAGGGACCGGGCCGGGAGTGAAGTCCTGTATCACAAATTCCTCCAATACATTTTCTTCAGTCAGTGGAATTCGTTAAAAGAACATGCGAACGGGGTCGGGATAGAGATAATTGGCGACATCCCCTATTATATAAATTACGACAGTTCGGATGTCTGGACCAATCCCGGACTGTTCAAACTGGACGAAGAGAAAAACCCCGCGTTCGTTTCCGGGGTTCCGCCCGATTACTTCAGCAAGACAGGGCAGCTCTGGGGAAACCCGGTTTACGATTGGGAGGCTTTAAAAGCGGCGGGGTACGAGTGGTGGATACAGCGTATAGGCCATAACTTGAGGCTGTTCGATTACTTGAGGCTCGACCACTTCAGGGGATTCGTCGCGTACTGGGAGGTCAGAGCCTCGGAAAAAACGGCGCTTAAAGGCAGGTGGGTTGAACTCGACGCGGCAGGTTTCTTCGATGCTTTGTTTTTTCGCTTCGATAAATCGAGGTTCATAGCCGAGGACTTAGGGTATATAACGCCCGACGTAAATAAGATAATTAACACATACGGCCTCCCCGGAATGAAGATACTGCAATTCGCCTTCGGGGACGATTTCCCTTACGGCAGTTACATACCTAAAAATTTCAGCGATAAAAATTGTGTCGTATACACGGGCACGCACGACAACAATACGGTTTCCGGGTGGTGGACAGAGGACGCGGGGAAAAACGAAAAAAAAAGATTTTTAAAATATATCGGCGGGGATATAGGCATCCGGGACCTGCACTGGGAATTCATACGGCTGGCCATGAGGTCGATCGCCGATACGGCCATAATTCCGATGCAGGACATACTGGGGCTCGGCGCGGACGCCAAAATGAACAGACCTTCGACCAAATCGGGGAACTGGGAATGGAGGTTGACGCCCGGATGCTATCAAGAGGACTTGGCAGCGAAGCTCAGGGAAATTACCGAAACCAGCAACAGGAGATAACTTTCGGATTAGTTTCATCCGGGTGAATACATTCTTTAAAATAATATTTATACTTACTGGAACCTTCATCCCGTCCGAAGCGTCTTAGGTCAGAGCAGGAGAGCTTGATTGATAAAGGTCTTGTTTATCGCCTCAGAGATGGAACCCCTGGCTAAAACGGGCGGGCTTGCGGACGTCATAGGCGTGCTTCCCAAAAAATTGAACGATATCGGATGCGATGTCAGAATAATTCTTCCTTATTACAGGGAGGTTAGGGATAACCTGCGGCGACTGAAACTCAAGGTCAGGAATCTACCCAGGGAGGTGCTGGTCAGTATCGACTGGCTCGCGTACAAAGGCACGATAAAGGAGACGACGGTAGACGGGGTGACCGTCTATCTGCTGTGCAATGACGAGCTCTATGACCGCGACTCCCTCTACACCACGCCTAACGGCGATTATCGGGACAACGACGTGAGGTTCGGATTCTTCTCGCTGGGTGCGCTTGAAATCGCGAAGGCGCTCAATTTCAAACCCGACATTATCCACTGCAACGACTGGCAGTCGGCAATGGCCCCGATAGCGCTCAAGTGGAAGAAACATTACAATAACGATCCGTTTTTCTATGACTCGAAAATAGTCTTTACTATTCACAACATCGCCTATCAGGGCATCTACGGCCGGGAAATTCTGGACAAGTTCGGGCTCAGCCAATCGCTATTCAATACGGAGCATCTAGAATTCTACGGGAGGGCAAACCTGCTGAAAGGAGGGATTATCACCTCCGATCTGGTCAATACGGTAAGCCCGACCTACGCAAAGGAGATACGGACGAGGGAATACGGGTACGGTCTCGACGGGGTGCTGCGGGTAATCTCGAACGAAGGAAAACTGGCCGGGATATTAAACGGCATCGATTACGACGACTGGGACCCCGAAAAGGACAAGGACCTCTACTTTAATTTCAGCTTCGACAATCTCAGAGGGAAATTTCAGAATAAATCGAAGCTGAAGAGCGTGCTCGGATTCGACGCAAATGGACAAAAGCCCCTTATCGGTGTGATCTCGCGTCTCGCCCTCCAAAAGGGGGTGGACCTCGTGGTAAGGTCGCTCAACAGCATACTCGATCTCGATGTCGACCTCGTAATTCTCGGAAGGGGCGACAAGAGGTATGAGAAGCTGCTCAAAGACGTCTCGGCCGATTACAGGGGGAATTTCAAGGCGGTCATAGGTTACGACGAGTCCAAGGCGAGGCGCATTTACGCCGGCTGCGACATGTTCCTCATGCCTTCGAGGTTCGAGCCCTGCGGCTTGGGACAGCTGATTTCACTCAGGTACGGGACGATACCTATCGTGAGGGGAACGGGCGGGCTTCTCGACACGATTACCGATTACACGGAAAACAGGGAGTCGGGAAACGGCTTCATTTTCAGGCGTTTTAACGAAGAAGATATGATAGATTCGATAGAGAGGGCGTTAAGCGTATATAGAAACCGCGAAGAATGGCTTAATTTGATCAGGACCGGAATGCAAATGGACTTTTCGTGGAATAAATCGAGCAAGGTCTATCTCAATCATTACAAGATGCTTCTCGGAAAGAACTAAAGAATCCCTGGCAAATCGAATAGCCGTTCGTTTGTTTCAGCTCGAGGTTGTTCAGCCGGCAGCCGCGGCAATCCCACATTGATACACACTCTTCGCATCCCGGATTCGTGATGATCGGGCGGCACAGTTCCGCGCATGCTTCCCCGGGGGAGACACGGTTCCGCAGACACCGGGCGGATGCACTTGCAGTAGAAGCCCGGGACGCGTGTTGACTAATACCCGATCCGTGTCATAGTTCGGAAAGTCGTGACGAGACCTTCGGAATGGGAGACAACAACCATGCTTTTTGGGTACCTCGCCGATGAGTGACGCTCTCGATACCGGCAAAGAGCGGAACATAGGACTTCTAGGCGCGGTCGGGATAGGCGTGGGCGCGATCGTGGGCGGCGGGATACTGGCCCTTGCGGGCGTAGCGTTCTCGGTTACGGGCCCGAGTGCGATCCTCGCCTTTGCGCTGAACGGCGTGATCGCGCTGATTACCGCCCTCAGCTTTGCCGAGCTTTCGGCGGCGTTCCCCGAATCCGGCGGGACCTACGTCTTCTCGAAGAAGGTATTATCGATCAGAGCCGCCTTCGCCGTGGGATGGGTCGCGTGGTTCGCATCCATAGTGGCGGCGGCCCTCTATGCTGTCGGCGCGGGATATTTCATAGGTATCCTTGTCGACGGACTGCTGTCCGTGATTCCGGGCTTACGCCCCGGATGGCCGGGCGCTTACCGGACCGCCTTCGGGATCGCCTTAATCGCGGTTGTGTATTACACGTTCAGTCTGACGTTCAATAAAGGGGGCGGCAGCGGCATTGCCAACATTGGGAAGATCGCCGCATTTTCTATACTCATCATAGCCGGGCTTGCGGCGCTCCCCGGAGAGACATTCGCTGATGTCAGGAGGGATTTCACCCCGTTTCTATCGTTCGGGGCTCTGGGCCTGATCCAGGCGATGGGCTATACGTTTATTACGCTTCAGGGGTTTGACCTCATCGCCGCCGTAGCCGGCGAAATAAAAAATCCGGGAAAAACTATCCCGAGGGCGATGATAATTTCCCTCATGACGGCCCTTGCCATATACATTCCATTAATTTTCGTGATTACCGTCGCCGGGACGAAAACGGGGGAATCGATTACCGCTCTCAGCCGCGCGAACCCGGAAACGATAATCGCCATAACCGCGGAAACATATCTGGGAAAGGCCGGTTACTGGATCGTTATCGCCGCCGCCATACTATCGATGCTCTCGGCCCTCTACGCGAATCTCATGGCGGCATCCCGCGTCGCCCGCAGCATGGCGCGGGACCGGACGCTGCCGAGGGCCCTCGGAAACACCGACAGGAAGCTCGGAACCCCGGTCAACGCAATCCTCGCCACGGCCGCAATAATCGTGATAACCGTTTTCGTCGTTCCCGACATCGGCTCCGCCGGGGCAGCGGCGAGTCTTATCTTCCTCATCACATTCGCCCTTGCCCAATGGATAGGAATCCTCGCGCGCCGGAGGAAGACCCACTCACAGGGCTCTTTCATTACCCCCCTGTATCCCTATATCCCCATACTCGGGATCGCCGCATGCCTGGTCCTCGCGGTATTTCAGGTTTTCACCGTCCCCGCGGCGGGCCTTATCGCCCTGGCTTGGCTTGGCTTCGGGGGGTGTCTCTACGTCATACTCTTCGCGAGAAGCGCCAGGATTTTCGATGCCTCATCCGAGGGATTCGACCCCGAGCTCGTAAGGCTCAGGGGCAGAAGCCCCCTCGTGCTGGTCCCGATAGCGAACCCTGTGAACGCGGCCGCCATGATTAGAGTCGCAAGCTCCCTCGCTCCCCCGGATACCGGAAGAGTTCTCCTTCTTTCCGTGATGCTTTCCAAAAGAGGAGACAGCGCCGGCCGGGAGGAAGATTTGATCGTTAATTCCCAGAAAGTCTTGAAAGAGGCGGTCTCCGCCTCCCTCGACATCGGCCTCTCTCCCGAAGCCCTGATCACCATTGCCGAGAAGCCCTGGCCTGAGATAGTGCGTGTTTCCGAGACGCACGGATGCGAAAGCCTCCTTCTCGGTTTGACACAATTCACCGACAGCGACACGGAAAAGAACCTCGAAACGCTCTTGAGCAGCGTCGACAGCGATGTGGTCATACTCAGGGCCCCCGGTGACTGGCAGATGCTCGAGGCAAAGCGGATACTCGTCCCGGTCGGAGGGAGGGGCGGTCACGGAGAGCTTCTGGCCAGAATTCTGGGCAGCATCTGCCGCTCGGGCAATCCCGAAATCACCTTTCTCAGGGTGCTGCCGGAAAGTGCGGACTGGAAAACATACGACAGGGCCAGAAAAGAGCTTTTCCTCTATGCGGCCGACCAGGCCGTCAAGGGGGAGATCAAAGTACAGGTGGAAAAATCAGAAGATATCGCGTCCCACCTCATAAGGCGTGTGGCCGAATGCGATCTCGCGATTTTCGGTATCAGGAGACTCGGGCGGAGGCAGAAATTTCTCGGGGAGCTTACCTTGAGGATCGCAGGCGAAACGGACCGTCCGTTACTGATAATCAGCGGAAGAAATTGACGGGATCCGGCGAACCGGACGATCAAGCACGAAAGTCTCGACAAAAAATCGTCCAAGCCGCTGATAAGACTGGCTTTAATTCCCGGAATGCACCGGCAGCGGGGGGAAGGACGCGAGCGGACAGCAAATACCCGGAAGAGACCCATACCCGACCGTCGTATCCAGGGGAACGTAATACCGGATCCTGCCCGGAAAACTGATAATTCTGCGGATTGTGTAATTGCGCACAGCGAGAGAGTGTAGAATTACACAACTGTGTATAAATTCTACCTTTAATGGTGCCTATCACACTGTAATCACTAATTATTGCGCCAGACTTGAAATGGCATATTATTTGCAATATATTAAGAGCAAATGCAAATAAAAGTACAGAAAATCGAGGCCGCTTCGTCTAAGCATGAGGCTTCAGCGGTTAAGAAGCACTGGTTATCGTCCCTCCCCTGAGAAAGGGTGCAAAAGCGCCTGCGTTACAGCAATAAGTTAATTTCCGTTTTAACTCTAAAATAGGCAGATTGGTTGATACCGGACGGAATGAATGATGGGAAGATTATACGCAAATCAAATTAATTTTCAGGTTCTTAAAGGAGGATCATACTCAGATGTTTAATTTCGGTGAGTTAATTACAGCGGGCTATATCTACTCGGCCGTGAGCTTCGCTCTTTCGGTTTTGCTAATAACCGTAAAGAACCTCATAGGCAAGGACAAACATTACTACAGTCTGATCGAGTACGTGAACGTCAATATCGTAGCGGCCTTGAGCATATGGGTTCTGGGGTATTCCATGCCCGAGATCGTTATGCTCTCTGCGCTGGGTGTTGCAACGATGGTTACAGCCCACAAGGTTCTCAGGAATTTCACCATTGCGGGACGGCTGCTCCTCGTAACATACGCCCTCTTTACGCTCTTCGGCATGATCTGGGGATTCTGGTTCATAACGTCGATAGACGTAAGCACCGTTACGCGTGTGCTGATGTACGTCGGCTACCCCATCCTGTTCATGACATTGTTCGGCGGGATCATCACGGCGTTTGAGCAGTGGGAGGTGCTGGGAAAAGTAAAGTGGGAAAGGCCCAACGCCCCGCTTCCCGCAGGACAGCTGAAAAATTTCCCGAGGGTGTGTCTCCAGGTTCCGGCTTATTCCGAGCCGCCCGATGTTGTCATAGGCACGCTCGACAGCATAGCGAAGCTCGACTATCCGAATTTCGAAGTAATGGTCATCGATAATAACACCAAGGACCCGAATCTCTGGAAACCCGTTGAGGCGCACTGCGCCAAACTGGGGGAGCGGTTCAGGTTCTTCCACGTCGACCCGATAAAGGGCGCAAAAGCGGGCGCGCTGAACTTCGCGCTCAGGCACACGCATTCAGATGTGGAGATCATAGGCGTTGTCGACAGCGACTACCAGGTCGAGCCCGATTTCCTCGACCGGCTCGTCGGCTACTTTGAAGACCCCAAGATTGGGTTCGTCCAGTCCCCTCACGATTACAGGGAGTGGGAGCAGAACCTCTACCTGAAGATGTGCTATTGGGAATATAAGTACTTCTTCGAGACGATCATGCCGAGTCTCAACGAGCGGGATGCCACCCTCACGGTCGGAACGATGTGCCTCATCAGGAAAAAGGCGCTCGAAGACGCGGGCGGCTGGTCTGAATGGTGCCAGACGGAGGACTCGGAGTTGTCGATACGCATCCACGCGGCGGGCTATTCATCGGTGTACACGAACGAAACGTTCGGCCGTGGACTCATACCCGAAACATTCCTCGGTTACAAAAAGCAGCGTTTCAGATGGACATTCGGCCCCGTGCAGG
>CADEFK010000026.1:20523-22648 GCA_902826595.1 uncultured bacterium | reverse complement strand
ACGCTCGATTACATACGCACGGGCATAGAGGAATCGGAGAGCAGGTCGGCCGAGGCCCTTATAATACTCCTCGACACGCCGGGCGGCCTTCTGAACTCCACAAAGGAAATAGTGAAGCTCATACTCAACTCTCCGGTCCCCGTCGTCGTTTACGTCTCGCCCAAAGGGGCTTCCGCGACATCGGCGGGCGTGTTCATCACGCTCTCGGCCAATATCGCCGCCATGGCCCCCGGCACCAGCATAGGGGCGGCGCACCCGGTCTCGATCTCGCCCTCGAAAGAGGAGCCGGAAAAGAAAAACGGGCCTGACGAGAATACCGGCAATAACGACAATGAAGACAAAAAGTCGAGAAAAAGCGACGGCTCTCCGGGAAGCGATAACGCGGAGAGGGACATCATGGGAGAGAAGCTCGAGAACTACGCCTCGTCGTTTATAGAAAGCATCGCCGAGGAGAGGGGAAGGAACGTCGAGTGGGCGGAGAAGGCGGTTAGGAAAAGCTCCTCCATCACCGCGACCGAAGCGTTGAAGATGCGCGTCGTCGACCTGATCGCGCCCGACCTCGACAGCCTCGTTAAGGAGATAGACGGGATGAAGGTGAAACTTCCCGGCGGGGACAAGGTTCTCAGCACGAAAGGCTCCGTCATAACGAAAATCGCGATGAACGCAAAGCAGAAGCTGGTCGACATTCTTAGCACTCCCGACATAGCGTTCCTGCTCCTGTCACTGGGCTCGCTCGGACTCCTGCTCGAATTCTATAACCCCGGGCTCGTATTCCCCGGCGTAGCGGGCGCGGTGTGCCTTCTCATGGGATTCGTCTCGTTCCAGATACTGCCGTTTAACTACGCGGGGATAGCGCTTCTCGTTCTCGGAATTGCGCTCTTCATATCGGAGATATACGTCCCGAGCTACGGTATTCTTACCCTGGGCGGGCTCATAAGCTTCGCGCTCGGGGCGCTTTTGCTGTTCGATACGCCGGAGTCGGACCTGAGGGTCGGGTTCGGCGTCGTCATCGCATCGACCCTCGCCTTCGGGCTCTTTTTCGCATACGTGATATTCTATTTGATCAAGGCCCAGACACTCGCCCCCAGCATGGGGTATGAGGGCCTGGTCGGGAAAGAAGGCGGCGCGGTCACTGAAATACACGCCGCGGGCAAGGTCTACATCGACGGCGAATACTGGGACGCCGTTAGCGACGAGCCCGTGCGCAAGGGGGAGAGGGTCGTCGTAACGGAAGCGTTAAGCGGTTTCAAGCTCAAAGTAAAGAGTTTATAAATCATATTCCTGAGGAGGTAATCATGTTCTCACCGCTTGTAATATTCATCGGAATCATAGTGATACTCATACTCTCGGGCGTAAGGATACTCAACGAATACGAAAGGGGCGTGGTGTTCAGGCTGGGGAGGATAATCGCGCCCAAGGGGCCCGGCTTCAAGTGGATTATCCCGATGGTCGATAAGATGACAAAGATAAGCCTCCGCGTGATAACGATGGACGTCCCGCCGCAGGACATAATTACGAAGGACAACGTATCGGTCAAGGTGAACGCCGTCGTGTACTTCCGGGTCATCGACCCGGTTAAAGCGGTGATACAGGTCGAGAATTACCTCTACGCGACTTCGCAGCTCTCCCAGACTACTCTAAGGAGCATATTGGGACAGGTGGAGCTCGACCAGCTACTCGCCGAGAGGGAGACGCTTAACATCAAGCTCCAGGAGGTGCTCGACAAGCACACCGACCCCTGGGGGATAAAAGTAACTCTCGTAGAGGTAAAATACGTCGATCTCCCCCAGGAGATGCAGCGCGCCATGGCCAAGCAGGCGGAAGCCGAAAGGGAGAGGAGAGCGAAGGTCATCGCCGCGGAGGGCGAATACCAGGCCGCGACCAAGCTCGCCGATGCATCCGATATTCTGTCCCGTAATCCGATGTCTTTACAGTTGAGATATCTCCAGACGCTGCTCGAGATGTCCTCGGAAAAGAACACGACGATAGTTTTTCCGCTACCGATTGATCTCATAACGCCGTTCTTCAAAAAGCTCGACAAATCCGGAAGCGAATAAACCGCCAATCATAAAGGAGATTAAAGTTGAAAAGAATATTCTTCTTCGCCGTACTTTCTTTAGCCCTC
>CADEFK010000026.1:0-20423 GCA_902826595.1 uncultured bacterium | reverse complement strand
GGCGCCGAGCCCGCCACGCTCAACCCCATAACGGCGACAGACGCGTACGAGGGGATAATCACGGGAGGGAACGTCTACGAGAGGCTCGTCGAGCGTGACAACCAGTCGCTCGAATTAAAACCGCTCCTGGCTGAGTCCTGGACCATATCGGACGACAAGCTCACGTACACGTTCACAATTAAAAAAGGGATAAAATGGCACGACGGAGTCCCGTTCACGTCCGACGATATCGTATTCTCGTACAAGACGATAATGGACCCGAAGGTCGACGCACCCCAGCTAAGGAGCTACTACCAGGAGATAAAGAACGTCGAGGCCCTGAACGAGCATACGGTCAGGTTCACTTACGCGAGGCCCTACTTCCTCGCGCTCGAATTCTGCGGCGGCATCCCGATAGTACCCAGACACATATTCGAGAAGGGGGACTTCAACACCAATCCCGCGGGCAGGGCCCCCATAGGCACGGGCCCGTTCAGGTTCGTAAAGTGGACGACCGGGAGAGAGGTCGTGCTCGAGAAGAACGACGACTACTGGGGGGAAAAACCTCATCTGAACAAGATCGTATTCAGGATAATAAATGACCCCTCCGTCACACTCCAGGTATTAAAAAGAGAGGAGCTAGACGTCGCGAGCCTCACCCCCATACAGTGGGAAAAGCAGACGGGCTCCGCCGACTTCGAGAAAAACTTCGACAAGTTCAGCTACTACACCCCCAACTACAGCTACATAGGATGGAATTCGGCCAGGCCATTTTTCGCGGACAAGCGCGTGAGGAGGGCGATGACGCACCTCGTTAACAGGGACCTCATCCTGGACAAGATATTGTTCAACCTGGGGGCGGTAGTCACGAACCCGTTCTATATCAATAGCCCCGAATACGATAAGGACATTGTGCCTATACCGTATGACCACGCACGCGCGGCTGCGCTTCTCGACGAAGCCGGCTGGACCGATCACGACGGGGACGGGATAAGGGACAAGGACGGCGTGAAGTTCTCGTTCGAGTTCCTCATACCCGGAGGCTCCGAAACGGGCGAGAAGATCGCCACGATACTTAAGGAAGAGCTCGACAAGATGGGGATAGCCATGGAGATAAGGAAGACAGAGTGGGCTGTGTTCACGTCGAGGCTGAACGACAGGAAGTTCGACGCAGTGACGCTCGCCTGGTCTATGGGCGTCGAGTCCGACCCCTATCAGATATGGAGCTCGACACAGGCCGAGAGAGGCTCCAACTTCGTCGGGTTCAAAAATGCCGAGGCCGACAGATTAATCGAGACGGCGAGGCAGGAATTTGACAGGAAAAAGAGGATTGAGCTATATAGAAAATTTTCGACGATCGTGAACGAGGAGCAGCCCTACACGTTCCTCTTCTGCCGGAAGGCGACCATCGCCGTCGCCAAGCGGTTCGAGAACGTCATAGTCTACCCCCTGGGCGTTGACCCCATAGAATGGTACGTGCCGACCGGGCTCCAGAAATACCAGGAATAACGCCCGGGACCAGGAACCGCGGGGTGTGTGAGAGACTTATCCACTTGTTTCCGTATAATTTTAGACTGGACAGGCATAGGGACGCCATTTTATCGATGCGCTTAATTTTTTCACTATAACCGCATATAATTCCAACTGGCCCGGACATGAGAGACTACATAATAAAGCGGCTCCTGCTCCTTATCCCCACAATGCTGGGCATTACGATAATCACGTTCTTCATAATTCAGCTCGCCCCCGGAAACCCCGTCGAGAGGAAACTCCAGCTGGACGAAGGCATAAAATCTGAGGCGATAACTAAAGAAATAGTCGAGGAGACGAAGAGGCTCTACGGCCTCGACAAGCCCATATACGTCCGCTACGGGATATGGTTAAAGCAGATCGTCACTCTCGACTTCGGCCGGTCGTACAAGGACCACCGCCCGGTCATAGACAAGATCGCCGAGCGGCTACCTATCACCATTACTCTAAACGTGATCTCGATAATCCTCATATATCTGACCGCCATACCGATCGGGGTGTACGCGGCCGTCAGGCACGGGAGCGCCGGCGAAAGGGCGAGCACGTTCGTCCTCTTCATACTTTACTCCATACCGAGCTTCTGGATGGCGATGATCCTTATATTCTTTCTGGGCGGGGGCGAGTACTGGAACGTCTTCCCCGTTTACGGGATCCTCTCGCCGGGGGCGGAAAATTATCCCTTCCCCGAGAAAGCGGCCGATTTTCTCTGGCACATAGTGCTGCCTGTATTCTGCCTCACATACGGCAGCCTCGCATACCTCTCGAGGTTCCAGAAAGGGAGCCTGATGGAAGTGCTGAAGGAGGATTACGTGAGGACGGCGGCGGCCAAGGGCCTTCCCAGGTCGAAGGTCATATTAAAGCACGCCCTCAGGAACGCGCTCATCCCGATTATCACCATACTTGCAGGCATACTCCCGGCGATGATCGGCGGAAGCGTGATAATAGAGACGATTTTCTCCATACCGGGCATAGGCCAGCTAGGCTTCGAATCCGTGCTCGCCCGCGATTACCCGATGATCATGGCGATAGCCACGATTTCCGCTTTTCTCACGCTGATCGGAATTCTGATATCCGACCTCGTTTACGTGCTGATAGACCCCAGGATAAGTTTCGAGGGCAGAAGTTGACGGAGACAAAGAGCGCCGGATACTGGGGGAGCGTGTGGAGGAAATTCAAAAGGGACAGGCTCGCGCTCTCGGCCCTGATTGTGATACTGCTGCTTCTTTTCATAGCAGTGTTCGAGAGTTTTCTCGCGGGAAACAAGCCCATAGTCCTCAAGTACGAAGGGCATTACTATTTCCCAGTCGTCTTCCGCTACAGCGAGTTCTTCGGGACGAATTTCAAGGAGCTCGACAAGAAACTCGGCCCCGGGGACTTCGCAATATTCCCCCCCGTGAGGTACAGCCCCACTGAAAACGATCTCAATTCGATACTGAACGCGCCCTCGGGCGAGCACCCCTTCGGCACGGACGACAGGGGCAGGGACGTGCTCGCGCGCATGATATACGGGGCGAGGATTTCTCTCTCGATAGGGTTCATCGCCGTCGGCATATCGGCCGCGATAGGCATAATATTGGGCGGCATGGCGGGTTATTACGGGGGGACCACGGATTTCATAGTCTCGCGCCTCTTCGAAGTGATGATGACTTTCCCCGTGTTTTTTCTGATACTGACCATACTGGCGTTCAGGGACCCGAGCATATACAACATCATGATAGTAATAGGGGCTACGAGCTGGACCGGTGTCGCCCGCCTCATAAGGGGCGAGTTCCTTAAGCTCCGGAAATTCGAATACGTCGAGGCCGCGGTCGCGCTCGGTGGAAACGACTTCAGGGTGATGATGAAGCACATGCTCCCGAACGCGTTAGCACCCGTGCTCGTCGACTCTACTTTCGGCATAGCGGGGGCGATACTGGTCGAATCCGGGTTGAGCTTCCTCGGCTTCGGAGTCCCCCCGCCCGACCCGAGCTGGGGCGACGTGCTGTCTCAGTCCCAGCGTTACGTCGATTTCGCGTGGTGGCTTGTCCTATTCCCCGGCGCGGCTATATTTCTGACTGTGACGGCCTTCAACCTCCTTGGAGAGGGTTTCAGAAACTCGATTGACCCCAAGTTCACGGGGAACGAATGACGGAGAGTGACGTGAGACGGAGTGAGAATATCAAATGGAAAGCGCACTCGAGATAAAAGACTTGACGGTGTCGTTCTCCTCCGAAGGTAGGAAGGTCGAGGTCGTAAGCGGCCTGTCCCTCTCGGTGCCCCGGGGCAAGATAGTCGGGGTGGTGGGCGAAAGCGGCTGCGGGAAAACGGTCACGGCGCTCTCCGTAATGCGCCTCATACCCGAGCCCCCCGGCAGGATAGAGGGGGGGGAGATAATCTTCGACGGCGCCGACATACTCCGATCGAGCGACCGCGACATGAGGGCGCTCCGCGGGAACAGGATATCGATGATATTCCAGGAGCCGATAAGCTCGCTCAACCCCGTCTTCACCGTAGGGGACCAGGTCGGGGAATCGCTCAGGACTCATTTGAATATTACTAAGAAGGAAGAGAAGGAGAGGGTAATAGCCCTTCTCAAGCTCGTGGGAATACCGGCCCCCGAGAGCAGGATGAAAAATTATCCCCACGAGCTTTCGGGAGGGATGTCGCAGAGGGTGATGATCGCAATGGCGCTTGCCTGCAGCCCGGAGGTGCTTATAGCGGACGAGCCCACGACGGCGCTCGACGTCACGATACAGGCGGGGATACTCGAGCTAATCGACGACCTGAGGGTCAGGCTCGGCATGTCCGTGCTGCTCATCACGCACGACCTCGGGATAATAGCGGAGGTGGCGGACGCCGTATATGTAATGTACGCCGGCAAGGTGGTCGAGCACGCCGTCACGAGGGACCTATTCAAGAACCCGAAGCACCCCTACACGGTCGGCTTGCTTAACTCCATACCCGACCTAAGGGGGCTTAAGGAAAAGCTCGACGCCATACCCGGGGTAGTGCCGAGCCCCGGCAGCTTCCCGCCCGGATGCAGGTTCCAGGACAGGTGCCCGCTCGCGATAGATAAATGCAGGAATGAGGAGCCGCCGTTCTCGGAGCACGCAGCGGGACATTACTCGGCCTGCTGGCGGGCGGACGAGGTAACGTTACAGGTCTGACATGACGCTAAAAGAGCTCGTAAAAATAGAACGCCTCAAGAAATACTTCCCGGTTCAGTCGGGTGTGCTCTCGAGGGTCACGAATCACGTCAAGGCGGTGGACGGCGTCGACATGACCATCTCGGAGGGCGAGACCGTGGGGTTGGTTGGGGAGAGCGGCTGCGGGAAAACGACCCTAGGCAAGACCATAATAAAGCTTCTCGAGCCCACGGAGGGCAGTATTTATTTCAGGTCCGACGATATCACGGGTTTAAGCCCTTCGCGCATGCGCCCCTACAGGGAAAAGATGCAAATAGTATTCCAGGACCCCTACGGCTCGCTCAACCCCAGGATGAAGGTAGAGAGCATAGTATCGGAAGGGCTCGCCATACATAATATCTCAACCCCCGGCGAGAGAAAGGGCATAGTGCGCGAGCTCCTGCGTACCGTGGGACTCCGGGAGGACGCGCTTCCCCGGTACCCCCACGAGTTCAGCGGGGGGCAGAGGCAGAGGATAGCGATCGCGAGGGCCCTCGCGCTTAACCCCGAGTTCATTGTCTGCGACGAGCCGATTTCGGCGCTCGACGTTTCCGTACAGGCACAGATAATAAACCTCTTCATGGAGCTCCAGGAGAAGTTCAGGCTCACTTACCTCTTCATCTCCCACGACCTCCGCGTGGTGCGTCACATAAGCGACAGGGTGGCGGTGATGTATCTGGGCAAGGTGGTGGAGCTCGCCCCCAGCGGGGAGCTCTACAAGAACCCGCTTCACCCCTATACGCGCGTTTTGATTTCGTCGGTCCCGGTCGCCGACCCCGACAGGCAAAAGAAAATGACCGTGCTCAAGGGCGACGTGCCGAGCCCAATAGACCCTCCCGCGGGCTGCAGTTTCCACCCGCGCTGCCCGATTGCCGTAGAGAAATGCAGCTCCGTCGAACCCGAGCTGAGAGACGCCGGGGGCGGGCACCTCGTGTCCTGCCACCTCGCCTGAATCCCGCGGCTTTCTCCTTATACTTGCAAACCTCCCATCTTGTATTATTATTTAGACCCGTTAATTTATAAACGGTATATGACGGGGGTCGGGGCGATGAAGATCAGCTTATCGGACATCAGCGACGACGGACTCCATGTCCAGACCCGTATGAGTCCGGGATGGCTCGACAACATACCCGGGCTGAAGACCGGGGAAGAGTATACTAGGCTCGCGTCCGATATAGACGTCGACCTGGTAGTGACCAAGTCCCTCAGGGAAGTAACCGTGCTGGGAGAGCTCGTTTTTTCAATAGAGACCCCCTGCTCGAGGTGCCTGGAGACGGTCAGACTCGACATAAAGCCCGAAATCAGGCTCATGCTCTCGCCGGCCGACAAGGTGAAAGACGCCGATGACGTCGATCACGAGACCTACAGGGGCGACGTGGTCGACCTAGATGATTACCTGAGGGGGCTCATTGCGGTTTCACTGCCCGTGAAGGTCGTATGCGCTGAAAACTGCAGGGGATTGTGTCCGAAATGCGGCACAAATCTCAACAATGAGGCGTGCGGATGTGAAAAGGGATGGCAGGACCCAAGGTTCGCTGTGCTTAAAAAGCTGAGAATATAGATTACGAAGCAGATAAAAAGGGAGAATACAAATGGGACTTCCGAAAAGAAAACATTCCAGATCCAGGTCCAGGAAAAACAGAACCCATTATAAGGTAACGAGTCCTGGTCTTTCCGTCTGCCAGAACTGCGGGGAGCACAAGCCTCCGCACAGGGCGTGCCCCAGCTGCGGTTTCTACAAAGGGAAGACGTACATAAAGGAAAAGCAGGAACAGGTTTCATAGAGCTTTCTCCGGTCGATTAAGGATCTAATCCAATGATTGCATTCGTGTTCCCAGGACAGGGTTCCCAATACGTGGGGATGTGCAGGGAGCTTTATGGAGAGTTCGGCGCGGTAAGAAAAACCTTCGAGGAGGCGAGCGACGTCCTGGGTTTCGACATCGCTGCGCTTTGCTTCGAAGGGGACCCGGGGGAGCTTTCGCTTACTGCGAACGCCCAGCCGGCGATACTCACGGCCTCGACCGCGGCCCTGAGGGTGCTCGAGTCCGAGTCGGGGCTAAGGCCCGATTTCGTAGCCGGTCACAGCCTCGGGGAGTATTCAGCGCTCGTGGCTAACGGCTCGATGGCTTTCAAAGACGCCGTTTTTGTGGTAAGAAAAAGGGGTGAATTCATGCAGGAAGCCGTGCCCGTCGGGGAAGGCGCCATGACGGCGGTCCTGGGACTCGAAATCGGAGCCATCCGCGAGATATGCGAACTGGTGTCCTCGGGATCGGACGTCGCGAGCCCCGCCAACCTGAACGCGCCCGGCCAGACGGTAATTTCCGGGAGCAGGGACGCGGTAATGAAGGCATCCGAGCAGGCGAAGCTAAAAGGGGCCAAGCGCGTTGTCCCGCTCGACGTGAGCGCGCCATTTCACTGCATATTGATGAAACCCGCGGCTGAAAGGCTCGCGGAGGTGCTGGACGAGGTCGAGCTCGGGGAAATGAACGTGCCGATCGTGACTAACTGTGACGCCTCGGTCAACAGCGATTCATCGAGGACCAAGGAGCTCCTGATAAGGCAGGTGACGAGTCCCGTAAGGTGGTACGAATCCGTAGAGACCCTGGGGAGAGAGGGAGTCGGTAAGTTCCTCGAAATAGGCCCGAAGAACGTGCTCTCGGGACTCATAAAGCGGACGCTCCCGGACGCCGGGGTAGGCAGTCTCGAAAACAAGTCACAACTGGAGTCACTCAAAAATGGCTGAAACCGAGAAAAAGATAGCGCTCGTGACAGGGGGATCGAGAGGTATAGGAAAGGCCGTTGCGCTCAGGCTCGCGGCCGAGGGCGCTTTCATAGTGGTCAACTATGCCAGGAATGAATCTGCGGCCAGGGACGTCATCGCAGAGATAGAAAAAGCGGGAGGGAAGGGCGCTGTCTCGAAATTCGACGTCTCCGATTACGAAATGTCGCAGAAGATGATCGAGGAGATAATAACCGAGCACGGCGGCATACACATCCTCGTAAATAACGCAGGGATAGTGCACGACACGCTCCTTGTAAGGATGAGCAAAGAGGATTGGGACAGCGTGATATACACCAACCTCAACGGGGTCTTTAACTGCACTAAAGCCGTGACCCGCACGATGATGAAGCAGAGGTGGGGAAGGATCATTAATCTGACGTCGGTCGTGGGGGAGATGGGCAATGCCGGTCAGACGAACTACGCCGCATCCAAGGCAGGTATAATCGGCTTCACGAAGGCCGCCGCCAGGGAAATGGCGCCCCGGTCCGTCACCGTGAACGCAATCAGCCCAGGCTTTATAGAGACGGATATAAACAACAGTCTCCCCGATGATATAAAGAAACAGTATATAGAAAGGATACCCATGGGCAGGTACGGCTCGCCCGAAGACATAGCGGGGGTGGTCGCATTCCTGACCTCGGACGATGCCTCGTATATAACGGGCGAGGTAATAAGGGTAAACGGCGGAATATACACTTAATATAAAACAGGAGGTGTTTGATATGGCTCAGGACAAGGAAATACTCGCAAAAGTCAAAGAGATGGTTGCGGGTCAGCTGGGTAAGACCGAGGACGAGATCTCTCCTGAATCCTCGTTCATAGAGGATCTGGGTGCCGACTCCCTCGATCTCGTAGAGCTCATCATGTCTATGGAAGACGAGTTCGGGCTCGAGATATCCGACGAGGACGCGGAATCCATTATCACGGTTCAGGACGCGGTCAACTTCATACTGGAGCGTAAAAAGTAATGAAAAGAAGGGTAGCGGTCACCGGAGTAGGGCTCGTTACGCCCCTCGGTATCGGGAACAAGGAGACTTGGGACGCGGTCTGCGCCGGGCGTTCGGGCGTTCGGTTGGTTACGAAGTTCGATCCGGCCGAGCACAAGACGCAGATAGCGGCGGAGATACACGGGTTTGACCCCGAGCTCTTCATGAACCCGAAGGAAGCGAGGAAGACGGACGCGTTCATTCAGTACGCCGTCGCCTCGGCCAAGCTCGCGCTCGAGGATTCGGGACTCGAGCTAACGGAAGAGCTGTCCCCGCTCACGGGTACGATCATCGGCTCTGGCATAGGCGGCATGGAGACTTACGTCAATACGGTGCACATGCTGGACGAAAAAGGACCCGGACGGCTATCCCCGTTCTTCATTACCAATATCATCAACAACATGGCCGCCGGATACGTCTCAATATTCTTCAACGCCAAAGGCCCCAACTGCTGCACGACAACGGCGTGCGCGGCGAGCGCACACGCCATAGGCTACGCTGCCATGGCTATAAGGAACGGCGAGGCCGACGTCATGTTCGCGGGCGGCACCGAAGCCCCCATCATCCCGCTCACGTTCGGAGGGTTCAACGCCATGAGGGCGCTGTCCACGCGGAACGCCGAGCCCGAGCGCGCCTCGCGCCCTTTCGACAAGGAAAGGGACGGCTTCATAATCGGCGAAGGTTCGGGGATGCTTATACTCGAAGAGCTGGAGATGGCGAAAAAAAGGGGCGCGAGGATATACGCCGAGATCGTCGGGTACGGCATGAGCAGCGACGCTAGTCACATTACGGCCCCATCTCTCGACGGGCCCGAGCGGTGCATGCTCGCGGCCTTGAAGGACGGCGGCATCAACCCCGGCGAAATCGATTACATAAACGCCCACGGGACGTCCACCCAGCTCAACGATTCGAACGAAACGAACGCCATCAAACAGGTCTTCGGCGACAGAGCCTACAAGATACCGGTCAGCTCCACGAAGTCGATGACCGGGCATCTGCTCGGCGCTGCGGGCGCCGTGGAGGCGGCCTTTACGGTTCTCGCGCTCGACCGGGGCATACTCCCTCCCACGATCAACCATGAATTCCCCGACCCCGAGTGCGACCTCGACTACGTTCCCAACGAGGCGCGTAATGCCGACATAAAAACGGCCCTCAGCAATTCATTCGGCTTCGGGGGAACGAACGCCTCTCTCATATTCAGAAAGACCGACTGAGCGGAAGCCGAGGCCGCCCTTCCGAGTAACGGTTCCATATAGCGGAACCCGCATACGGACACCCGGGGGCCGTGGAAAGGACCTCCCGCCGCAAGCGTTTCTCCGCCTTTCAAATTCAGATGAATTCACAGGCCCAATCCGCTTGATTTGTACCGATTCAACTGTAGAATGTTAGGGAAAACCTTCCGCTCAACAAGCTAGCTAAGGAGAATAGAATGAGTGAGATAAACTATAAGCTAAAAGCCCTTTCTACGCTCAAAACGAGCTCGGGCGAGGTCGATTACTATTCTTTGAAATCAATTGAAAAGACTCTTGGCAAAGACATTTCCCGCCTCCCCGTGTCGATAAAAATCCTGCTTGAAAACGTCGTCCGGAATTACGACGGCGCCGTAATCAACGACAACCACGTCCGGGCGCTCGCCGGGTGGAGCCCCGACGCTCTCCACGCCGAAGAGATACCCTATTGTCCCGCCCGCGTGATACTGCAGGACTTCACCGGCGTCCCGTGCGTGGTAGACCTGGCCGCGATGAGGACCGTCGTCAACAGGCTCGGCGGGAACCCGGACAAGATAAACCCGATAGTTCCCGTGGACCTCGTTATAGATCATTCCGTCCAAGTCGACTACTTCGCGAGCGACAAGGCGTTTAAGCTCAACGTCGAGCGCGAATACGAGAGGAACGGCGAGAGGTACGCGTTTTTGAGATGGGCGCAGAAGGCTTTCGATAATTTCAGGGTCGTCCCCCCCGGCACCGGAATAGTCCACCAGGTCAACCTCGAATGCCTGGCGAGCGTCGTATCGTCCGCGAAGAAAAACGGCAGGACCGTGGCCTATCCCGACACGCTGGTCGGAACGGATTCCCACACCACGATGATAAACGGCCTGAGCGTGCTCGGCTGGGGCGTGGGGGGCATAGAGGCGGAGGCCTGCATGCTGGGCCAGCCCCTCTACATGCTCCTGCCCGAGGTGATCGGGTTCAAGCTCCACGGGCAGCTCGCGGAAGGCGTCACGGCGACCGACCTCGTCCTCACGGTGACCGAGATGCTGAGGAAAAAGGGGGTCGTCGGGAAGTTCGTCGAATTCTACGGGCCGGGACTGAGCCAGCTCGCACTCTCGGATAAAGCCACAATCGCGAACATGGCCCCCGAGTACGGGGCGACTATGGGGTTCTTCCCGGTCGACGAGGAGAACCTCCGCTATCTGAGAATCACGGGAAGGGACAGGAAGCTCGTCGATCTTGTCGAGACGTACACGAAAGAGCAGGGCCTGTTCAGGACGGACTCCACGCCCGACCCCGTTTACACGGATACCCTGGAGCTCGATATTTCAAGCGTCGAGCCCTCGATGGCGGGGCCCAGCCGCCCCCAGGACAGGGTCTCGCTTAAGAGCCTGAAGGAATCTTACGAAAAAGTGCTCAAATCAAAAACAGGGGACGGCAAGGACTTAAATAAAAAAGTCGTCATAGACATAGAGGGTAAAAAAGACGAGATAGGAAACGGTTCGGTCACGATAGCGGCCATAACCAGCTGCACCAACACCTCCAACCCGTCGGTCATGATCGCCTCGGGGCTCGTGGCGAAGAAGGCCGCGGAGAAGGGGCTGACGGTAAAGCCGTCGGTCAAGACGAGTCTTGCCCCGGGATCGAGGGTGGTTACCGATTACCTGGACGCGGCCGGGCTCACGAAATACCTGGACAAGCTGGGCTTCGATCTCGTAGGATACGGCTGCACCACATGCATCGGAAACAGCGGCCCCCTGCCCGCGCCCGTGGAGGAGGCCATAAAGGCTAACGACCTCACGTGCGCGGCCGTGCTCAGCGGCAACAGGAATTTCGAAGGAAGGGTCCATCCCCTCGTCAAGTTCGCTTACCTGGCTTCGCCCCCGCTCGTAGTGGCATTCGCGCTCGCGGGCACGGTGGACGTGGATGTTTATAAAGAGCCCATAGGCAAGGGGGCCGACGGAAAGCCAGTTTACCTGAAGGACGTCTGGCCTTCGCAGAAAGAAATAAGCGATACCGTAAACAAGGTGCTGAACCCCGAGCTCTTCCGGGCGCAGTACGAGCACGTTTTCGAGGGCGACGAGACCTGGAAGACGCTCGACGTTCCCGAAGGAGACCTCTATAAGTGGGACAAAAAGTCGACGTATATCCAGAACCCGACCTTTTTCGAGGAATTCTCTCTCGACGTTCCCGGAGCGAGGGACATAAGGGGCGCGTACGCTCTCGCACTTCTGGGGGACTCCATAACGACCGACCACATATCCCCCGCGGGCTCCATACCGAAAGACGGCCCCGCCGGGAAATACCTCGTGTCTCACGGCGTAGAGCCCAGGGACTTCAACAGTTTCGGGTCCCGCAGGGGCAACCACGAGGTCATGATACGAGGGACCTTCGCCAACATCAGGATCAAAAACCTCATGCTGCCCGGCGTCGAGGGGGGCGTAACCATGCACGTCCCTTCGGGCGAGCAGATGTCCATATTCGACGCCTCGACGAGATACCAGTCCGAAGGAATACCGCTCGTCGTGATCGGGGGCAAGGAATACGGCACCGGCAGCTCGCGCGACTGGGCCGCCAAAGGAACGATACTACTTGGCGTAAAGGCGGTGATCGCGGAGAGCTTCGAAAGGATACACAGGAGCAACCTTGTTGGAATGGGCGTCCTTCCGCTCCAGTTCAAGGACGGCGAGAGCAGCCGCACCTACGGGCTCACGGGTCATGAGAAATTCGACATAGAAGGCGTTACCGAAGACCTCAAGCACGGTAAAGACATCCCCGTACGGGTAACGCGCAGGGAGGGGGATAACTTTACGTTCATGGCAACGTGCCGTCTGGACAGCCCAATAGAGGTCGAATATTATAAAAACGGCGGGATACTGCAAACGGTGCTGAGACAGATGATGAAGCAATAGGACGTCCGCCGCGTCCGGGGTGATGAAACAGTCTCGTTCATACCTCAGGGAACGTATGCCTCCGCCCGCGGGTCCGGGCGCCCCGATCATTTGAATTTCAGGCGTTTATTATTTATATTTCAGTCCAAATTTTTCAACAGGAGTTTTCAAGATGTCATCCTCGAAACCGAGTTTGGGACAAAAAATACAAATCGACAAAAAGAACGACACCATCATCGTCCCCGATCACCCGATAATTCCCTTCATCGAAGGCGACGGCACGGGTCCCGATATATGGAGGGCGTCGCAGATCGTTTTCGACGCCGCCGTGGAAAAGGCGTACAAGGGCAAGAGACAGATAACGTGGCGCGAGGTGCTCACGGGGGAGAAGGCGTTTAACCTCAAGGGCGAATGGCTGCCCGAGGAAACGCTCGCTGACCTCAGGGAATATGTAGTATCCATCAAAGGCCCCCTCACCACCCCGATAGGGGGAGGTATAAGGAGCCTCAACGTCGCGCTCAGGCAAATGCTCGATTTATACGCCTGTGTCCGCCCGGTCAGCTATATAAAGGGCACGCCGTCTCCGATAAAGAGGCCCGAGGATATGGACATGATCATATTCAGGGAGAACACGGAGGACGTTTATTCGGGCATAGAATGGCAGAGCGGCTCCAAGGAAGCGATAGACATAAGGAATTACCTCGTCGAGAAATACGGGGTTAACATCAGGGAAGGCTCGGGCATAGGCATAAAGCCCATAAGCCCGTTCGGCACGAAGAGGCTCGTCAGGAAGGCCCTGCGGTATGCCATCGAAAAGAATAAAGAGAGCGTAACCATAGTGCATAAAGGGAATATAATGAAGTTCACCGAAGGCGCGTTCAGGGACTGGGGCTACGAGCTCGCGAGGGAAGAATTCCCCAAGCAGGTGATCACGGAGGACGACCTGTGGGAGAAAATGGGCGGCAAGAACCCTGAAGGCAAGGTAGTGATAAACGACAGGATCGCCGACAACATGCTCCAGCAGATACTCACGAGGACGAGGGAATATCACGTGATAGCCACCTCGAAGCTGAACGGCTATTACCTGTCCGACGCGTGCGCCGCGCAGGTAGGAGGGCTCGGAATGGCGCCCGGCGGCAATATAGGCGATTACCTGGCGCTCTTCGAGGCCACTCACGGCACGGCCCCCAAATACGCGGGTCAGGACAAGGTAAACCCTGGCTCGCTCATACTTTCGGGCGTGATGATGTTCGAATACCTGGGCTGGGACGAGGCGGCCGATCTCATAGTAAAGGCGATGGAGCTTACGATACTCGACAAGACCGTCACGTATGACCTCGAGCGCCAGCTCGAGAACGCGAAGCTCCTCAAGTGCTCCGAGTTCGGCGAGACCATAGCCGCCAACATGGACAGGGTGCTCGTATAGAGCTATGCGCCGCGCGCGTCAGCCGCAGTGTCCTGAAAACGACGACATGAAAAAACAATAAAGAAACAACATTGAAGGAGCATTCAAAATGAGCAGACCAAAGATTTCTGTAATAGGCGCGGGCAACGTCGGCGCCACAACGGCATTAATGCTTGCCCAGCTCGAGCTGGGCGACGTAGTTTTAGTGGACATTCTCGAGGGCATGCCCCAGGGCAAGGCGCTCGACATGATGGAGATGAACCCCGTTTACGGTTACGACGTAAACATAACGGGTACCAACAGCTACGAGGAAACCGCGAATTCGGACGTGGTGGTCATAACGTCGGGCATACCCCGTAAGCCCGGGATGAGCAGGGACGACCTTATAGCCACTAACACGGAGATAGTGAAACAGGTAACCGAAAACGTCGCCAGCAGGTCCCCGAACGCCATATTGATCCTCGTTACAAACCCGCTCGACGCGATGGTTTATATAGCCCATAAGGTGAGCGGCTTCCCGAGGGAGCGCGTCATGGGAATGGCCGGCGTGCTCGACGCCGCCAGGTTCAGGTCTTTCATAGGAATGGAGCTCGGCGTGTCCGTCGAAAACATCCACGCGTTCGTCCTCGGAGGACACGGAGACGACATGGTTCCGCTGGCTAGAGCGACCACGGTGGCGGGCGTTCCAATCACGGAGCTCATCCCTGCCGACAGGATCGAATCCATAATACAGAGGACCAGACAGGGGGGAGGTGAAATAGTTGCGCTCCTTAAGACGGGCAGCGCGTTTTACGCCCCCGCCGTATCCGCCGTCGAGATGGTCGATGCGATACTCAGGGATAAGAAGAAGATTCTTCCGTGCTGCGTCCTGGCCCGGGGCGAGTACGGCGTCGATAACATCTTTGTCGGCCTACCGGTAGTTCTCGGGAGCAAAGGCGTGGAGAAAATTTTCGAGATAAAGCTCACGAAGAAAGAGAGCGAGGAGCTCCATCTGTCGGCGGCTCACGTGAAAGAGCTCTGCGATCACATAGAAAAAATGTCCGGGAAATAGCAGGAAAAAACGCCGGGCCCGGGGCTTCCGTCTCCTTGACTAGCCCCGGGCGTTAATATAATATTACAGACCGATTTTTTCCCGGAAAGAATATTACAAGCCCGTGGCAATAAAATACAAGTACTGAAACAGGTTAGGGAGGCACCGAGATGGCAAATGGAACCGCGCAGAACGCAGTGACGCTGAGGCGGGACACATGGTGGGCCGCACCCCTTATCACGGCCGTCGTGCTCGGGTCCTTCGGCATTTACTCGACGTGGCGCGCCCTGTCGAACGCCGACTTTCTCGTTGAGCCTTACCTCTCTCCCTTTTACTCGCCCTACATTCTCGCATCCTGGTGGCCGTTCTCGCCGGCGCTCCTCATACTCTGGGCCCCTCTCGGCTTCAGGGCGACGTGTTACTACTACAGGAAAGCTTATTACAGGTCGTTCTTCCTCGCCCCGCCCGCGTGCGCCGTGCGCCCCCTCGCGAAGGAAGGCTCCTACGCGGGTGAATCGAAGCTCCCGTTCATACTCCAGAACATACACCGCTACTTCTTCTATGCCGCGGGCGTAGTGCTCTTCTTCCTCTGGGTGGACGCCTTCAAGGCGCTTAAATTCGAAGACGGGCTCGGGGTCGGGGTAGGCACCCTCGTCCTGTTCGCAAACGCGGCGCTTCTTTCGCTTTATTCCTTATCATGCCACTCGTTCCGCCATCTGATAGGCGGCAATCTCGATGTATTCTCGAAATGCCCCACACGGTTCATGCTATGGGGGAAGGCAAGCGCGCTCAACGAGCACCACATGCTCTGGGCATGGGTCAGCCTCTTCGGCGTCGCGCTGGCCGACCTCTACGTATTCCTGCTCGCAAGGGGCGTTATCACAGACGTGAGGTTAATTTAAATGGAGAAGTACGAAACACATACGCACGACGTCATCGTTATAGGCGCCGGGGGCGCGGGTCTCCGGGCTGCGATCGAGGCATCGGCCCAGGGGGCGTCGGTCGGACTCGTCTGCAAGTCGCTTCTGGGCAAGGCCCACACGGTCATGGCCGAGGGTGGAGTCGCTGCGGCGCTCGCGAACGTGGACACCAAGGACGACTGGAAGACCCATTTCCACGACACGATGCACGGCGGGAAGATGCTGAATAACTGGCGCATGGCACAGCTTCACGCCCAGGAAGCCCCTGACCGCGTAAAGGAACTGGAGCACTGGGGCGCCCTGTTCGACAGGACGAAGGACGGCAAGATAATGCAGAGGGCCTTCGGAGGCCACACGTGGAAGCGGCTCGCGCACGTGGGCGACAGGACGGGGCTCGAGATGATCCGCACGCTCCAGGACAGGGGCATACACTCCGGAATGGAAGTGTACATGGAATGCACTATCACTCATCTGTTAAAAGACGGCGAGAGGATATCCGGGGCCTTCGGCTACTGGAGGGAGAGCGGCAGGTTCGTCCTGTTCAAGACCAAGACCGTGATCATCGCTACCGGGGGAATAGGAAAAGCTTACAAGGTTACATCCAATTCGTGGGAATACACGGGCGACGGACAAGCCCTTGCCTACGAAGCCGGGGCGGATTTGATCGATATGGAGTTCGTACAATTCCACCCGACCGGCATGGTCTGGCCCCCGAGCGTAAGGGGCATCCTCGTCACCGAAGCCGTCAGGGGCGAGGGAGGGCTTCTCACTAACAGGAACGGCGAGAGGTTCATGGAAAAATACGACCCCGAGAGGATGGAGCTCTCGACGAGAGACGTCGTCGCCAGGTCCATCTACACGGAGGTCATGGAGGGACGCGGATCGCCCCACGGCGGGGCCTACCTCGACATCTCGCACAGGGGAGCGGATTACGTAAAGAAGAAGCTCCCGAGCATGTATCATCAGTTCATGGAGTTCGCAGAAATAGACATCACGAAGGAGCCGATGGAGGTGTTCCCGACGACCCATTACATCATGGGAGGGATCCGCGTAGACGCGGACACGGCGGGGAGCACGGTGCCGGGTCTTTTCGCCGCTGGAGAAGCCGCCGGCGGCATGCACGGGGCCAACAGGCTTGGGGGAAACTCCCTCTCGGACCTCCTCGTGTTCGGGAGGAGGGCGGGGTTGGGCGCCGCGCAGTACGCGAACGAGCTCAGGGACAACGCCCTGAAAATAGACGACGTCGAGCTCGAGAAGGCCGCTCGGGAGATGACCCGCCCGTTCGAGAACGCGGAGGGCGAGAACCCGTACACGGTGCACCAGGCGCTGCAGGAGGCGATGGGGGCATACATAGGCGTATTCCGCACCAGGGAGAAGATCTCGGACGGAATCGAAGAGATACAGGTGCTGAAAGACAGGGCTTCCCAGTTGAGGATCGAGGGCTCGCGCATGTTCAATCCCGGGTGGCACCTGTGCAAGGACCTGAAATCGATGCTCATCGTTTCGGAAGCCATAGCGAGGTGCGCGCTCCAGAGGGAAGAGAGCAGGGGCGCACACAGCAGGGTGGATTTCCCTAAATACGACGATGAAAAATGGGGAAGAGTGAATTCGGTAATCTCGAAAGAAAACGGGAACATGAAAATAGGAACGTCCCCGCTGCCTCAGATACCCGAGGAGCTTAGAAAGATCGTGGAGGGAGGTCACAAATAAATGGCTGTCGTGAAAATGCGTTTGTACAGGGGCGACTCGAACGGGGGCGCGGAAAAGGAATACGAAGTTCCTCTCGAAGAAGGCATGGTCGTCCTGGACGCCATCCACTTCATTCAGGCTAACTACGACGGGGATCTGGCAGTGAGGTGGAACTGCAAGGCCGCCAAATGCGGCTCATGCAGCGCGGAGATAAACGGCATGCCTAAGCTCACCTGCAAAACCAGGCTCGATACGCTTCCCCTCGACAAACCCGTGACCGTATACCCTATCAAGACATTCCCGATCATAAAGGACCTCGTGACCGACGTCTCATGGAATTACAAGGTCAGAAAAACGATACCGCCGTTCACCCCGGCAAAGGACACGAAATGGGTGATGTATCAGGAAGACGTCGAAAGGGGCCAGGAGTTCAGGAAATGCATCGAGTGCTTCCTCTGCCAGGACGTCTGCCACATACTCAGGAACCACGACAAGAAGAATGAATTCATCGGCCCGCGCATGCTTATCAAAATCGCAGAGCTCGAAATGCACCCCCTCGATACTCTCGACCGCAAGGAGTTTTTAAGGGACCAGGCGGGCATAGGATACTGCAACATCACGAAATGCTGCACAGAAGTGTGCCCCGAGCACATACATATAACCGACAACGCCATAATCCCGCTTAAGGAAAGGGTGGCCGATACGTACTTCGACCCGCTTCAGTGGCTGCTCGAGAAATTCAAGGGAAGCCCCAAACAGTAATAACCGTATCTCCGAGGAGGATTGTAAATTGAATATCCATGAGTATCAGGCCAAGGAGCTTCTTTCGCAGTACGGGGTAGCCACGCCCACGGGCAAGGTCGCGTTCCGGGAGGACGAGGCACACCAGATAGCGAAAGATCTGAACGTGGAAAGGTTCGTCGTAAAGGCGCAGATACACGCGGGCGGCAGGGGGAAGGGCGGCGGCGTCAAGCTCGCCACAACGCTCGACGAGGTAAAGCGCATCGCTTCAGAGATACTGGGCATGATACTTGTAACACACCAGACGGGGCCCGAAGGAAAGCTCGTACAGAAGGTGCTCGTCGAGGAAGCCTCGGAGATCGAGAAAGAGCTCTACCTCGGCATGGTCATAGACAGGTCGAGGGAGCAGATTGTAATAATGGCGAGCCGCGAAGGCGGCATGGAGATAGAAGAGGTTGCAAAGAAACACCCCGCAAAAATAACCAGGGAATACGTCAACCCCACGATCGGACTCCTCCCCTATCAATGCAGGAAAATAGCCTATTTCCTCGGTCTCGAGGGCAAATCGGTCAACAAGGCGGTTAAATTCATATCGGGTCTCTACCAGCTCTTCACCGAGAAAGACTGCTCGCTCGCGGAAATCAACCCGCTAATACTCACCAAGAGCGGGGACGTCTTCGCGCTCGACGCGAAGATGAACTTCGACGACAACGCGCTCTTCAGGCACACGGACATAGAAAAGCTTCACGACCCGTCCGAAGAGGACCCGACCGAGCTCGAAGCCAAGAAATGGGGCATAAGCTATGTTAAGCTCGACGGCAACATAGGCTGCCTCGTGAACGGTGCGGGTCTAGCTATGTCGACAATGGATATAATAAAGCACCACGGCGGGGAGCCCGCGAACTTCCTAGATGTCGGCGGGGGTGCGAATACCGAGCAGGTAACCCAGGCGTTCAAGATGATACTGAGCGACCCCAACGTTAAGGCCATTTTCGTCAACATCTTCGGCGGCATCATGAAATGCGATACGATAGCCGAAGGAATCATCACAGCCGCCAAAGAGGTGGGCATCAACGTGCCGCTCGTAGTCAGGCTCGAGGGCACGAACGTGGAGCTCGGAAGGAAAATGCTTTCCCAATCAGGGCTTAACATAATTACAGGCGCAGATATGAGGGAAGCCGCCAAGAAAGTAGTCGAGTCGACACAGGCGGGCTGAACACTAACGCTTTTTCTTTATCCCGGGAGCCGGCACCTGTGCGGCCCCCCTTGTAATATTTAAGGAAAGTATCAATATCTCGATATTAACTACCCTGTATCATTAGAATAAGATATTTCACCTTTCATCTTTCCATACCCTTGACATTCATACGATGATGATTAGCTTTCAAAAAGGGGGTACGAAACGGATGAAAGCAGTGGCAGTGAGAGAACCGATCGGTATTTTTTTGAAGGAAGTCAATAAATACCCGGTTTTAAGCAGAGAAGAGGAATACAGACTGGCGGTCAGATACTACGAGGAGAACGACATCGAAGCGGCGAATACGCTTGTCGTATCCAACCTAAGGTTCGTGGTAAAGATAGCGTCCGAGTACATATCTTACGGGTTTCCTCTCGGAGACCTGGTGCAGGAAGGTACTATCGGGCTCATGAACGCCGTCAAAAAATTCAACCCTTATAAGGGGTACCGGCTTATTTCGTACGCCGTGTGGTGGATAAGGGCAAAAATACAGAACCATATAATGAAGTTCTGGAGCCATGTGAAGATAGGCACCACCCAGGCGCAGAGGAAGCTTTTCCATAAAATCGGAAGGGCGAAGAAGGACCTCAACATACGGCACGATGAATTGAGCGGTTCGGATATCAGCAAGGTAGCCGGACTTTTCGGGGTGAAGGACAAAGACGTAATTGACATGGAGCTCAGAATGGCGTCGAGAGACTTTTCCCTCGATACCTCGTTCAAGGACGACGACTCCATAACGTACCTCGACGCCGTTTCTGACGCGGGTTCGAGCCAGGAACAGGTTCTCGAATCCCTGGAACAGTCGGAGCTCGCCAGGGAAGGGCTGGAGGAGGGGCTGAAGAAGCTGACGCCCCG